>NZ_JAHLYV010000035.1:0-182255 GCF_025128115.1 Synechococcus sp. CS-1326 | reverse complement strand
GGCTGTGATGATCCAGGGAACCCCAGAAGTCCAGGTCTGACCCTCCGTAGGCCGACACGACTTCCTGTCGTTGTCTTCCAGAAGATCTGTCGACCTGGATTGATGGGGCCGATCAGCTAAGAAGCCAGTGACCTAATACGAGCCTGGTCGAGAGGCCCCATCACAGTCCTGTCCGGCTTCCCAGCTGATCGCTCCTTCCCCACCACCATCAAGAAGCGATGGCATCATCGACCCTGGCACAGGTCTGCAAGGACCGAGCACCTGACGTCGTGATCGGCGTCGACACCCACAAGGACGTTCACGTGGCCGTAGCCCTGGCCCCCAATGGCGGCAGGCTCGGAGAACACCGAATCCCCACCACTCGCAAGGGATACGACGATCTGATCGTCTGGAGCGAGGAGTTTGGCTCCAACCCCGTCTATGCGATTGAAGGCACAAGCTCTTATGGGGCCGGTCTGACCCGCGAGCTTCTGGATGCGGGTTTCCCCGTCGTCGAAGTGAACCGAACGGATCGATCGGTGAGACGACGGCTCGGCAAGGACGATGCCATCGACGCTGAGGCGGCCGCAAGGGCATACCTGGCGGGTACAGCCACTGCCACACCCAAAACCGGGGCCGACCAGGTGGAGATGATCCGGATGCTCAAGGTGGCTAAGGATTCGGCCACGGAGGGCAAGACCCGTGCGATCAACCAGATCAAGGCACTCCTGGTGACGGCACCGGCGGCCCTGCGGGAGCGACTCGGGAACCTCACCCGGCGGCCGCTGATCGATGCCTGCGCCGCTCTGTGCCCCGGTGTTCTTGATAGGCCCATGGCAGCCGCCAAACGTGCACTCCGGACCCTTGCCCGCCGGATTCAATCCCTGGAGCAGGAGATTGAGGTGCTGCTCAGCGACCTCGATTCCCTTACCCAGGCTGTCTGCCCGGGGCTGCGCCAGACCTACGGCGTCGGCGTCGACAACGCTGCCACGCTGCTCGCCGCCGCCGGTGATAATCCGGAACGATTTCGCAGCGATGCAGGGTTCGCGGCGCTCTGTGGAGTCAGTCCGCTACCAGCCAGTTCGGGGAAGACGAATCGGCACCGGCTGAACCGGGGAGGTAACCGCCAGGCCAATGCGGCTCTGCACCGCATTGCCGTGGTGCGGCTCCGCTGGGATGGGCAGACCCAGTCCTACGCAGCACGGCGCACCGAGGAAGGCCTCTCGAAGCCCGAAATTCTGCGGTGCCTCAAACGGTTCATTGCCCGGGAGGTCTACCGAATACTGCTGGGTAGGCAACCGGTACGCACCAGAGGGACCTGAGAACCCCGGAGATCAGAAGCCCAGGCTCCCGCCAAGCAGCCCGCCCGCTCCGCCATTGCGGGCGGGCTGCTTGGCGGATTAAGAGCCGGCAGCTGCACCCTCTCGGAATCGGCAAATCTGTCTGCCAGGGGGATTGACATCTATACGAGCATCTTCTGCTTAGCAATAAGGCGAGAAGCAGTTGGAGGGCGAGATGCGGGCGCTGCTGCACAAGGCTGAGGGACTGCAGTGCGACAGCAGCCGCTTGGAGCAGTTTCGCAAGGCCAAAGCCGAACTGGAAGCAGCGGCTGCGGAACAAGAGTGAGCTGAGACTGAAACCAGTGGTGACGCTCAGGCTGGTATCTTTACTGAGGTACCAGCTTGAGCCTCCAAGCTACATCTCGATTCAATGCACAGCAACGAATTCGAGCAATCATTGCAAGTCGCTGGCTAGCACTGTAAAGGCAAAATCTCACAAGCAAAAATATGTTTAGGATCAGGTTAATCAATAACAATACAACCTGGGGGCGTCATTCGCAAACATCGACATGCCGTACGGCGACTTCAAGAATCGTTCTGATGGATAGCGCTTGCTTTTGCGATCTCAAGAGGTGAAAAGCATTGAACGATTGATTGCATGATGAAATTAAATTTGGCTAGATTTCCTGCATCAGTAATTGCAATTTATGACAGAAAGTTTTTTGCCAACATGATCATTCCATCATGAGAAAAAGTTCTTCACTATTTTGCTTCGCAACCCTACTTTGAGCGAAACCCGCTGAGAATCATGCTTCTTGATGAGGGCAATCCGCTCAGGGGTAGCTCGCAGATCCTGGCAACCCCGCCATCAAGCTGCCCATCTCCAGGGCCTGCAGCGCGTAGCTCCAGCCAAGGTTGCTTTTGATGCCGGCCCGCTCCAGGGCCTGCTGCATCGTGTCGGTGGTGAGCACGCCGAAGATCACCGGCACGCCGGTCGACCGGGAAACGGCTGCCACCCCCTTGCTCACCTCGGCGACGACCACATCGAAATGGGGGGTGTCTCCACGAATCACGGCCCCCAGGGTGATCAGCACCTGATAGCGCCCACTGGCCGCCAGTTTCTGGGTCACCAGAGGGATCTCAAAACTGCCCGGCACCCAGGCGACATCCAGCTGCTGGCTGGTGGGGCTGACATCAATGCCGTGGCGGGAGAGACAATCCAGACAGGCGCTCAGCAGCTTGCCGGTGACCAGGTCGTTGAAACGGCCCACCACCACAGCGATGCGGAGGTCACTGACATCGGTGAACCGACCTTCGAAAATCGTCAAAGGGACTCAGACCACGAAATAGCTCATGCCCCAGTTGAGCAGAACGAGCGCCACCCAGGCCGCTCCACCCAGCAGGATCAGGCGATTGGAGCGGCCGCTGTCCTCGCTGCTGGCGTACAGAACCGGCACCGCCACCACCAGCGCGAAAGACAGCACCACCAGGGCCAGAACGGTGAGGGTGTTGAGAATCTGCATGGGTCCTACAGGGGCCTAGACGGGCATTGGGGCGATCTTCCCACGCTGGACCGGCTACTGCGCGGCTCCCCGGCTGGATCCTTCACAACTTGTCGGGGCGGCGGGTCGCGGCGGCGGCCGGAACCGGCGCTCCGAGCCTCCTACGATCAGGCCCTCGGTGGAGGTGAAGCGTGGCGGCGGAAGCCCAGGAACAGCTGTCGCTGATTGCTGCTCCAGTCGTTCAGGGAAGCCTGTTCGGCCCCGCCGCTGTCCCATCCCAGGCTCCTGCCGAGCCCGATCCAGTCAAGCCAGATCCAGGTGACACCGAGCTCGACGACGCGGCCCTGATCGCCCAGGCGGCCGCCCGACCCCGAACGCGCCGGGTGATAGCCGATTCGGCAGCCGCTCCTGCCGGCAGTGCGGCACCTGCCACCGATGCCGACTCCGACCTGCCCGCCTGGCACCACCACAGCCTGGTCGATCCGGCGGCCCTGCCGCCGATGCTGCGTCACTATGTGACCCTGAAGCAAACCCACCCCGAGCGGGTGCTGCTCTACCGGCTCGGCGACTTCTTCGAATGCTTCTTCGAAGACGCGATCCGGGTGTCCCGACTGCTGGAGCTCACCCTCACCGGCAAGGAGGCCGGCAAGGGGATCGGACGGGTGCCGATGGCCGGCATCCCCCACCACGCCGCCGAGCGCTACTGCGGTGACCTGGTGCGGCTGGGTCTGTGCGTGGCCCTCTGCGACCAACTGGAAACCACACCGGCCAAGGGCGCTCTGCTCAAGCGGGAGATCACCCGGGTGATCACCCCCGGCACCGTGCTCGAGGAAGGAATGCTCGCCGCCCGCCGCAACAACTGGCTGGCGGCGGCAGTGGTCGAGCAGGGCCACTGGGGCCTGGCCATCGCCGATGTGAGCACCGGCGAGTTCAGGGTGAGTCAGCGGGAGGGCAGCGCCAACCTCCACCAGGAGCTGCTGCAGCTGGAGGCCGCCGAACTGCTCTGGCCGAGCGGGGAAACGTCGAACGACGGCCCCGCCGCAGCCTCCCCCAGCTGGTGCCCCGATGCCCTTCACCTCACCCGCCTGCCGCTCACGCCGTTCTCGGCGCCGGAGGCCCGCCGCACCCTGCTGGAGCGCTTCGAGCTGGCCAGCCTCGATGGGCTGGGCCTGGGCGAAGCCCCCCTGGCGCTGCGGGCGGCCGGCGGTCTGCTGCGCTATCTCGATGACACCCAGCCCGGCGAGGCGGACCCGGCCGGCGGCCAGAGGCCGGCGGTGGTGCCACTCGATCCCCCCACCCTCAGGTTCGCGGGCGATCAACTGGTGCTGGATGCCCAGACCCGGCGCAACCTCGAGCTCACCCGCACCCAGCGGGACGGCCAGCTGCAGGGATCCCTGCTCTGGGCCCTGGATCGCACCATGACCGCCATGGGCGGCCGTTGCCTGCGCCGCTGGATCGAGCAGCCGCTGCTTGATCTGGGCGCGATCCGGGAGCGCCAGAAGGGGGTGAGTGAACTGGTGGATCAGCGGCCGCTGCGGCTGGCCCTGCGGCGCCTGCTAAGGCCGATGGGTGATCTTGAACGGTTGGCCGGCCGGGCCGGCGCCGGCTCGGCCTCGGCCCGGGATCTGGTTGCCCTCGCCGATGGTCTCGAGCGGCTGCCCCGGCTGGGTGCCCTGCTGGCCTCGGCGACCAGCACCCCGTTACAGGTTCTCCAGCAGCCCGTCCCCGAGCTGGTGGAGCTGGCCGTCCAGCTGCGCCACACCCTGCTGGATCCAGCACCACTCAGCCTCAGCGAAGGCGGCCTGATTCACGACGGCGTCGATGCGCAGCTGGACGGCCTGCGCAACCAGCTTGATGATCACCAGGCCTGGCTGGCCGATCAGGAGGCGGCGGAGCGGCGCAACAGTGGCATCCCCACCTTGCGATTGCAGTTTCACCGGAGCTTTGGCTACTTCCTTTCAGTGAGCCGGGCCCGGGCCAAGGCGGTGCCAGACCATTGGATCCGCCGACAGACCCTGGCCAACGAAGAGCGCTTCGCCACCCCCGCCCTGAAGGCTCGTGAGGGCAGGATCCTGCAGCTGCGTGCCCGCGCCGCCCAGCGGGAATACGGGCTGTTCAGCGAGATCCGTGCCGCGGTGGGCGCTCTGGCCGCTCCGATCCGGGCCGCGGCGCGTCGGGTGGCCGCCCTTGATGCGATCACCTCCCTCGCCGAGGTGGCCGCTCTGGGTGGCTACTGCTGCCCCGAGCTCAGCGACGACCGCCGCCTGTTCATCGAGGCAGGCCGCCATCCGGTGGTGGAGCAACTGCTGGTGGACGAAGCCTTCGCCGCCAATGGCATCCATCTGGGCGAGCCAGGCCAGCCCGATCTGGTGGTGCTCACCGGCCCGAATGCCAGTGGCAAGAGCTGCTATCTGCGCCAGACGGGGCTGCTGCAGCTGATGGCCCAGATCGGCAGCTGGATTCCGGCCCGCTCCGCCCGGCTCGGGCTCTGCGACCGCATCTTCACCCGGGTCGGCGCCGTTGATGATCTGGCCACGGGCCAGTCCACCTTCATGGTGGAGATGGCCGAAACAGCCAACATCCTTCACCACGCCACCGATCGCTCCCTGGTGCTGCTCGACGAGATCGGCCGCGGCACCGCCACCTTCGACGGCCTCTCGATCGCCTGGGCGGTGGCCGAGCACCTGGCCGAGGGCCTGCGGGCCCGGGCCGTGTTCGCCACCCATTACCACGAGCTCAACGAGCTGGCTGAGCTGCTTCCGAATGTGGCCAACTTCCAGGTGATGGTCGAGGAAACCGGCGACCGGCTGCTGTTCCTGCATCAGGTGCGTCCCGGCGGCGCCAGCCGCAGCTACGGCATCGAGGCGGCCCGTCTGGCCGGCGTGCCGGCGCCGGTGGTGCGCCGCGCCCGCCAGGTGCTCGGCAGGATCGAGGCCAACAGCCATGTGGTGATGGGGCTCCAGAGCGCGGCCTAGGGCTGGCTTCGGGCCCGAACCAGCCAGGCGTGCCGCAGCAGCGCGTTCACCGCCGCCGCCACGAGGCCGGCGCCGCCCTTGCTGCCCTCCAGCCGGATCTGGGGCAGCTCGCTCTCGGCAAGCTGGCGCTTGCTTTCGGCCACACCCACGAAGCCCACCGGCATGCCGATCACCAGGGCCGGCACCCCTTCTCCCCTGCCGGCAGCCGCGGCGCTCAGCCGCAGCAGACGCTCCAGGGCGGTGGGGGCGCTTCCGACCAGCACCACCGCCCCTGGATGCTCCGCGATCGCCGCCGCCATGCCCTCGGCGGCGCGGGTGCCCCCCTCCGGCGCCTGGGGAGGTGCCCAGTCGAGGACGCAGCGCACAGGGTTGGCGAAGGTGCGCCCCGCCATCGGCGCCACCGCCGCCGCCGCCATGGCGGTATCGGTGAGGATCACGGCCCCGGAGGCCAGCGCCTCCATGCCCACCTGACAGGCCCCGACGCTGAAGCGCAGGTCCGGCACGATCGCCAGATCGCCACTGCTGTGCACAAGCCTCTCCAGCACGTCCTGTTCCACCCCGCCAGGACCGGCTGTCCCCAGCCGTTGGCGGATGATCCGAATGCTCTCGATGAAGATCGGGTGATCCACGGCCAGCCCTGATGCCGATCCATCTCTACTGGGGAGACGACGAAGCCAGCCGTAACAGGGCGGTGGAGTCTTTGATCGCAGCGGTGGTGGATCCCGGTTGGCAGAGCATCAACCTCACCCGCCTCGATGGCCAGGACCCGGCCCAGGCGGCCCAGGCCCTGAGCGAGGCCCGGACGCCACCCCTGGGGGGTGGTGACCGGGTGGTGCTGCTGCAGCGCAGTCCGTTCTGCAGTGGCTGCCCGGCCGAGCTGGCCGCGGTGCTGGAGGAGAGCCTGGGGCTGATCCCCGACCACAGCCACCTGGTGCTGATCAGCCCTGGCAAGCCGGATGCCCGGCTGCGCACCACCAAAGCCCTGAAGGCCGTTGCCCTGGAGCAGAGTTTTGCTCTGCCGGCGGTCTGGGATGGCAGCGGCCAGGTTGAACTGGTGCGTCGCACGGCCGAGGCGCTGGGCCACACGGTGGCGCCGGAAGCTCTGGAGGCCCTGGCGGAAGCGATCGGCAGCGACAGTGCCCGCCTCGCCAGTGAGCTGGAGAAGCTGGCGCTCTACTGCGGCCAGCGACCGATCGACCCGGCCGCCGTGGCGGCCCTGGTGGAATGCCACGCCACCAACAGCCTGCAGGTGGGCGATGCCCTGCTCGGCGGAGACCTGGGCAAGGCGATCAGCCTGCTCGATGCCCTGATCGCGGCCGGTGAGCCTTCGCTGCGGATTGTGGCGGCCCTGACCAGCCAGATCCGCGGCTGGCTGTGGGTGAGCCTGCTGGATGGCCAGGGGGAGCAGGACGTGACCGTGATCGCCAAGGCGGCTGGGATCGGCAACCCGAAGCGCATCTACGTGATGCGGAAACAGATCCGCGGCCGGCCGGCCGGCCGCTTCCTGCTGCTGCTCGGCCAGCTGCTGGAGGTGGAGGCGGCCCTGAAGCGGGGTGCGGAGCCCGGCGATGCCTTCCGCGATGGGTTCCTGGCGGCCTCCCCCCGATAATCAATCGATTAGCCCACCGTTGCGCGCAGACCGGGATGGCCCTGCTGGTACAGAAGTTCGGAGGCACCTCCCTCGGCAGCGTGGAGAGGATCCAGGCCGTGGCGCGGCGAATCGCGGCCAGCCGTGATGACGGCCACGACCTGGTGATCGTGGTTTCGGCCATGGGTCACACCACCGACGAACTCACCGGCCTGGCCCACGCCATCAACACCGACCCCCCCCAGCGCGAGCTGGACATGTTGCTGGCCACCGGCGAGCAGGTGTCGATCGCGCTGTTGTCGATGGCCCTCAATGCCCTGGGTGTGCCGGCGGTGTCGATGACAGGCACCCAGGTCGGGATCGTGACCGAATCGGCCCACGGCCGGGCCCGCATTCTCGAGGTCCGCACCGACCGGCTGCAGAAACTGCTCGAAGAGGGTCAGATCGTCGTCGTGGCCGGCTTTCAGGGCACCAGCTGCGGCAGCGCCGGCACTCCAGAGATCACCACCCTGGGGCGGGGCGGCTCCGACACCTCGGCGGTGGCCCTGGCCGCGGCCCTGGGGGCGGCGGCCTGCGAGATCTACACCGATGTGGCTGGCGTGCTCACCACCGATCCCCGCAAGGTGGACGACGCCCAGCTGATGGAGGCCGTGAGCTGCAACGAGATGCTGGAATTGGCCAGCCTGGGAGCCGCCGTGCTGCATCCGCGGGCGGTGGAGATCGCCCGCAACTACGGCGTGCCGCTGGTGGTGCGCTCCAGCTGGAGCGATGCCCCCGGTACCCGCCTGACCAGCGGCGCCCCCCGCCGGATCGGCAGCGGCGGCCTGGAGCTGGGCAAGCCGGTGGATGGGGCCGAGCTGGACGATCACCAGGCCGTCCTGGCCCTCACCCATGTTCCCGATCACCCCGGCGTGGCGGCACGGCTGTTCGAAGCCCTCTCCGCCGCCGGCCTGAACGTGGACCTGATCGTCCAGTCCACCCAGCAGGGCGCCACCAACGACATCGCCTTCACGGTGACCGACGATCAGCTTGTGGCTGCCACGGCCGTGTGCCGCGCCCTTCTGACCGACCTGGGAGCCGAGCAAGCCGGCCTGACCAGTCAGGGGGGCCTTGCCAAGCTCAGCATTTCCGGAGCCGGAATCATGGGCCGCCCTGGCGTGGCGGCCCGGCTGTTCGACACCCTGGCCCGCTACGGGATCAACCTGCGCCTGATCGCCACCAGTGAGGTGAAGGTGAGCTGCGTGGTGGAGGGCAGCCAGGGGGCGAAGGCCCTGCGAGCCGCCGCCGAACTGTTCGAGCTGCCGGACACCCAGCTGCGTCAGAACCCGGTGGCCTGCGACCTGGGAGACCCGGCCGTGCGTGGCGTGGCTCTTGATCAGAACCAGGCCCAGGTGGCCGTGCGCCATGTGCCCGATCGCCCCGGCAGCGCCGCGGCGATCTGCCGGGCCCTGGCCGATGCCGGGATCAGCCTCGACACGATCGTCCAATCGGAGCGAACCCATGGAAACGATGGCGGGCCGGCCGGCAGCGGACTCAGCCGCGACATGAGCTTCACCCTGCGCCGCGACGACCTCGGACGGGCCAGGCTGGCCCTGCAGCCGCTGCTGATCCAGTGGCCCTCAGCGGCCTTCGAGGAAGGGATCGCCATCGCCCGGGTGAGTGCGGTCGGAGCAGGCATGCCGTGCACGCCCGGTACCGCCGCCCGCATGTTCCGCGCCCTGGCCGAGGCCGGGATCAACATCGAGATGATCGCCACCAGCGAAATTCGCACAAGCTGCGTTGTGGGCGAAGCCGATGGGGTGCGCGCCCTCCAGGCGGTGCATGCCTGCTTCGGCCTGGGGGCTGCCTGCGTCGAGGCGGCCTGTTAGGTGCACTGGCTGCGCCACCGCCGCCTGCTGGCCCTGGCCGCCGGCTTTGACGCCCTGGGGGTGAGCCTGCTCGCCGTCTGGATCGACAAGGCACGCAACGGCCAGATCGAGCAGCAGCTTGGGCTCCTGGTGCTGATCGTGGTGATCTATTGGAGCCTCGGCTGGCTGTTCGGCTCCTACACCCTGCTGAAGGCACCGAGGCTGCGCTGGATTCAACTGCTGATCCGGGTGGGGCTGGCCGGCCTGGCCACGGTGATGGCTGGTGCCGTGCTGGGCTGGTTGCTGCAGGCGAGCCCCCAGGTCACCTTGCTGCACCGGGGAGCCCTGATCCCGCTGTTCGTGCTGGCGGCCACCTGGAGCGCCGCCGTGAGGATCGGCCTGCGGCGCCTCTCCCGGACAAACGGCCAGGGGCACTGGTTGATACTGGCCCACGCCGAAGAAGCGCCCTTGATCCGGCTCGAATGGGGCAGGCGTGGGGTCAGCGACCTGCCGAGAATCCTGAGCCTGCCGGCTTCGGCGCCACTGGAAGCCGGCCTCACAGGCCAGCAGAGCAGCCCCGGCGGGGTCGCCATCAGTCCGGCGGTCCTCGGCCAGGCCAACATCCAGGGCGGCGTGGAGACGGTGGTGGCACGCGGCTGGGCGATCACCACCCTGGCCCAGCTGGCCGAGCAGGAGCTGCAGCGCATACCACCCCGCTGGGTCGGCGACCAGTGGATGCTGTTCTCTGGCCGGATCGAGGGGAGCCGGGTCGGATTCGAGCAGCAGCTCAAGCGTTACGCCGATGTGCTGATCAGTCTGGTGCTGCTGGTGATCACCGCCCCGCTGATGGCGCTGGCAGCGCTGTTGATCAAGCTGGGCGATCGGGGCCCAATTTTATACCGCCAGCGGCGGACCGGCCGACTGGGGCAGTCGTTCGACGTGATCAAGCTGCGCACGATGGTGGCGGATGCCGAAACGGAACAGGCCGTCTGGTCGGAACCCAACGATCAACGCATCACGGCTGTGGGGGCCTGGCTGCGACGCACCCGCCTGGATGAACTGCCCCAGCTGATCAATGTCCTGCGCGGTGAGATGAGCCTGATCGGACCACGGCCGGAGCGGCCGGAACTGGAGGGGGAACTGGTGAGACGGATCCCCAACTATCGCCTCAGACACTGGGCCATGCCCGGCCTGAGCGGCTGGGCCCAGGTGAACATGCCATACACCTCAACCGTTGAGGATGCCGAGCTGAAGCTCAGCTACGACCTCTTTTACCTGCGGAACAGCAGCATCTGGCTCGACCTCCTGATCCTGTTCAAAACGATCAAGATCGTGCTCAAGGCAGCCGGCCGTTAACCGCCCATCTCCGGCCTCAATGGTTCCCGACCAATTTCTGGCGCAGCTTCTTGATGCGATCCCGAAACGTGCCGGCCTCCTCGAACTCCAGGTTCCTGGCCGCCGTCTTCATCTTCTCTTCAAGCTGAAGAATCAGCTCAGGCAGGGCATCAAGGGACACGTCATCCAGGAAGGCTCGGTCATCGACCACCTCAAGGGGATCGTCATTGAGACGACGGCTGAACTCCAGCGCAGAAAGAATGGAATTGCCGGCCCGCTTGCCGGCCGGGGAAGGGGTGATTCCGTGCTTCTCGTTGTAAGCGTGTTGAATGACACGGCGGCGCTCTGTTTCGGAGATCGCCCTGGCCATGGAATCGGTGAGGTTATCGGCATAGAGCAGCGCCCGGCCGCTGATGTGGCGTGCTGCCCGACCGATCGTCTGGATCAAGGAGCGCTCCGCCCGCAGAAAGCCCTCCTTGTCGGCATCAAGAATCGCCACCAGCGACACCTCAGGCAGATCCAGCCCTTCCCGCAGCAGATTGACGCCCACAAGGGCATCGAAGACGCCGTTGCGAAGGTCCTGGATGATTTCAATCCGCTCGATGGAGTGGATCTCCGAGTGGAGATAGCGCACCCGCAGACCGTTCTCGGCCAGATAATCGGTGAGATCCTCGGCCATCCGCTTGGTGAGGGTGGTGATGAGGCTGCGCTCGCCCCGATCGGCCCGCTGCCGGATTTCACCAAGCAGATCGTCCACCTGGCCCTCACTCGGGCGCACCTCCACCACCGGGTCGAGCACGCCGGTCGGCCGGATCACCTGCTCGGCGATCTGGCCCACGCTCTGCTCCAGCTCCCAGCTGCCCGGGGTGGCTGACACGAAGATCGTCTGGTGAGCCTTTCCCCAGAACTCCTCGGCTTTGAGCGGCCGGTTATCGGCGGCGCTGGGCAGCCTGAAGCCATGGTCGATCAGAACCTGCTTGCGGGCCCGGTCGCCGTTGTACATCGCGTGGAGCTGGGAGCAGGTGACGTGACTCTCATCCACCACCAGCAGCCAGTCGTCGGGGAAGTAATCAATCAGGCACTCAGGGGGAGTGCCCGCCGGCCGGCCGGCCAGATGACGGGCATAGTTCTCGACCCCATTGCAGTAGCCGACTTCCTTGAGCATCTCCAGGTCGTAGGCGGTGCGCTGCTCCAGTCGCTGGGCCTCCAGCAACTTGCCCTGGCTGTAGAGCTCATCAAGCCGCAACCGCAACTCATCGCGGATCGCAGCAACGGCGGCCTCAAGCCGATCCTTGGGGGTCACGAAGTGCTTGGCGGGATAGATGTTCACCGTGTCCAGGCTCTGCAGGATCTCACCGGTGGTTGGATCCACATAACGGATCGCCTCCACCTCGTCCCCGAACAATTCAATCCGCACCAGCCGGTCTTCGTAGGCCGGACCGATTTCGAGCACATCTCCCTTGACCCGGAAGCGACCTCGGCCAGGTTCCACATCGTTGCGGGAATACTGGTTGTTGACCAGCTCCCGCAGAGAACCACGCAGATTGAGCGTCTCTCCGACCTGGAACCTGACAGCGGCCTTCAGATATTCGGAAGGAATTCCAAGCCCATAAATACAACTGATCGAGGCCACAACGATCACATCGCGCCGCTCAAAAAGCGAACGGGTGGCCGAGTGTCGCAGCATGTCGATCTCTTCGTTGATCGAGGCTGTCTTGGCGATATAGGTATCCGAAACCGGCACATAGGCCTCGGGCTGGTAATAGTCGTAATAGGAAATGAAATATTCAACGGCGTTGTTGGGGAAGAATTCCCGCAGCTCATTGCAGAGCTGGGCCGCCAGGGTCTTGTTGTGGGCAAGCACCAGGGCCGGTCGGCCGGTGCGGGCGATCACATTGGCGATCGAGAAGGTCTTGCCGGTGCCGGTGGCCCCCAGCAGGGTCTGGAAACGCTCGCCACCCTCTACCCCCTTGGTGAGAGCGGCGATGGCGGAGGGCTGGTCTCCTTTGGGCTCGTAGGGCGCCTCAAGCTGGAATCGGGCCATGCCCGTCGGGAATCAGGCGAAGCCTGAACAGGAGAAGCCGGATTCTAAGAAGGGTTTCAGGCCACGGCGCCACCCACCAGCGCCGCAGCACGGGTGAAGGCCACATCAAGACCCAGCAGGCGCAGGATCACGGCACTGAGCACGCTGTAGACCAGAGAGCCCAGGATGGCGCTCACCAGGCCGTTCTTGAGCCGGAAGCCCTGGATCAGCCAGGCCGCCAGAGCAAACAGAACGATGCTGATCAGCCAGTTGAACAGCAGCGACACCGGGCTGATCAGGCCACCCAGGGAGGTAACGGCCCAGACGGGACCGAGCAGCAGCTTCAGGGGCCAGATCAGCAGGGTGCCGAGCAGGCCGATCACCACCGCTGAGATCAGAGCCGTGGTGAAGTTGGCCATCTCGACCCCAAGGGGGAGGGCCGCCACGATCAACAGCACTAGGGCGCGGATCGGCCACTGCAGCAACCAGACAAGAGCTCCCATAAACCCAACAATCAACTCCTCAAGATTAGGCAGGAAAGTCAATCCCCTCGACCGATGACCCCGCTGTCTCCACGGACTGTCATCTCCCCATCCAGGGCAGGCGGCGCGGCTCCTGCTGGTGCCGCCAGGGCCTCTTTGAGGCTGCGCACCACGGCCACCATCGCGATCTCATCCGTGAGCCGATTCACAGCGGAACCGACGCCGACGCCGCTGGCCCCAGCGGCGATCGCCATCGGCACCGTCACAGCCGACAGGCCGGAGGCGCAGAGCACGGGAAGCGGGGCGCCGCACCACTGCAGGGCCCGGCTGATCGCATGGGCGGCGGCCAGGGTGGGGGCGGCCTTTTCAATCAGCCCCAGGGCACCGGCGCTGAATGGGCGGGCACTGGTGCCTCCCTCCGTCTGGATCAGGTCGGCGCCGGCGGCCACCAGGTCCACAGCCAGCTGCTCCTGCTGATCGATGGGCAGCACATGGGGCACGGTGACGGAGAGCACCACATCAGGCAGCAACCGGCGCGTTCTGAGCGTCAGGGCGATCACCTCCTCAGCGCCGAAGCGGCGGCCCAGCGGATAGAAAGCATCGAAATTGCCGATCTCGACGATCGTCGCCCCGGCGGCCACGGCGGCAGGGAAGAGCTCCGGATCCACTGCCGAGGCACAGATCGGCAGG
Source organism: Synechococcus sp. CS-1326 (assembly GCF_025128115.1). NCBI lineage: Bacteria > Bacillati > Cyanobacteriota > Cyanophyceae > Synechococcales > Synechococcaceae > Synechococcus > Synechococcus sp. CS-1326. The sequence goes on along the minus strand of NZ_JAHLYV010000035.1, from coordinate 168,554 downwards.
CCCGAGACGCTGGCCGCGAGGGACACCAGCTCAGGAGTGCAGGCGACATCGATCAGGTCAGCACCCCCGGCGGCTGCAGCCCTGCTGATCCGCTCCACAGAAACCGCATCGTGGTTGGTGAGTCCGGCGATCACCTTCAAAAGCTGCCGTGAGAGCAGCGCCGCCTGGAGTTCGGCAGGCAGGCTGGAAAGACGCGACATCGACGGACGGAGCAGTTGGAAGCGATTCTCCCACCCGAAAGCACAGGGGAGCCGGACACCCGCCATCCCCCGAAGCCGCCCTGGGGTCCGCTGCACCAGAAGCTGCATCAGGAATTGGTGCACCGTCCCAGCCTGCTGCCGGCAGGCGAACGACTGCTGCTGGCGGTCTCAGGGGGCCAGGATTCGATGGCCCTGACCCGCTTGCTGCTCGACCTCAGTCGTTTGCACCACTGGGAGCTGCAGCTCTGGCACGGCAACCATGGCTGGCGGCCTGAAGCCGCCGACCAGGCTGCGGAACTGGCCGCCTGGTCGGCCCAGCAGGGACTCCCCATCCATTTGGAGCAGGCAGAGCCAGCACCCGGGAGCGAAGCCGCGGGGCGTTCCTGGCGCTACGCACGGCTGCTGCACTGGGCCCGACAGCTGGGAAGCCAGCATGTGCTGACAGGCCACACCGCCACCGATCGGGCCGAAACGGTTCTGCTGAACCTGGCCCGCGGAACCCACCGGCGTGGACTGTGCAGCCTGCGCCGCCACCGTTCCTTCGGGGCGGGCCGCTGGCTGGTGCGGCCCCTGCTGAGCCTCAGCCGGGAAGAGACAGCGGCCTTCTGCGCCGCCTGGGAGGTGCCGGTCTGGCTCGACTCAGGCAACGACCAGTTGCGCCACAGCCGCAACCGGATCCGTCACCAGGTGATCCCTGTGCTGGAGGACCTTCATCCAGGTGCCAGCCGCCGGATCAGCGCCCTGGCCGAGCGCCTGGAGCAGGATTCGCTCGAAGAACTGCTCGGGCTGGCCCTGGAGCGGTTGGTGGATCCAGCCGCGCCGAAGCGGCTGAGCCGGGGGGCCCTGAGCACCTGCTCCAGCAGTTGTCAGGACCTGCTGCTGCACCATTGGCTGGAGCAGCAAACGGGCCGCAAGCTGTCCTCAAGGCCGGTGGAGCTGCTCAGCCAGCGCTTGCGGGAGCGGCCGGAGCCTGGCAGCCTCGACGTTGGCGGGGGCTGGCGGCTGGAATGGCAGAAGGACACCCTTCTGCTGCTTGAGCCGGACAACCGATCCCCTGCCACGCACCGGCACCCACCACCCAACGAAGACAATCCCTCCGATGGCTGAGCCCACCGATCCTGGCCTGTTCGATCAGTCCGAACGATTCGATCAGGCCTACAGAGAAGTGGAGCTCTCCTACAGCGAGGGGCGCTTCCAGGAGGCCCTGCAGCAGGCCGATGTCCTGCTGGAGCAACACTCTCCAGGTGAGGGCGATCCCCGGACCGAGCGGCTGAAACTGATCCTCGGCCACATCCACCTGCATGGCCTGCAGCAGCCCGAGCGCGCCATCGGCCACTACCAGAATGTTCTCGACACCGGCAGCACACCCACCTACCGCGACCTGGCCGAGCAAGGCCTGAGCCTCTGCCAGGACGCGATCGCCCGGTCGGCCACCATCCTGCCGGCCGGCATGACGGACAGTGCCAGGGCGGGAATCGCCTCACCGGCGATGCCCTGGTTGCTGGAGTCGGGCTCCGGCCCCTCTGGGCAGAATCTGGATTTCTCGATCGAACCGGTTCGGGTCGAGGAGCTGATCTTCACCGCACCCGCCGCTTCGAAGGGTCCGGCAATGGCGCAACCCTCCCAGACCAAAGCCTCCCTGGCCGTTGATCCCCTGGCGGAGGCTGAGCTGGCCAGGGGGCTGCTGAGGGTGGTGCTGAGCTGACGCTCAGCCTGCGGCCGTTGAGCGGCGGCGGCGCACCCGGTTGGCAGGCATCTCCGGCTCTTCCGATGGGGCGGCGATCACGGCAGCGGCGATCACCGGTGCCTTGGTCACCACAGCCGCCACCGCAGTGGTGGCCGGAGCCGGCTCGTTGCGAGGTCCGACATTGCGGATCACTTCACGGCTGGTTTCGCGACCACCCTGCCGGCCAGAGCGACCAGCCGGACGGGTATCCGGCTCAGCATCGGCCCGCCCCTTGTAGGCGGGTGTGCCAGCGGGAGCCGGCTGAACCAGACAGATGATCAGGGGTTCCACCTGCAATTCGCGACGCAGTCGCCGCTGCAGCCCCACTTCGATCTCCCGCTGGACACCCACCCAATCCACCTCCGGGGCGGTGCCACCGGTCTGGCGGCAAAGCTGGTTCCAGCGGTTTTCGAGCACCCAGCCGATCTCACGCTCAGCCCAGATCGAGAGCTTGCGGGCATCGGCCGTGGTGACCACGCCGCGGAGGTTGACCCGTGGTGGCGCTCCCATCACACCGTCGGTGCTGATCACGGTGAGCAGGGTGATCACACCATCTTCCGCCAGTTGCTGGCGTTCCTTGAGCACCCGGGCATCGACGATGCCGTTGCGGGAGGCATCGAGCAGTTCGATACCCGCCTTGACCGGATCCCCCTTGCGGATCGAATCAGGGGTGAGCTCCACCACATCACCGTTATCGACGATCAGGATGTGATCAGCCGGCACACCCATCGACTGGGCGGTCTTGGAATGGCAGACCAGCATGCGGTGCTCGCCATGCACCGGTACGAAATACTTCGGCCTGGTCAGAGCCAGCATCAGCTTGTGATCCTCCTGGGAGCCATGGCCGGATACATGGATACCTTCTCCTTTGCCATAAACAACCTTGGCACCGAGCATCATCAACCGATCAATCGTGTTGACCACGGAGATCGTGTTCCCGGGAATCGGGCTGGCTGAGAAGATGATCGTGTCAGTGGACTTGACCTGCACCTGGGGGTGCTCGGATCGGGAGATGCGGCTGAGGGCAGCCAGCTCCTCACCCTGGCTGCCGGTCATCAGCAGGAGGGTTTCACGATCGGGCAGGTCACGGATCTGCTTGATTGGCACAAACAGATCATCCGGGCAGCGGATATAACCAAGCTCGCGGGCCTTGGCGATCACATTGAGCATGGAACGGCCGAGCAGGCCCACTTTGCGACCATGCTTGAGCGCCAGCTCGAGAATCATCGAAACCCGGTGAACCGAACTGGCGAACGTGGTCACGATCACCCGGCCTTCTGCGCTGGCGAAGTGGCGATCGAGATTGGGAAACACCGCCCGTTCAGGGGGGGTGAAACCTGGCAGTTCGGCGTTGGTGGAATCACTGAACAGGCAGAGCACCCCCTGCTCTCCGTAATGGGCCATGCGCTGGATGTCGAAGAATTCGCCATCCACAGGAGTGTGATCGAACTTGAAGTCGCCGGTGAACACAATCACACCAACAGGGGTGGTGATGGCCAGGCTGAAGCTGTCGGCGATCGAGTGGGTGTTACGGATGAACTCCACCTGGAAGTGCTGTCCCACCTTGACAACATCCCGTGGGCTGACGGTCTGGATCACGGTGCGGTCGGTGACCGCCGCCTCTTCCATCTTTCCCTGCAACATCGACATGGCCAACCGCGGGCCATAGATCACGGGAATGCTGAAGTTCTTGAGGTGATGGGGGATGCCACCGATGTGATCCTCATGTCCGTGGGTCACGATCATGCCCCGGATGCGCTTCTGGTTCTCGCGCAGGTAGCTGGTGTCAGGCAGCACCACATTGACGCCGTGCATGCCATCGCTGGGAAAGGCGAGGCCGGCATCGACGAGCATCAGATCATCGCCGTACTCGAACACACAGGTGTTCTTGCCGATCTCATGGAGGCCGCCGAGGGGAATCACCCTCAGGGTGGGCTTGGTGCCGTTGGTGGTAGTGCTCATGGGTTGGAACATCCGGGGTGAATCCGGGGAGGGGAAAACTGGAGGGGCCTGAAGCAGAGATCTCCGGGCCAGGGTGCGCCGGAGGTGAGCCGTGGCGTCAGGTGGGACGCAGGGCAGCCAGGGCGGTGGTCAGGCGGTCGCGCACGTCGCTGTCGGCGGAAACAAGAGGGAGGCGGGGGGAACCGACGGGCCAGCCCTCGAGCTCCAGAGCCGCCTTGACGGGAATCGGATTGGTGGTGGAGAACAGGGCCCGGCAGAGGGGCAGCAACCTGTCATGCAGGGCCAGGGCGCCAGGGTGGTCGCCGCCCAGAAAAGCCTGGATCATCTGCTGGATCTGGCGACCGACCAGATGGCTGGCCACGCTCACAACCCCGACCGCTCCGACGGCGAGCATCGGCAGCGTGAGGGCGTCATCACCGCTGTAGATGGCCAGACGGTTCCCGCAGAGCTGGCGAAGCCGGCTGACCTCATCGATGCTGCCGCTGGCCGCCTTGAAACTCACCACATTGGGGAGGTCCATCAGGCGGGCGGTGGTTTCGGCCGAAAGGCTGCAGCCGGTGCGGCCTGGAATGTTGTAGAGCATCACCGGCATGGTTGGAGCCGCCATGGCGATCGCTCGGAAATGGGCTTCCAGCCCCTCCTGGGGAGGCTTGTTGTAATAGGGAACCACCACCAGCGCACCATCCGCTCCCTGGTCCTGCGCCTGGCCGATGGCCTGGACCGCCTCAGCGGTGCAGTTGCTGCCTGTGCCGGCGATCACCAGGGCCCGCTCCCCGACCGCCGCCTTCACCGTGGCAAGCAAATCGTGCTGTTCCTCCCAGCTCAGCGTGGGGGATTCACCGGTGGTGCCACAGACCACCAGGCCATCGGAGCCATGGTTCACCAGGTGCTCGGCCAGACGGCCGGCCTGGAGAAGATCCACCGATCCGTCGGCGGCGAAGGGGGTGACCATCGCGGTGACCACCCGCCCGAATGGAATGGTGGAGCTGGAGAGGACCGCGTTCAAGCAACACCTCCCAGCGACACGGCAGACAGGGAGGGAATCGCCTGAGCCGGCTCCAGCAGCAGTTCAGCGATCTGGATGGCATTGAGCGCAGCCCCCTTGCGGATCTGATCTCCGCAGAGCCAGAGCTCCAACGCCCGGGGGTCGCTGATGTCCTGACGGATGCGGCCGATCGCCACGGGGTCGCGACCGGTCACATCGGTTGGCATCGGGAAGCGATTCGTCGCGAAGTCCTCGATCAACTCAACACCCGCCGCCGCCGCCAGCAGATCCCTGGCCTCCTCGACCGGAAAGGGTTCCGAGAAAGCGATGTTGACCGCCTCGGAATGGGCGCGCAACACAGGAACCCGCACACAGGTGGCCGTGAGCCGCAGATCAGGCAAGCCAAGGATCTTGCGGGTTTCATTCACCATCTTCAGCTCCTCCTCGCAGTAGCCATTGGGCTGCAGAGGCGAGTTGTGCAGAAAGAGATTGAAGGCCAGGGAATGGGGCAGCACCGCGCTGATCGGATCACCACCGTCGAGCACGGTGCGGCTCAGCTGCCGCAACTCCTCCATCGCCCGGGCACCGGCTCCGCTGGCGGATTGATAGGTGCTCACGACGACCCGCTCGATCGGCCGACGCGCCTGCAACGGTGCCAGGGCCAGGGTCAGCAGGATCGTGGTGCAGTTGGGATTGGCAATGATTCCCTGATGGGAAGTGGCGGCCTGGGGATTCACCTCCGGCACCACCAGAGGAACGAGCGGATCCAGGCGAAAGGCGCTGGAGTTGTCGATCACCAAAGCCCCTGCCGAAACCGCAACGGGGGCCCACTGCCTGGAGATCGAGCCACCGGCCGAAGCCAGCACCAGATCCACTCCCGCCAAGGCTTCGGTCGTCACCGCCTGCACCCTCAGTTCCCGGCCCTGCCAGGAGATGAGCTGACCGGCGGAACGTGGCGAGGCAAGCAACCGGAGTTCCCCCACCGGAAACCGACGCTCCGCCAGCAGGGCCAGCAACTCCTGGCCAACGGCACCGGTGGCGCCGAGCACGGCGACGACCAGGGGCCGCTGGGGCAGGAACGGGGAGGGCGAAACGGAGGACAACGGCAGCGAAGAGCTAGGGCTTGAGCTTGGAGTTGGGCTTGGAGTTGGGCTTGGCGGCAGAGGATCGGATCCGACGTCTGGAATCAAAGGTGTTGGATCAGAAGCGTTGAAGCGGAACCAGGAAGCTGATACGCAACTTGATTGATTCGGAAATCAGCTTGCGGGACGTTGAGGCTGGCGATCAGGACTGTTCCGATCGATGGGTGGATTGCCTGGCGCAGGAGCGAGGGAGGTCCAGGGAGAAAAAGAAGAGCTGGCCTGAAATCAGAAACGGCAGGGTGAAGAAATGAAAGTGAAAAAACTGAGGATCGGCTTCTTGGAGGCTGGCTTCTCTTGAGAGCCAGTAAGCACTGTTCCTGGAAGTGATCCTGGAAGCGTGGGGACCCAGCGGAGCCGGACCTCACATTTTGTTCTCAAATGATCATACGCCCAGTCAGGCCATGCTCCCCGCGATCACGACCCGGCTGAACGGGCTGAACTGGGGTGGCGGCAGCATGGGTTTCTAGGATCGACGGCTGCCCTGCATCGCCGGTCCGGCCGGTCCGCCCATGAGCTCCGCCCTGAAGGTCAAGACCAGTCCCCGTCCTGGCAGCCGGTTGGCCCTGGAAGTGGAGATTCCCGGCGGTCGCTCCCAGGCCAGCTACGAAGCGGCCGTGACGAAACTGAGCCGTAGCGTGCGCCTGCCCGGCTTCCGTCAGGGCAAGGTGCCCCGTCCGGTGCTGTTGCAGCAGATCGGCCCTCTGCGGATCCGGGCCACCGCCCTGGAAGATCTTGTCGACGGTGTCTGGCGCGACGCCCTCAAGCAGGAGGAGATCGCCGCCCTCAGCAATCCGGAGCTGAGCGAGGGCTTTGAAGCCCTGCTGGCAAGGTTCAGCCCTGGTGAGACGCTCACCGTCACCCTTGAGCTGGACATCCAGCCCACCCCCAGCCTCAGAACCACCAAGGGATTGGTGGCGCAGGCCGAAGCCATCCTGTTTGACCCTGCCCGGGTGGATGCGTTGATCGAGCAGTCACGCCGAGATCTCGCCGCCATGGTTCCAGTCGAGGGACGCCCTGCCGCCAGCGGCGATCTGGCGGTGGTGAGCTTCAGCGGTTCCTATGCCGACAACGGTGAGCCGATCCTCGGTGGCAGCGCCGACGATCTGGAGGTGGAACTGGAGGACGGCCGGATGATCCCAGGCTTCGTGGAGGGAATCCTCGGAATGGAGTCGGGCGAGACCCGCACCATTGCCTGCCAGTTCCCAGCCGATTACCCCCAGGAAGTCGCCCGGGGCAGGGAAGCCAGCTTCACGATCACCCTGAACGATCTCAAGGCCCGTGAACTGCCTGAGCTGGATGATGCCTTCGCGCAGCAGGCCAGCGAACTGCCGACCCTGGCCGAGATGCGAGCCGACCTTGAGCAGCGCCTGCGGGACGACACCGAGCGCCGCGCCCGCGCCGGCCGCCAGGACGCACTGCTGAAGGCGCTGGTCGAGGAGCTGGAGGTTGAGCTTCCCGAAACCCTGATTCAGCAGGAGATCCGGGCCCTGATCGAGCAGACCGCCAGTCAGGTGGCGCAGCAGGGCATGGACGTCAAGAGCCTCTTCACTCCAGAACTTGTCCGCAACCTGATCGACAGCTCACGGCCCGAGGCCGAACAGCGGCTCAAGCGCGGGTTCGCACTTCAGGCCCTGGCCAGCGCCGAACAGATCGCGGTGGAAGACGACGAAATTGAAGCCAAGCTCAAGGAAGTCCGCACCGGCCTGAGCAAGAACGAGAGCATCGATCCGACGCGCCTGCGCGGAGCTGTCGCGGAAGATCTCCTCCGCAACAAGCTGCTGAGCTGGCTGGAAACAAACAGCACCATCACCGAATCAGAGCCTGAACCGACCCAGGAGATCGAGGCCTCTCAGGCAGACGAGGTGCAGGCCGGGGCCAAGCCGACGGCGGCGGAGGCTGAGACAGCCATAGATTGAAATCCCTCTCCCCATACGAGTTGGCTGCGTGATCAACGCCGTTCGTCCCCATCCGATTCAGAACCGCTGGCAGGGCTGCCGTCCTGCCGCCATCCGCGACACCACTCCCCAGGCCGCCCCTGGGGTCCTGCCCACGGTGGTCGAGCAATCGGGGCGGGGTGAGCGGGCTTTCGACATCTACTCCCGTCTGCTTCGGGAGCGGATCATCTTCCTGGGCACCGGCATCGACGATGCGGTGGCCGATTCCCTGGTGGCCCAGCTGCTGTTCCTCGAAGCGGAAGATCCCGAAAAGGACATCCAGATCTACATCAATTCCCCAGGCGGCTCGGTCACCTCGGGGCTGGCCATCTACGACACGATGCAGCAGGTGGCTCCGGATGTGGTCACCATCTGCTACGGACTGGCGGCCAGCATGGGGGCCTTCCTGCTCACCGGTGGCGCCAAAGGCAAACGCCTGGCCCTGCCGAATGCGCGGATCATGATCCACCAGCCACTCGGGGGGGCCCAGGGCCAGGCCGTTGACATCGAGATCCAGGCCAGGGAAATCCTCTACCTCAAGGACACCCTGAATGGATTGATGGCGGAACACACGGGTCAGCCGCTGGCCAGGATTGCCGAGGACACTGACCGGGATTACTTTTTGTCTCCACCGGAAGCTGTGGCCTACGGGCTGATCGATCGGGTTTTCGACGACGCGACATCGCTCTGAACCCGAGCGTTTCGGCTCTTCACCTTCCCCTTTGCTCCGAAGCTCCCGCCTGATGGCCAAGTTCGACGCCCATCTGAAGTGCTCGTTCTGCGGCAAGTCCCAGGAGCAAGTGAGGAAGTTGATCGCCGGACCCGGCGTCTACATCTGCGACGAGTGCATCGACCTGTGCAACGAGATCCTCGATGAGGAGCTCGCTGAGGTTCAGGGCGGCGGCCGCTCCCAGGCCGACTCAACCCGCAAGGCCACCCCGAAGAAAAGCGGCAAACCCGCCCCCACCCTGGCCTCGATCCCCAAGCCTCCCCAGATCAAGGCCTTCCTCGACCAGCAGGTGGTGGGCCAGGAGGAGGCCAAGAAAGTGCTGGCCGTCGCCGTCTACAACCACTACAAGCGACTGGCCTGGCATGGAGATGGCAACGGGGAAACCGACCGGACCGCCACCCGGCTGCACAAGTCGAACATCCTCCTGATCGGCCCCACCGGCTGCGGCAAGACCCTCCTGGCCCAGACCCTGGCCGAACTGCTTGACGTACCCTTCGCCGTCGCCGACGCCACAACCCTCACCGAAGCAGGCTATGTGGGCGAAGACGTCGAGAACATTCTGCTGCGGCTGCTTCAGAAGGCCGACCTCGACGTGGAGCAGGCGCAGCGGGGCATCATCTACATCGACGAGATCGACAAGATCGCCCGCAAGAGCGAAAGCCCTTCGATCACCCGCGATGTTTCCGGAGAAGGGGTGCAGCAGGCCCTGCTCAAGATGCTGGAAGGCACCGTGGCCAACGTCCCCCCCCAGGGCGGACGCAAACACCCTTATCAAGACTGCATCCAGATCGACACCAGCCAGATCCTGTTCATCTGCGGGGGGGCCTTCGTCGGGCTCGACGACGTGGTGCAGAGACGGCTGGGGCGCAATTCGATCGGCTTTCTGCCCACCGACGGCCGCGGCCGCAGCCGCAAGGAGCATCAGGCCACCCACGTGCTGCGGCATCTGGAGCCGGAGGATCTGGTCCGCTACGGCCTGATTCCCGAATTCATCGGCCGTCTGCCGGTCAGTGCCGTGCTTGAACCCCTGGATGCCAGGGCGCTCCGGGCCATTCTCACCGAGCCGCGCGATGCCCTCGTCAAGCAGTTCCAGACGCTGTTGAGCATGGACAGCGTCCAGCTGGAGTTCGAACCCGAGGCGATCGAAGCGATCGCCCAGGAGGCCCATCGTCGCCGCACCGGTGCCCGGGCCCTGCGGGGCATTGTCGAGGAGCTGATGCTCGATCTGATGTACGAGTTGCCCACCAGCACCGATGTGACCACCTTCCTGGTCACCAGGGAGCTGGTGGAACAACGCAGCAAGGCCAAGGTGCTGACCCACCCCAGCGTGATCAGTCAGCAGGAGTCGGCCTGAGGCCGGAAGAAACCCCGCCATGGCAACCGCTGATCACCTGCAGGTGCCTCGCCAGCACGGCCTCTTCGACCATCACGGCATCGACCTGGGTGACGGAACCGTGGCCCATTACCTGGAAGGACGCCAGATCCTGCGCAGCCCGATCGATGTCTTCAGCCGCGGCGAAACAGTGGCTGTGGTTCCCTACGACTCCGCCGCCGTCTCAGCGCCAGGGGTGACGCTGCGGCGAGCGATGGGCCGACTCGGAGAACAGCGCTACAACCTCGTGTTCAACAATTGTGAGCACTTCGCGATCTGGTGCAAAACCGGTCACCACCGCAGCACCCAGGTGGAGGACTGGTTGCGCAACGGCAGCCTCGGCGCCCTTGCCGTGGGGCAGTTCATCCCGGCGGCTCTGCTGGTGGCCATCCGGCTGCTGCTGCGCCAGGGACTCAGCCTGGATCACGGCCGTGAGCTGGCCCAGCGGAGCCTGGAGCAGCTCGATGGGCTGCGACTGCGGCTGCAGCAACGCCTGGAGCAGGAGCTGGAGCAGGCGGAGCAGTGGTGGGCCGGGGACAAGGGCACCGACCAGCTCGGCAAGCTGCGCCTGCAGGCCCAGAGCCTGGCCGATCAGCTCGCCACGGTGGAGGAGCTGGAGGACCGGCTGGAGCGGCTGCTCAGTGAGGCCAAGCCCACCCGCGACGACCCGACACCATGAGTGAGGCTCCGGCCTACCAGCCCCTGCACCTCAAGTACCGTCCCCAGCGATTCGACCAGCTGGTGGGTCAGGAGGCGATCGCTGCCACCTTGAGCAATGCCCTGCTCCAGAACCGGATTGCGCCGGCCTATCTGTTCAGCGGTCCGCGGGGCACCGGCAAGACCTCCAGCGCCCGCATCCTGGCCCGGTCGCTGAACTGCGTCGACAGCGATCGACCCACAGCCCAGCCGTGTGGCGTCTGCGAGCTGTGCCGTTCGATCGCGGCCGGCAACGCCCTTGATGTGATCGAGATCGACGCGGCCTCCAACACCGGCGTCGACAACATCCGGGAGCTGATCGAGCGATCCCGCTTCGCGCCGGTGCAGGCGCGCTGGAAGGTGTACGTGATCGACGAGTGCCACATGCTCTCGACCGCCGCCTTCAATGCCCTGCTCAAGACCCTTGAAGAGCCGCCCCCCCGGGTGGTGTTCGTGCTGGCCACCACCGACCCCCAAAGGGTGCTGCCGACCATCCTTTCGCGCTGTCAGCGCTTCGACTTTCGCCGCATTCCCCAGGCGGCCATCGAAGGCCATCTGCGCTTCATCGCCACGGAAGAGCGGATCGAGATCAGCCAGGAGGCCCTGCAGATGGTGGCGCAACGGGCCCAGGGGGGGTTGCGGGACGCGGAAAGCCTGCTCGATCAGCTCAGCCTGCTTCCGCCCCCGATCGAGACGAGCGCGATCTGGGAGCTGCTGGGAGCGGTGCCGGAGCAGGAACTGCTGCACCTCGCAGCCGGACTGGCCTCCGGCGACCCGCTCGTGTTGATCGAAGCCTGCCGTCTGCTGCTGGATCGAGGGCGCGAGCCCTCCGCGGTGCTGCAGGGGCTGGCCTCCCTGCTCCGCGACCTCGTACTGGCCGCGGCCGCCCCGGGCCGGCTGGAGCTGAGCAGCCTCTCGCCCCAGTTCAGGCCAGAACTCCCGGAGCTGGCAGAGAGGCTCGGCAACGGGCGGTTGCTGCGCTGGCAAAGCCAGCTGCGGGGCAGCGAACAGCAGTTGCGCCACAGCATCCAGCCACGGCTCTGGCTCGAAGTGCTGCTGCTGGGGCTGCTCTCCGAGCCGGCCAGCAGTGGGACGGCCAGGAGTGGCATGGAATCCCCGCCAGGAAAGCCCGAGCGCCTTGAACCTGTCGCCGTGGCCGTGGCCAGGGAGGTGGAGGTCCGCAGTCCTGAAACTCCGCCACCCCCGGCCACGGGCACCCCGACCACGGCCACCCCGGCCGAACCTCCAGCCCAGAACCTGCCGGAGCTGTGGCAGCAGATTCTCTCCCTTCTGACACTGCCCTCCACCCGCATGCTGCTGTCCCAGCAAGCCTCCCTGGTACGCCTGGACGACCAGCGGGCCGTGGTGCGGGTCAGTGGAAACTGGATGCCGATGGTGCAGAGCCGCCAGCCGCTGCTGGAACAGGCCCTGCAGAGCGCCCTGGGAAGCCCACGCCAGCTGGTGCTGGAACCACAGGAAGCCTCCCCACAGCCACCTGAGCCGACCAGCCAGCCAGTCCCTGCAACGCGAGCGCCCCAGCCTGCCGCTCGACCCCAGCCCGTGCCCGTGCCGGCCGGTCCCCCGCCGGCTCCGTCATCGGAAGCAACGGCGTCTGGAGCGCCCCTGCCAGGGCAATCCCTGCCAAGGCAATCCCCGCCAGGCCAGCCACTGGCCGAGAAGGCCCAGCGGCTGGCCGAGTTCTTCAACGGCGAGGTGGTTGACCTGGAGGAGCCCGAGGCCGAGGCCGGCAGCTCGGAGAATTAGGTGGTCTGGGTGGAGAGATCGGAATCGGATGGGAGCTGACCGTCTTCGCCGTCCGCAGGCTGGTCGGGATGGCTCCCGAGATGAAGGGTCTTGGCCCAGACCAGCCGTTTCGGCATCACCGCCATGCGAACCGCCACGAGGGGAATAACCACGAGCCAGTGGGTGAAGTAGGTCATGGCCAGCAGAACACTGAACGGGTTCAGTGCCGGCAGGGGAGGGCCCTCGGATGGCCGGCGGCACCCGATCACCAGGGCTGCGGTGGTGAGGCTGATCGCCACGAAGGACAGGGGCCAGATCGCCGGCGACGTTCCACTCAGCAAGGCAGCGAACAGATCGAAGGCCGCGATCAGCGGCAAGGCGTATTGCAGGAAGAAGAAAACGGCGAGATCAACCCTCTGACGGCGGGAAAGCCGGGAAGAGATCAGGCCAGGCCCGTAATCGAAGAAGCGCTGCAGGCCGCCCTCGGCCCAGCGCTGCCGCTGCTTCCAGAGCGAGGCCAGGTTGAGAACGGCTTCCTCCTCCACCGGCGGATCCCAGAGCACGCCAACCGGATGCCCTGCCAGCAGGAGCCGGAAGCTGAGATCGAGGTCATCGGTCACGGTGGCCTCGTTGAACCCTCCACAGGCTTCCAGCACGTCACGGCGAAGCAGCTGACCATTGCCCCGTAATTCGCCGATGCCACCGGAGCGCACGCGGCCCTCCTGGATGCCCGCGTCCAGGGCCATCTCCATCGCCTGGGCCCTGGTGAGCAGATTTCGCTCCGTGTTGACCACAGCCTTGCGGAGCTGCACAGCTGACCAGCCTGCCGATTCCGCAAAGGGGACAAGGCGCTCGAGCAGATCAGCCTGGAGACCTGCGTCGGCATCAAGCACCAGCATCCAGCGACCCTGCAACTGCTCAAGAACAGCATTCAGCGCGCCGGATTTTCCCCCACCGGCTTCCCGGCTGCGCCGGATCACGGTCAGTTGAGGTGTTCGACCCTCCAATTCGGCGAGCAGCTCGGCTGTGCGGTCTTCACTGCCGTCGTCAATCACCCACAGCCGGATTCGGCCGGCGGGATAGCTGAGCTGGCCAACGCGCTCGACCAGGCGACCGATGACGGCCTCTTCATCCCGGGCGGCCACCACCACATCCACGAGCGGCCAGTCCCCAGCCTGACCGGAGAGCGTCTCGACAGCCTGCCCCGGCGCCGCGGCGGCTGGAGCAGGCTTGCCGGCAGGTCCGCTCCAGAGCGGCCGAAGCACCGTGCGCAACACATAGGTGGCGATCAGCAAGCTGAGGCTGAGGGCAGGCAGAAGGTTGCGGGGTGGATCAAGCCAGTGCGGAGCGACACCGACCCAACTGCAGAGGATCACGAACATGGCCGCTTTGCCGCGACGTCGGGCTGCTCCTGCCAAGGGTTGGGTCACACCGGCCACAACGCCCCCAGGCGCTGCTCGATCCCTTTCTGGTTCACTGTCTGGGGCACCTCCTTGTTCAACTTCCCGTTCAAGCGCATTGCTGCAACGGATCCCTTGAGCAGACTTCTCGCGACGCCGCATAGGCCATAGTCCAGGCACTCTAAAGGCGTCCCTCCAGGGAAGGGATGGTCTGCAGGTCGGTGCCAGGGTAGTAATGCTCGAGAATCCGCTCGAGGCTCCAGCCACGAGCGGCCAGATCGATCGCTCCTGCCTGGGAGAGACCGGCCCCATGGCCGAATCCGCCGCCCTGGAATCGCCACGACCCGGGGCGATCCGGCACCAGCTCGAACAGTGTGCTGGGGAGCTGGCGGAAGGTGCGCCGGATCGCGTCAAGCCGAAGCACCCGCTCCCCCGTGCTGCCCTGAATGGCCAGGGCCACCACGCGCCCACTCGGGCCGCGCTCCAGCACCTTCAGCCGCAGGGGAAGTCCCACACCGGCGCCGGCCCGGTCGAGATCGGCTCGAATCCGCTCAGCGCTCAGCAGGCGTTGCCAGCGAAAGCGCGGATGATCTGCGCCATAGGCCTGGCCTCCCTGGCTGAGCAACGTCGGCAGCAACGGGGCCGCCAACGGAACGGTGAAGCGCCTGGCAAAGCCGGCGGGCCCATCCGGGCGGGCCTGAAGGTAGGGCAGGGCCACGCCACTCCAGACCTCCTCGAATCCCGCCGAAATGCCGCCATTCGTGGCGTGATAGACGGCGTGAATCGGCTCACCCTTCCAGCTGAGCACCCGGCCCCGGGTGGCCTGGATCGCCCGGCTCACCGCTGCGCCGGCCTGGCGCGGGTCTGCGTAAACCTGGCACTGGGTGTCCGCGCAGAGGTGATAGCCATCGGTGGCGAAACGATGGCGGTTGCGCAAAGCCCAGGTCCGCGCCAGCACGGCCTGGGCGGCCAGGGCGGCCGCCGGAGAGGCGGCTCCGATTTCATGGGGAACCACCCCGAGCAGATAGCGCTCGATCGGCACCTGTTCAATCAGGCTCCAACCCCCGTAAGCATTGGGCTGGAGACGAAACGGCCCCTTGAAGACGCCGCCCTGCCAGCGCAGACCACCTGGAGCGGTGATCTGAACGGGCCCTTCGAGCAGGATCGGAGTCGATCCAGCCACGGGGGCCTCCAGGCCGAGCCGGCTGGTCATCAGCCGCTCGACCGTGCGGACCTGGAAACCTTTCGGGGGAGTCGCATCCACCGGAGCCCACACTTCCCAGTCGAGTGGGTAGGCGATCTGGGCTGCGATCCCGGCGGCCCGCCAGGTGTTGGCCGCCTGCTCGGCACTCTCAAAGCTGGCGAAAGGACCCAGCACGCTGCGCCGCAACGGCAACGGCTCCGCCAGGGGAACCTCCCGCCAGCGCAGACGAAGCCTGGTGCCGCTCTGTCGCCGCCCCGCCGCATCGACCAGGCTCAAGGAACCGGTCGCTGCCTCCAGCACCAGTGGTGGCGCCTGAGCCGCACCCCCCACCCCAGGTCCCAGCCGGGAGGCGAGGGCGATCCAGAGCACTGGGTCGTTGCTCTCAAGCGGGGGCGGCAGCTGGGTGGGCCAGTGCAGCGCCACCTGAGCGGGAACGGCGCGGCAACCCGGTGCGACCAGCAGCGTGGCGCCGATGGCAAGCAACGCCGGAGCGAGACGACCGGCCGAACTGGCGAGGGAAAAAGACAGGCGAAGCATCGATGCGAAGGGTGAGGATAGGGACCGGTTTGGTGGGGGAGTTGGCGGAAGGGACTTCCACGTCGTACTTTGATTGTTTGTGCCCGAGCGGACGAGATGCCGAAGCTCAAAACCCGCAGAGCTGCCGCAAAGCGGTTCAAACTGAGCGGAAGCGGCAAATTCATGCGCCGCCGCGCCTTCCTCAATCACCTGCTTGATCACAAGAGCCCGAAGCGCAAGCGCTATCTCGGCACGATGGCGGTTGTCGATGCACGCGATGTCGAGAACGTCAGGGGCATGCTCCCCTACGCCAACTGAGCTGCTCGCCTGAGCCTCACCCGCACCCACCCAACCCCCCGTCACTGATCCATGTCTCGCGTCAAGAGGGGCAACGTCGCCCGCAAACGCCGCATCAAGGTCCTGCGCCTCGCCCGCGGTTTCCAGGGGAGCGGCAGCAAGCTGTTTCGCACAGCCAACCAGCGGGTGATGAAAGCCCTCTGCAACGCCTACAGGGATCGTCGTCGTCGCAAGCGTGATTTCCGCCGCCTCTGGATCGCCCGGATCAACGCTGCTGCACGCCTCAACGGCCTGAGCTACAGCCGCCTGATCGGCGGCCTCAAAAAAGCCGACGTGCAGCTCAACCGCAAGATGCTGGCCCAGCTGGCCGTGGCCGACCCCGCCAGCTTCACCAGCGTGGTTGGCGTCGCCCATCCCTGAACTGACCCCCTGACGGGGAGGCCCGATGGATCTTCTCCTGCCCCAGGCCTACCTGATCGGACTGATCGTCCTGCTCGGTGCCGCTGCGCTCGTGATCGGCTTTCAGCTGGTTCGGGTACGACGCGATGAGGCGACCCTCTCCCGCCTGGAGAGTGAAGGCAAGACAGGGGTGCAGCAGGACCCGGCCGCTCTCTACGAGCTGGGCTCCGTGCAGTTACGCAAACGGCTCTATGCCCAGGCTGTGAACTCTCTCCAGCTGGCGCTGAAACGGTCGAGCGGTGAACCACAGGAAGCCCAGGCCCTGATCCAGAACGCCCTGGGGTTTTCCCTCGCGGCCCAGAACAATCACACGGCCGCGATCCGGCATTACAAGGCCGCCCTGCAGGCCAAGTCCGATTATCCCGTTGCCCTCAACAACCTCGGCTACGCCTTCGAGCGACTGAGCAAACCAGAAGAGGCCCGTCAGGCCTATGAGCAGGCCCTCAGCCTCGACCCAGGCAACAAAACCACCCAGAAACGGCTCAAACTGCTCGATCGCCGCAACCCGAGGCAACCTGAAGACAGCTCCGGTCCGGGCAAAGGAATGAAGCCCCAGGCCAAGACCAACGGAGCCTGATCACCAGAGTCCACGAATGGGCCCAGGGCCCTGGCCTGGAGAAACCGGTTTCGACTCGGCCATCGGCGCCAGCACCAGCCGTCCACCAAGATTGGTCAACCGCGGTGCGTTCCAGCCACTAAGACTCAAGCCCTGGAGGCCCAGAAAATCTCCGCCGGGCTCCAGACCGGAGCTGAGATCGTTGATCAGGGGCAGCAATTCGAACTGATCCGATTTGGCGTTGAGATTCCCCTGCACAGGGGTGGTGACCGATCCGATCGTCATCACGCCTCGCAGATCCACGACCTGGCCGATCGGCTTGAGAGCATCGAGCCGCAGCTCCACCGGGACCGCCGTTGCGGAACCGAAGGCCTGGTAACTGCCTCTCCAGAGCCGGGGGAGCTGATCGGCCAGCAACTGAGCCCGGACGATGGGATCAAAGGTCTCCACCGGACCGAAGTCCGTCTGGAACGATTCGACCGTGGCGGGATCCGGCAAGCGGAAAGGCACCATCCCACCGACGGGAACCGGAGTGGCCGCCAACAGCAGCGGAAGCACGAAGTCCACAGCGATCACCATCCTTTTCGCAAGGTTAGGCCGCTGCTGAGCCCTAAGCTTGCGAGCCATTTCCTTCTCTCGCAGCCGTGGCCGCAGCTGAACCGGCCGAAGCGGATGCCCTGCTGATCGGTGGGAAGCGCTTCGGCAGCCGCCTGATGACCGGCACCGGCAAGTATCCCGATCTCGCCACCATGCAGGCCAGCCTGGCCGCCAGCCGCTGCGAGATCGTCACCGTGGCGGTGCGGCGCGTTCAGGCCGCCGCCGCCGGCCACGCTGGGTTGATCGAGGCCATCGACTGGAGCACGATCTGGATGCTGCCGAACACCGCCGGCTGCGCCACCGCAGAGGAGGCGGTCAGGGTGGCGCGGCTGGGCCGGGAACTGGCCAAACTGGCCGGCCAGGAGGAGAACAGCTTCGTGAAGCTTGAGGTGATCCCCGACAGCCGCCATCTGCTTCCCGATCCGTTCGGCACCCTGGAGGCGGCCGAACAGCTGGTGGCCGAGGGGTTCACCGTCCTGCCTTACATCAATGCCGATCCACTGCTCGCCAAACGCCTGGAGGAGGCGGGCTGCGCCACCGTGATGCCGCTGGGCTCGCCGATCGGTTCCGGCCAGGGCATCCGCAACGCCGCCAACATCGCCTTGATCATCGAGAACGCTCGGGTTCCGGTGGTGGTGGATGCCGGCATCGGGGTGCCCAGCGAGGCCGCCCAGGCCATGGAGATAGGGGCTGACGCCGTGCTGATCAACAGCGCCATCGCCCTGGCCGGTGATCCCGCCGCCATGGCGGAAGCCATGGCCCTGGCCACCGAGGCCGGCAGGATCGCCTGGCGGGCTGGGCGGTTGCCGATGCGGCCGCAGGCCAGTCCCAGCTCCCCCCGCCAGGGGCTGGTGGGTCAGGTCGGCACGGCTTCTTCGTGAACTTCCCGCAAGGCAACCCTGGGATCTCGGCCTCAGCCGATAGCGTTTCTGGCTCTCCGCCTCGTCTCCAGAATGTCGGTCACCCGGGAAGACGGCGGCAGGTTGAACGCCTTTGCCAAGGAACCACCGATCCTGTTGGTCGAATCCGGCGGATCGATCGGCAGGGCCAGTCTGGTGCTGCTGATCGGCGGGGCAGCCCTGGTGCTGGGGATGGTGGCGGTGGCCGTCCGGATCAGCTGAGGCGCCTGGAGCCGAGAGGAGCCGCCGGATGCCTGTAGTAGCTTGCCAGCAGGGAGCATTCGCTCGTTCGGCAGGAGTTCAGACGTGAAGGTTCTCGTTCTCGGTGGCGATGGCTTCTGCGGCTGGCCCTGCGCCGTGAATCTGGCCGATGGCGGTCACGATGTGGTGATCGTCGACAACTTCAGCCGCCGCAAGATCGACATCGATCTGGGCGTGGAATCCCTGACTCCGATCGCCAACCTGCCGGATCGGCTGAGGGCCTGGGCGGAAACGGGGGGCAACCCGATCCGCTTCGTGCATCTGGATATTGCTCAGCAGTACCAGAGCCTGCTCGAACTGCTGCGCCTGGAGCAACCTGGGGCCGTCGTTCATTTCGCCGAACAGCGGGCTGCTCCCTATTCGATGAAGAGCAGCGCCACCAAACGCTACACCGTTGACAACAACGTCAATGGCACCCATAACCTTCTCTGCGCCATCGTCGAGAGTGGGCTCGATGTGCACATCGTCCACCTCGGCACGATGGGGGTCTATGGCTACGGCTCCCACCGCGGCGCCACCATTCCCGAGGGATATCTGACCGTCGAGGTTCCCCAGCCCGATGGAACCCGCTTCCGCGAGAAAATCCTGCACCCCACCGATCCTGGCAGCGTCTATCACATGACCAAGACGCTCGACCAGTTGCTGTTCTTCTACTACAACAAGAACGACAGCATTCGCGTCACCGATCTCCACCAGGGGATCGTCTGGGGAACCAATACCGACCTCACCGATCGGGACCCCCGCCTTGTCAACCGCTTCGACTACGACGGCGATTACGGCACGGTGCTCAACCGCTTTCTGATGCAGGCTGCAATCGGCTACCCGCTCACCGTGCACGGCACCGGGGGCCAGACCCGTGCCTTCATCCACATCCGCGACTCGGTGAAATGCGTTGAACTGGCCATCGCCAATCCGCCTGGCTCCGGCGAGAAAGTCCGCATCTACAACCAGATGACCGAAAGCCACAAAGTCAAGGACCTGGCCGAAAAGGTGGCTGCGGTGACCGGAGCCAAAGTGAGTCATCTGCCCAATCCCCGCAAGGAGGCGATCGAAAATGATCTGATCGTTGATAACCGCTGCCTGATCGAACTGGGTCTCAAGCCCACCACCCTTGATGACGGGCTGCTGGCCGAAGTGGTGGATGTGGCCCGCCGTTGGGCCGACCGCTGTGATCGCGCCCGGATCCCCTGCGTCTCCGCCTGGACATCGTCCCAGGCTCAGGCCGTCAAGGCGACGGCCTGAGCCTGGCTCCCACTCCGAGTTCGCCCCCCCTGGAGCAGCGCCCCCCTTGAAGATCGTTTTTTTCACCGAAACCTTCCTGCCCAAGGTGGACGGGATCGTGACCCGGCTCACCAAGACGGTGGAGCATCTGGTGGCGGCAGGTGACCAGGTGCTGGTGTTCTGCCCGGAGGGAGCACCGCAGCTCTACATGGGAGCCAGGGTGATTGGGGTGCCGGCGATGCCCCTGCCGCTTTATCCCGAACTGAAGCTTGCTCTGCCGAGGCCCTCCGTCGCCGAAGCCCTGGAGGCTTTCGCGCCCGATCTGGTCCATGTGGTCAATCCCGCCGTGCTGGGTCTGGGCGGCATCTGGCTGGCCAAGTCACGCCAGATTCCCCTGGTGGCCAGCTATCACACCCATCTGCCGAAGTATCTGGAGCACTACGGCATGGGCATGCTGGAGCCCCTGCTCTGGGAACTGCTCAAAGCCGCGCACAACCAGGCCGATCTCAATCTCTGCACCTCCACCGCCATGGTGGAGGAACTCAGCCAGCGGGGCATCCAGCACACGGCCCTGTGGCAGCGGGGGGTAGACACCGAACTGTTCCGCCCCGACCTGCGCAATCCAGCCATGCGCCGCACCCTGATGGGGGGGCGTGACGACAGCCAACGTCTGCTGCTCTACGTGGGCCGGCTTTCAGCCGAAAAGCAGATCGAGCGCATCCGTCCCGTGCTCGATGCCTTGCCCGGCGCCCAACTCGCCTTGGTGGGGGATGGCCCCCATCGCCCCCAGCTGGAGCAGGTGTTCGCCGGCAGTGCCACCACCTTCGTGGGCTACCTGGCCGGAGAAGAGCTGGCCAGCGCCTACGCCAGCGCCGATGCCTTCCTGTTCCCCTCCAGCACCGAAACCCTCGGCCTCGTTTTGCTGGAGGCGATGGCGGCGGGCTGCCCGGTGGTCGGCGCCAACCGCGGCGGCATCCCTGACATCGTCACCGACGGGGTGAACGGTTGCCTGTACGACCCCGACGATTCCACCAGCCTGACGGCAGCGACCGAACGGCTGCTGGCCAGCCCGGAGCGCCGTGAACAATTGCGCCAGGCCGCCCGCCAGGAAGCGGAGCGCTGGGGCTGGACAGGCGCCACGGCCCAGTTGCGCTCCTACTACGACAAGGTGGCCAGGCCCAGACTTCAATTGGTCGGCTGAGCACCTCGAAACCAGGTGGTCATCAGAGCCTTCACCATCGGGGCCGCCACCGTGCCGCCGTAACCGCCACTGTTTTCCCCGAAGGCGATGATCACCAGATTTGGTTTTTCAGCCGGGGCATAACCACCGAACCAGGCATGATCCTGGCGAGGCGGATCCTCGGCAGTACCGGTCTTGCCTGCCACAGGCGGCAGACCGGGAATGTTCAGCAGGGTGGCGGTGCCCTGGGTGACGACCTCCCGCAGACCCTGGCGCAACACCGCCAAGGTGGAGGGCTTCAAGCCCAGCCACTGCCTGGACATGGGCCGGTCCACCAGGTGGGGGGTCACCAGCCAGCCGCCATTGGCGATCGCGGCATAGAGCCGCGCCATCTGCAACGGTGTGACGGCAACGGCGCCCTGGCCGATCGACGAGGTGATCGTGTCCACCGATGTCCAGTCTTCCTTGAGGGTTCGACGCTTCCAGTCCCGATCGCCCAACAGCCCCGGACTCTCCTCCTCGTTGAGCTCGATGCCGGTGGGACTGCCGAAGCCAAGCCGCCGGGACGCCTTGAAGAGCTCCGTCGCCCCCACCTTCAGACCGAGCCGATAAAAGAAGCTGTTGCTGCTCACAGCCAGGGCCTTGGCAAAGCCGATGCTGCCGAAACTGCCGTGATCGGCATAACACTGGCCGTCGTAACAGAAGGAACTGGAGGTCGGGATGGTGGAGCCGGGCTCGTAGCGACCTGACTCAAGGCCGGCCAGGCTGCTGATCACCTTGAAGGTGCTGGCCGGTGGAAACGCCTGAAGGGCACGATCCAGCATCGGTGCCTCGGGTCGGTTGAGCTCATTCCACTGAGCCGTCGTCGGCCCGGCCGAAAACACATTGGGGTCGAAATTCGGGCGGCTTGCCATCGCCAGGATGGCGCCGGTCTGGGGATCCATCGCCACGATCGCCCCCTTCCGCACCCCATCGAGGGCCCGCTCCGCAGCCCGCTGCAACTCCAGGTCGATGGTGAGGCGCAGATCCCTGCCAGCCCGCGCCTGTTTGTCCCCAAGCACGCGCTGAACCTCTCCCGCCGCATTCACCTCCAGCTGCTGGCCACCCCATTCGCCGCGCAGGTGGCCCTCGAACACCCGCTCCAGGCCACTGCGGCCGATGCGGTCCTGAACCCGGTAACCACTGCTTTCAAGACGGTTGTACTCCTCTTCGTTGATGCTGCTGGTGTAGCCGAGCACGTGGGCGGCGAGCCGACCCTGGGGATAGGAGCGCAGGTAATCCACATCCACATCGATGCCGTCGAAGCCGGCGGCCTGTTCCTTGAAGCGGAGCACCTGCACGCTGCTGAGCGGGCCGGCCAGAGCGATGCGGTAGCCGTCCCCCTGGCCACCGCTCCGCCGCCTGCTCTCCAGCTGGCTGACGGGCACGCCCAGCACGTCGGCAAGCCGGCCGCGCAGCTGCTGCCAGCGCTCATCCGTCACCACCAGGGGGCGCAGATAGAGGTTGTAGGTGATGCGGTTGGTGGCCAGCACCTCCCCATGGCGATCCAGCAATCGACCCCGCATCGGGTGGCGAGGCACCAGGCGAATCCGGTTCTGATCTGCCAGCACCCTGTTCTCGGTGCCATGAACCAGTTGCAGCCAGGCCAGCCGTGCCCCCATCGCCGCCGCGACCAGCAGGACCAGACCCAGCAACCAGGCGGGCTGGTGGCGCATGCCAGCCTGACGGGACTGACCGAGCAGCAGACCGCTCCCCATCGCGATCAGGCCTCGAGCCTGCGCTGGAGCTCAGCAAGCCGATCAGCGATCCGGATCAGGGCGCCGTTGAGGGCATCCCCCTCCGCCTCGGCGTCAGCCTGGGGGTCCGATCCGCCCCCACTGGCCACCACCGCCTCGCTGGTTGGAATGTCACGCACCTCCACCTTCATCACCGGGTTGCCCAGGCCCGGCTGGATCTGATCCAGGCTTTCCCGGACGGCCCGGGCGGCCGGGTCCCCCTCCTGCCTGAGCTGGCCCAGGGGGTCATCCGAGCCGGTGAACGCTTCCACCACCTGGCGAGGCCCACCGCGGCGGACCCGCTCGACAACGGCCATGCCGACCGGAAGGATGTCCTGCATCAGCGAGAGCCTGAGGGCATCGAGGGGATCAGCAGCCATGGCGAGGGAAACGGAGCGCGGCAGGGTGGTTCTGATCCCACCGGCCTGGATGACCAGTCTGCCTGCCTTGAGCCTCCTCCTGTTCAGAACGTGCGCTGAATGCCTGGCTCCACAAGCCCAGGACGGCAGAACTGGCGGGATCCCAGCCAGGAACCGGCCAGCACCGCCAGGACCACCAGGGTGGTGAGGGGAAGAAGCGCCTGTCGGGTGACATCCAGGCTGAGCCATTCGCCCCAGCCGCGCAACCAGCGCTCCCGATCGAAACGGCGCCGCTCCTTCTGCTCACTCTTGAGCCGTCGCCCCAGGGCCTTCTCCACCCAGCGCTCGAAGGAACGCTTCTTGGTGACGGCCATCTTCCGTTCCACCTCGAGCAGATGGCCGGCGCTCAGATCAGGGTTGAAGGTGCTGATCAGCTCCAGGCTCTTGAGGAACATTTCCACGGCCCCGTCCTTGATCTGCCGCTCCTGGTCCGACAGCTCGTCCCAGAGCAACTCGGGATAGAAGCGCGTGCGATTGGCCTGGATCTGTTCTTCCTGGAGCTGGCCGGGCTCCCTCAGCCAGCGGTCGGTGTTCGCGTCAAAGCGTCGCCAGTAGAGGAAGGGATTAAGGAAAATTGTCTTGGCGCCAAGCTGGATGCTGTCCTGTTGAAGACGGCGCTGCAGCTGGGGATCCGGCTGGGTGGCGACGGTCACGGGGGTCAGGCTGGTGCCCGATGGTATCGAAGCCAGGCCGGCGCCACCAGCCTGGGCGCAGGACAAGGTTCACTCCCACTCGATCGTGCCGGGAGGCTTGCTGGTGATGTCCAGCACCACCCGGTTCACCCCCTTCACTTCATTGACGATCCGGTTGGAGATCCGCTCCAGCAAGTCATAGGGGAGCCGCGACCAGTCAGCGGTCATGCCATCTTCGCTGGAGACGCAGCGCAGCACGATCGGATAGGCATAGGTGCGCTTGTCGCCCATCACCCCGACACTGCGCACCGGCAGCAGCACGGCGAAGGCCTGCCAGATCTCGTGGTACAGGCCTGCCTCCTGCACCTCCTCACGCACGATGAGATCGGCGTCCCGCAGGATGTTGAGTTTTTCGGCACTCACTTCACCAAGAATGCGGATCGCCAGGCCGGGTCCTGGGAAGGGGTGACGACGGACGATCTCCTCGGGCAGGCCCAGGTTGCGACCCACCTTGCGCACCTCATCCTTGAACAGGCGCCGCAGCGGCTCCACCAACTTGAACTGGAGGTCCTTGGGCAAACCACCGACATTGTGGTGGCTCTTGATCTTCACTGCCACCCGTTCGCCGGTGCTCGGGTCTGGCCCGGTTCCCGCGGATTCGATCACATCCGGGTAGAGCGTCCCCTGGGCGAGGAAGTCGAAGGGTCCGAGCCGCTTGCTCTCTTCTTCGAACACCCGGATGAATTCGGTGCCGATGATCTTGCGTTTCTCCTCAGGATCAGCAATACCGGTGAGTTTTTCAAGGAAGCGATCGCGGGCATGGATGTATTCCACATGGATGTGAAACTTGCGATCAAAGAAATCCATGAGGAACTCAGGCTCTCCCTTTCGCATGAATCCCTGATCGATGAACATGCAGGTGAGCCGATCCCCGATGGCCTTGTGAAGCAGAAACGCGAGAGTGGATGAATCAACGCCGCCGGACAGCGCCAGCAGCACCCGTTTGTCACCAACCCTGGCCCGGACATCCGCCAGGGCCTCATCAATGAAGGCATCGGTGGTCCAGTCAGGCTTGCAACCGCAGATCCCGTAGACGAAGTTGCGGATCAGCGCCATGCCGCCGCTGGAGTGGACCACCTCCGGGTGAAACTGAACGCCATAGAGATGGCGTCGGTGATCGGCGATGGCGGCTTCGGGAGTGTTGGCGGTGTGGGCCAGCGTGGCGAATCCTGCCGGCAGTGCTGCTACGGAATCCCCATGGCTCATCCACATGGTGGAGCCGTCCTCCACCTGGCTGAGCAGAGCGATCGGATCGTCGACGAACAGGGGTGCCTTGCCGTACTCGCCCCGACCGGCCGCTTCCACCACCCCACCCAGCTGCTGAACCATCAGCTGCATGCCGTAGCAGACCCCGAGGATGGGAATTCCCAGATCCCAGAGGGCGGGATCACAGACCGGCGCGCCCTCGGCGTAGACGGAACTGGGGCCACCACTGAGGATGATTCCCTGGGGTGCGATCCGGCGAAGATCGGCGGCGCTGGTGTTGTACGCCATCACCAGGGAGTACACCTCGGTTTCCCGCACGCGACGGGCGATCAACTCGGAATACTGGGAGCCGAAGTCAAGGATGACGATGGCGGGCTGGCGTTTGGATTCCGGCTGTTCGCAGGATGAAGAAGCTTGCGACATACGACCGTTGCGGCGGTCAGGCCCTTTCAAGTCACCCTAAAGGGTGCCTGAAAGCCGCCAGCAGCGCCCTTCCCTCCACCCCACAGGCGCGCAGCTGGCGAGAGCGATCGAACAGCACTGCGCCGATCCGCATCGGCCAGGGGCCGTAACGGGAGAGATAGGCCTGGCTGCGCCGCTCGATCGTGTCAGCCAGGCGCTGCTCCAGCCGCGCCGCCAGGCCGGCATCGAGGCCGGCCAGAGCCGCCAGGGCCGCCTCCACCGTCGCCGCCGCATGCAGCCGCTCAAGCGGCTCGCCGGTCAGCCCCTCCAGGGCCGCCAGGCTGGTGAGAATCTCCGCCCTGCCATCGGCAAGGTGGTGGTGGGTGTGGAAAATGCCACCGGCCAGCTTGATCAGCTTGCCGTGATAGCCGAACAGGATCAGGCGTTGAACCCCCACTTCGGCGGCCGCCACCAGCACCGGCCCCAGCCAGTTGCCGGCCTTGAGCAGCCGTTCCGCCGGCAGCCCCAGCTGCGGCGCAAGATCCAGCCCGTTCTCGCCGATCACCACCACCAGATCTCCATCGAAACCGGGCTGGGCGGCTCGCTGGCGCAGTTCTGCCAGGCAGGCCTCCAGCTGATCGGGAGCCGCGCTGCGCTGCACAGTGGCCTGGGTGCCGATCAGGGCCAGGCCTTCCACCACGCCAAAGGCGGCATTGCTGGTGCGCTCTGCCAGCCGTCTGCCTTCGGGAAAGATGATCCGCAACCGCAACCCCTGGCCGGCGGGCCAGAGCGGACGCAGGTTGGCTTCGAGCAGCTCACGGGCATAGGTGGACAGGCAGAGGGCCGCCGTGTCCGCATGGATTCCGACCCCTTCACCGGCCTCGAGCTTCAGCCAGTCGCCGCCGGGATCGGCAGGCTGATCCATGGCCAGCTGCCAGGAACTCGCCACCACCCAGACCGCCAGGCCACGGGTGAGATCCAGTCCCTCGCCGGGCTGGCAACGGCTGATGCCCAGGGCCGCGCCTCCTCCCAGCCGGGCTGCCCCCTCCACCGGCACGGGTTGCCGGCCCGCTGGGGCCAGCAACTGCAACAGGGGCGCCGGCTCGACCGGCTTCCCCGCCCCGGCCGGTTCCTCAACCAGGACCTGCACCGCCGCCCGCGCCGCCGCCGCCACCCAGACCGGCAAGGTGTAACCGGTGCTGTTCATTGGGGCAGGGCGACATCCGGTTGGGCCAGAAGGCCCTTTTTTATGCTGGGTGATCGCGCTGCCGCGCTTTCACCCTCCAACCACCCACCATGCAGGACAAGCTCACCCTGATGATCCCCGGCCCCACCCCGGTGCCGGAGACTGTCCTGCTGGCGATGAGCCGCCACCCGATCGGCCATCGCAGCGCCGAATTTCAGGCGATCGTCAAACGCACCACCGCCCAGCTGAAGTGGCTGCATCAGACCGAATCGGATGTGCTGGCCCTCACCGGCAGCGGTACCGCCGCGATGGAGGCCGGCATCATCAACGTGCTGAGCCGGGGCGACAGGGTGCTCTGCGGGGACAACGGCAAATTCGGTGAGCGCTGGGTGAAGGTGGCGAAGGCCTATGGCCTTGAGGTGGAGGTGATCCGGGCCGAATGGGGGCAGCCACTGGATCCGGAGGCCTTCCGCAACGCCCTCGAAGCCGACACGGACAAGACAATCAGGGCCGTGATCCTCACCCATTCGGAAACCTCCACGGGAGTGATCAACGACCTGGAGGCGATCGCCGGCCATGTTCAAGCCCATGGCCAGGCCCTGATCGTGGCTGACTGCGTCACCAGCCTTGGAGCCTGCAACGTTCCCATGGACGCCTGGGGACTGGATGTGGTGGGCTCCGGCTCCCAGAAGGGATACATGATGCCTCCCGGCCTCGGCTTCCTGGCGATGAGCGAGCGGGCCTGGAAGGCCCAGGAACGCTCGGACCTGCCGAAGTTCTATCTGAATCTGGCCACCTACCGGAAAGCCGCAGCCAAGGACAGCAACCCCTTCACCCCGCCGGTGAACCTCTACTTCGCCCTGGAGGCGGCGCTGGAGATGATGCAGAAGGAGGGGCTGGAGTCGATCTTCGCTCGCCATGCCCGCCATCGCCGCGCTGCCCAGGCGGGCATGAAGGCGATCGGCCTGGGGCTCTATGCCGCCGAGGGCCATGGCAGTCCTTCGATCACGGCCGTGGCTCCTGAAGGAATCGACGCGGAAGTGCTGCGCAAAGCCGTGAAGGAGCGGTTCGACATCCTTCTGGCTGGAGGCCAGGATCACCTGAAAGGCAAGGTGTTCCGGATCGGTCACCTCGGTTTCGTCTGCGACCGTGATGTCCTCACCGCCGTGGCGGCGATCGAGGTCACCCTTCAGGCTCTCGGTGTTTCAGCGGGGGAAGTGGGCGCCGGAGTGGCCGCCGCAGGAGCGGAACTGGCCCGCGGATAGGGGCCAGCTGGGGGCAGACGGTTTGCTAGTTTGTGCTGATGCGGGTGTAATTCAGTGGTAGAATGTCAGCTTCCCAAGCTGAACGTCGCCGGTTCGAATCCGGTCACCCGCTTTCAGCACACGATCTCAAGCCGCTCTGTTTCCTTCTTGAGATTCGATTAAAGTTTGACCGAAAGAGATGTTGTTGGTTCGATCGGAAACTGAAAGGGATCTGATTTTCTGATTGAACTGAAGGTTTGAGCTTGATCGTTCAGCTTTTGAACAGGTGAATCATGGCCTCAGGGGCGTGGCTTGATCAGCTGAAGCACCTGGGGACCGAGTGTGTTGGCACGCCGTTCACAATCGAGTGCCTTGAGAATGCCTCGAGCGGCTCGGGGCAGGTCACCGAGGGCAGCGGCCGCAGCTGCTTCAGTCTCGTGAAGACGGAGTTCCGTGAGCAGAACAGCACGCTGATCCCGATAAAATGGATCAGCTTTGGCCGGCGTATTCTTGGTTTGAAGTTGAAGTGAAAGCAAAATAAGCAGTCAGCAAGGCAATGTGCCCATTGATAGCTTAACTCCCGATGGAATCAAGTGCCGGGCTCTTCACCGTCATCACCGAGGGCAGCAATCTCGGAGCGAAGCTGATCAACCTTGTACTGATCGCCTCTGGCCACCGCAACGGCCAGGGAGAATTCAAGTTTTTCAAGTTGGTGACCGCCCTCGAAGAAACCGGAACTGGTTTTGCGGACCGAGCTGAATGGGTGGCCTTCCGCGCCGGTCGTCTTGGGCAGAGGGCAGGCGGGATAGGTGTTCGCCATGGTTGCATTTCTTTTCATTCTGTCATCCCTCCCGGGTTTGGTGCGACACATCAGGGTCAGAAACAGGGTCAGGCGGCGTTGGAAAAGGATTCGCGCTGAGGGTCGAACTCCCGGAACTCGGAAGCTTGCGGCACCACTGGCTCCTCCAGGAGCAGCCGGCAATCGCGCAGCAGCACTTCCACGTGGGCGAGGGCTTCGAGTTCGGCCGGCTCGGGGGATTGACGACGATCCATGGCCATTTCCAGGGCGCCCAGGCGCTGCTCCATCCGCACGAGCCGATGGGAGAGCGCGCTGACCGTCTCAGCGAGGTCTTCGGCATTGCGAGTGATCCGGAAGGAAACCGATTCAGGTGACATCTCAACGGAGCAGTAAGGCTGATGACAACACAGATCGAGCCCAGACTCAAGCCATCTCCCAAACTGCCTGGACCCTCCCGACAGCTCCGACCATGCCATCGACCGTCAGTTTGGGGCTCTACATCCTGGGGGGCCTGGTCGGAGGCCTGCTGGCCCTGCGCACGGGAATCCCAGCCGCTCCTCTGGCCGGGGCCCTGCTGGGGGCTGGTCTGATCAGCATGAGCGGGCGCTTTGAAGCGGCCCAATGGCCTGCGGGCACACGCACCTTGCTGGAGATCGCCATCGGCACGGTGATCGGCACCACGCTCACCAACAGAGCATTGCTGGAGCTGCGTCAGCTCTGGCGACCCGCCATCGTGATCACCCTGACTCTGGTGGCCACCGGTCTGCTCGTCGGGCTGCTGTGCAGCCGATGGCTGGGGGTCGATCCCGTCATCATGCTGCTGGGGGCTGCTCCCGGCGGCATCAGCGGCATGAGCCTGGTGGGCGCCGAGTTCGGGGTCGGGGCCGCCGTGGCCGCTCTCCATGCGGTGCGACTGATCACCGTGCTGCTGGTCCTGCCGGTCACGGTGCGCCTGGTGGTCTCAGCCACAGCTGGTCACGCCTCCAACTGAGTCCGGTCGCGGTCAAGCTCGACAGCCGCAGAGCGACCGATACGTTGGGCCCAGTGCCGCTGGCATCCCCGACATCACCATGCTTTCCCGTCGTCCCCACCTGCTCCAGCCCCTGATGCGCCTCGGCCTCAGCCTGGTGCCTGCGCTCGCCGCTCTTGCCCTCCCCTTGCCCCTGCTCAGCCAGACCGCCCAGCCGAGCGCCACGAGTGCTTCCAGCAAAGGAGCGGAGGTGTACTGCTTCATGCGCAGGTCAGGCAACAACCATGAAGTGAGCTGGGCGGCGGCCTACGCCCTGATCAAGCGCCAGAGCGACAGCCTGTTCAAGACATCACCGGAGCACGCAGCTGTGATGATCACCGAGGCCGTGGTCAAGGAGCCCAGCGCCTATCCCGACTGCGGCCAGTATCTGGGGGCTCTCTATGGAGCTGAGAAGGCGCCGGAAGCCTCCCCCAGCCAGTCGTCCACAGGCGGAGCCGTTCCGCTCCCCAGCAGCGGGACCAGCCGGGGCGGGCGCTACAGCTACTGATCGGGCTCGCCCTGCGCTGGCGCCCCGCTTGCCCAGGTCTTGATCAGCGTCTGCACCAACGCCGGCAGACGGGTCCTCCGCAGGCTGGTCTGCCTGCCCTCCAGCAGCAGCGCAACACGCCCTGCCTTGCTGGCAATCAAGTCATCGACCAGCTGATCAGCCACGCCAAGCTGCAACCAATGGCTGGTGAGGGGGCCGCCCATGCCGATCCGATGGCAACGGTCTTCCGCCTGTTCGGCATCCCCGGGAGTCCAGGGTCGCTCCAGCAACACCACATGGGCAGCCCGACCCAGATTGAAGCCCAGGCCTCCCGTGCCGAAGGTGGCGATCAGCAGAGACGTGTGACCTCCCTGAAACAAATCCACCTGGCCCTGCCGTTCAGCAGGCTTCAACCGGCCGGTGAGCAGGGCGCCACCCAGCCGTTCCTGCAGCCGTTCTGCGGCAGCCAGGAACGCTGTGAACACGACCACGGCCTGCTGTCGCCTGAGCAGCCCCGCCACCAGCTCCTCCGCCGCCGGCAGCTTGTACTGGGCTCCGATCTGGCGCAGGGCCGTGAGCATCGCCAGCGCCTCTGCGTCGGGCCTGACAATCCCCAGGGCCGCCCGACGGCGGTAATGATCCACCTTGCCCTGCAACAGGTGCTCAAAGCCCCTGGCCTGGCTGGCCGAGAGTTCCACAGGATGGAATTCCCGCCGTTTCGGAGGTAGATCGAGGCAGTCCTGCTTGCGGCGATAAAGGAGCAACGGGCGGGTCAGATCCTGGAGTTCCTCGAGCCGCTCAGCCCCGGAAGCCTGCCAACGCTGACGTCCGCCGACCTGACGCCAGTGACCCTGGCAATAGCGCTGCTCGAACCCCTGCTGATCGCGGCCGAGCGGATGACCGATCGCGGCCAGCAGTGGGAACAACTGGGATGGGCGACCGTTCTTCATCGGTGTGCCGGTGAGCAGCCAGATGCTCCGCAGGCGCGGGTGTCGCGCCAGACGCAGCAGGGACTGGGTGCGCACGGCCGACAGGTTCTGGGCGTAGTGGGCCTCATCCACGATCAGCACCGTGCCGGCCGGAGGCAGACTGGTGGGTAGCCGGCCCCAGCTGATCAGCTCCAGTTCGAGCCCGAGCGCCATCGACTCCTGGCGCCAGTGGGCATGCAGACCGGCCGGAGCCACCACGGCAATGCGACAGGCGGCAAGGCGCACCATCGCCCTGGCTGCCGCCAGGGCCGAGAGGGTTTTGCCGAGGCCCATGGCGTGGGCGAGCAGCCCACCGCGGCGGGCCAGCAGCCAGCGGGCAGCCAGTCGCTGATGGGGGAAGAGCCGGCGCCCATCGGACAACGGCTGCTCCAGTTGGGCCGCTGCCACCAGGGCCCGATGGGGGGGCAGAGGGGGCAGGGGCTGCTCCAGCCAGGCCATCCATTCCGCCAGCTCGGGATCGATCCGGAACCGTCCGCCCAGCAGCTTGCGCAGGGCCAGGGCTGCCTCCAGCGGGAACTCCCAGCGAAGTCGGCGGGATCGCCAGACGCCCCGGGGACGAACAGCGCGCAACTGGGCCTGGGTGACGGGATCGAAGGGGGAGACCACCTCGATCAAGCCGCTGGCACCCAGACCGAGCCGACACGTCGCTGTCGCTGCCCATCCACACGGATCGGGGATGGCGCAAACCGAACCAGAGGAGCCCCAGGCCAGAGACAATCACCACAGCGGCAGCATCGGAATCTAGGTGGGCCGGGTTCGCCGATCAGCGGCTGGCGAAGCAATCAAAATGCAGTGTTCGACACATTGACAGCCGAGGAGGTGGGTGCACAATGCTCGCAATTGAATCAAGAGGATGCACGCCAGAGATGCGGTCTTTCTTGAAGAACTCTGCCCCAAACTAAGGGTCCGTCACTGGCGACAATCCCTGCACAAACACACCCATCATCGTTGTATTTATTGCGGCGATCGTTCTGAATCCATCGATCACCTGATGCCACGTTGCCGAGGTGGCCTGAGTGTGACCGCCAACTGCGTCCCGGCCTGCCTGGCCTGCAATGGCCACAAGAGTGATGCCGATGCTTTTGATTGGTATCGGCAACAACGCTTCTACGACCCGCGACGGGCCATGGCGATTCGAGCCTGGATGGATGGCGACCTGCGGCTTGCCGTGCGGCTCTTGCAGTGGGCCACACCGGAAAAACCCGTTCATGGCCCCGGAATCGCAACGGACCAGGGTCCAGGCGGCCTGATGCTCCAGGCGGCCTGAACGGTTGACCGGCTCACCAGACACGGCAGATGGCCGGGCTGTTGTGGCGCAGACAGATCTCCTCCTGATCGCCAGGCCGCTCCGGTGCGACCACGGCGGCGGCCAGCAGCAGGCCAGCGGCCAGAATGGCAGGCGCAGCCGAGCGGCCCAGACGTCGTGAAGAGGAGCCCAGGGAAGCGGTCATCGATCAACGGATTGAAGATGGTACAGGTGTACTGATGACAGGCTCGATTGTCAATCCCCTGGGGGGCAGATTGCTGGTGCTCGGTGGCGGCTACAGCGGGCTTCGCCTGGCCAGGGCCGCCCTGGACCAGGGCATGGCCGTGACCATCACCCATCGCCAGGCCTCCCCCCCGGACACCGGCACAGGGCCGGAAGGCAATGGCGATGCGTTGCAGTGGGTTCACTTTGATTCCGGGGAAGGGGCCAACCAGCTCGATCCGGGGGCCCTGGCCGGGGTGAGCCATGTGCTGGTGACGATCCCTCCTGATCGCCAGGGGCTCGATCCGGCGCTGGGCAGCCTGGATCCACTCCTGGCCCAGCTTCCCTTGCAATGGCTCGGCTATCTCTCCACCACCGGGGTCTACGGAGACCGGGGCGGGGACTGGGTCGATGAGTCGGCCAACCCTCTGCCAGGCGCCCAGCGCTCCCTGGCCCGGCTGGCCTGCGAGCAGGCCTGGTTGGGAAGCGGCTGGCCGGTGCAGGTGTTTCGCCTGCCGGCGATCTACGGCCCCGGCCGATCCCCGTTCCAGAGCCTGCGGGACAACAGCAGCCGACTGATCCACAAACCTGGCCAGGTGTTCAGCCGCATCCATGTCGACGACATCGTTGGCGCCCTGCTGCATTGCCTGCGCCTGGCTCCAAGCCAGCGGCCTTCCCTGATCAACGTGGCCGATGATCGCCCCTGCCCTTCCAGTGAGTCCCTGGGCTACGCAGCCCATCTGGTGGGCTGCAAGCTTCCGGAGGTGGAGCGTTACGGGGATGTCGCCGCCAGCCTCAGCCCGATGGCGCGCAGCTTCTGGGCCGAGAACCGGCGGGCCAGCAACCGCAGGCTCTGCCGGGAGCTCGGCTACAAGCTGCGCTACCCCTGCTTCCGCGCGGGTTACCGTGCCAGCCTGGAGGAGGAAAGCAGCTGGGCTCGCAAGGCCGGATGAGCTCGGCAGCACCGGAGGAGGCCGGGATCTGAGGCCATCAACGGCTGGTTGCTCCGGTCGTCGGCGCGCACACGGGCGTGGCGTCCGGCGAGAGATTGTTCAAGGTCGGCAATTTGGTGTCGGCCAGGAAGCGGCACCAGTCGATCGAGATCCAGCCCCGCTGCATCCCTGTGCCCAGAGCGAAGAACATCGATCCAATCAGCAGCCAACGGATCATGGGTCCAACGATCCCCAGACCTCAGCGTAAGCAACGGCGCATCGCCCTCTGCCTCGGGGACCCCGCCGGCATCGGCGCCGAGGTGAGCCTGAAGGCCCTCGCCTCTCTGGAGGGACGGGGAATCGAGGTGCTCTTGGTCGGTTGTCGCCGCTGGCTGGAACGCACCCATGCCGCCCTCCGGGACGTCAGTTCAGTGGCCCTGGCCGATCCATCAAACCTCGCCATGCTCGATCTGCCCCTTGAGGGCGCCGTGGAACCCGGTCGCGGCAACGCCGCCAGTGGAGCCGCCAGTTTCGCCTGGCTGAGCGCCGCCACCGAGCTGGTGCGCAGCGGCGCATGCCAGGCCCTCACCACGGCCCCGATCGCCAAGCAGGCCTGGCATGCGGCGGGCCACCCCTATCCAGGCCAGACGGAGCGGCTGGCGGAACTGTGCGGGGGGGGCGAACCATCGATGCTGTTCACCGCCCGGGCCCCACGGGGCCAGTGGCGGCTCAACACCCTGCTGGCGACCACCCACATCCCGCTCAAGGAGGTGGCGCACCAGCTCAGCCCCGCCCTGGTGGAACGCAAGCTCGACGTGTTGCTGGCGTTCTGCCGACGCTTTGAGCCCAGGCCGCAACTGGTGGTGGCCGGGTTGAATCCCCATGCGGGGGAAACAGGCCTGCTGGGCCGCGAAGAGCAGGACTGGTTGATTCCCAGCCTGGAGCGCTGGCGCCGCCGTCATCCTGAGGTGGAACTGCTCGGCCCCCTGCCACCCGACACCTGCTGGCTGGGGGCGGCTGCCGCCTGGCGTGGTGACTGCCGTGGTCCGAGCGGCTACCTGGCGCTGTATCACGACCAGGGGCTGATCCCGGTCAAGCTGCTGGCCTTCGACGAAGCCGTGAACACCAGCCTCGGTCTGCCATTTCTGCGCACCTCACCGGATCACGGCACCGGCTTCGATATCGCCGGACAGGGCATCGCCAGATCCCGGAGCATGGAGGCGGCCCTGGAGACCGCCTGGGAACTGGGCTGAACCAGCGGTTGCGGTTCAGACCGGCTTGACCCGGACCAGCACCTGTCCGTACTCGACGGGGGTGCCGTTCTCCACCAGGATTTCGACCACTTCTCCGCTCACCTCAGCCTCCAGCTCATTCATCAGCTTCATCGCCTCGAGAATGCAGACCGGCTGACCGGCGGCAATGCGGCTGCCCAGTTCAACGAACGGTGGATCGCCGGGTGTTGCGGCCCGGTAGAAGGTGCCGACCATCGGTGCTGTGATGTCGACAAGATCGGTTCGGATGGGTGCGGCCGGAGGCGGCGGGGCTGGGGCGGGCACCGCTGCCACTGCCGGCGAAGCGGCAACCGGCAGGGCGGGAGCGACCGGGGCCGGCGCAGCGGCAACGGGCAGGTTGCGGCGTACCTCAAGCCGGAAGTCGTCGCCTTCGAGCTTGAGCTCCTGGATATCGCTCTGCTCAAGGACAGCGAGCAGGCGATGAAGCTGGTCATGGTCAAGCTGCATGGCGCCTCAGGACTCCCTGCCCAGATAACTGTCGGTGCGGGTATCGATCTTGATTTTCTCGCCGATTGTGATGAACAACGGCACCATCACCTGGGCTCCCGTCTCCACGATCGCCGGCTTGGTGCCGCCGGTGGCTGTGTCGCCCTTCACGCCGGGGTCGGTCTGGGTGACCTCCAGCACCACGGAGTTGGGAAGTTCCACCTCCAGGGGCGATCCGTTCCAGGACACCACACTCACCTCCATGCCTTCCTTGAGGTACTTGCGCCCATCTCCGATCTGCTTGGCCGTGAGCCGGGTTTCCTCAAAACTCGCCATGTTCATGAATACGTACTCATCGACTTCCATGTAGGTGTGCTGCAAGGTTGATTTCTCAAGCACCGCCTGGGCCACCGTCTCCCCAGCCCGGAACGTCTTGTCGACAACGCTGCCGCTCTGGACAGCCTTCAGCTTGGTGCGCACGAATGCCGACCCCTTGCCGGGCTTGACATGGAGAAACTCGACGACGCGCCAGACCTGCCCATCCAGCTCGATCGTGGTGCCTGTCCGAAAATCGTTGCTGGAGATCATTCCGGAGCGACATCAGAGCGGGATTGTACGGCTGCCCTTCCTTCGCCAAGCCACCAGGAGCCTGACCTGCCAGCCGTGCCAAAGTCCGATGATCGGCTGGATCAGTCTTGCCAAACATCCACATCCGATCAACCCGAGCTGTCGATCCCACCCGCTGGATCGGTCGGAGCCTGGCCATTCTTCTGGTCGCTCTGCTGGGCTTGATCACCGGCCTCGGCGGCCCAGCGGCAGCCCGGGCCGCCCTCCCCCCCGGCAATGCGGTCAGCGATCCCACCGCCCTGCTGCGCAACGCCCTCCCCATTCCGGCTGGCGACCTTCAGGATCTGCAGCACAGGCTGGAGGCCACCAGCGACGAACTCCGGGCCAAGCGCTGGAGTGCCCTCTCCAGCGCGGTGCGCCGCAGCCAGTCGTTGCTGAGCAGCCGTCATGTCGCCCTGCTGAACGCCTTCCCTGCCGCCGACCAGAGCGAAGCCACGGTTCTGCTGGACCACCTGGAGACCCAGCTTCAGGATCTCTTCGAGGCCAGCGAGGTCCAGAACCGCGACGCCTTCCTAGACGCCCGGCGGGCCGCCCTGGGCAGCATCGGCACCGCTGAAGCGCTGCTGGTCGGGCCGTTCCCGTTCGAGATCCCCGCCGAATTCACGGCACTGCCGCGGCTGCTCGGTCGGGCAACCGTTCAGATCACCACCACCAAAGGCGACCTCACCGCCGTGGTGGACGGCTACAACGCGCCGATCACAGCCGGCGCCTTCGTGGATCTGGTTCAGCGGGGCTTCTATGACGGCCTGCCATTCAGCCGCGCCGAAGATTTCTATGTTCTCCAGAGCGGAGATCCCGCCGGTCCTGGTGATGGCTTCGTGGACCCCACCACCAGGCAGCAACGCCGGGTGCCGCTGGAAATCCGTGTGCCTGGCGAAGACCAGCCGTTCTACAACCAGACCTTCGAGGATCTGGGACTGTTCAAGGCAACACCGGTCCTGCCATTCGCCACCAAGGGGACGCTCGGCTGGGCCCATTCCGACGAAGCCCTCGACGATGGTTCCTCCCAGTTCTTCCTTTTCCTCTTTGAAGCGGAACTCACCCCGGCCGGACTCAACCTGATCGACGGCCGCTATGCGGCCTTCGGCTACGTGGTCGATGGCTTCGATGTCCTGCAGGAGCTCAGCGCCACAGACGGCATCGTCAAAGCCACCGTTCTGGAAGGGGCCGAGAACCTGCGGCCCCATGGCTGAACCGCTGCCTCGCATCCATGGCTGAGCAGGAGAATCTCACCCTGGCCGAGCTGGGTGAGTCAGGCCTGCTGGAGCGGATCGCCGGATTCGCCCCACCCGGCCAGCTCGACGATGACGCAGCCCTGCTGGCGGAACGCAGCGGTGCCGTGCTGGTGATCAACACCGACATGCTGGTGGAGGACGTTCACTTCAGTGAGACAACGATGGGGCCGGCCGACCTGGGCTGGCGGGCCGCCGCCGCCAACCTGTCCGATCTGGCGGCGATGGGCTGCCGCGAGGTGATCGGCCTGACCGTTGGCCTGGTGGCCCCTGCCTCCACCCGCTGGAGCTGGGTGGAGGGTGTCTACAGGGGACTCAGTGAGGCCCTGGACTGCCATGGAGGCCATCTGCTGGGGGGCGATTGCAGCCGTGGCCAGCAGCGCCTGCTGGCGATCACGGCCCTGGGCAGGCTGGGTGCGGAAGGAGCGATCCGGCGTGGCGATGGCAGGCCCGGTGATCGGCTGATCAGCACAGGCCCCCATGGCCTGAGTCGCCTGGGACTGGCTCTGTTGCGCCGGGAGCCCGTGCTGAGCTCCATCAGCCCGGAGCTGCGGGATCTGGCCCTCAACGCCCACCGGCGTCCGGTGCCACGCCTCGATGCCGTGGTGGCCCTGGCGGAAACACGGCCAAGCGGACTGAGATGGCGAGTGGGCGGCACCGACAGCAGTGATGGCTTGGCCGCCGCCGTGGCCGCCATCGCCCGGACCAGCCAATGCGATGCGGAACTTGATCGCCATGCCCTGCCCCTTGCCGAGGAGATGAAGGCTCTGGGCGATGCGGAAGCCTGGTGCCTGGGGGGAGGTGAAGATTTCGAACTGGTACTGGCCCTCGATCCCAGCTGGGCGGCGGCGTTGCTGAGGGCCCTGCCCGGAACGGTGGAGATCGGCAGATTGAAGGAGAAACCTCCTGAAGGCATCCTCTCCGGCGGGACGAAAGCAACTCAGCCTGTGGGCTGGTCAAGCGGTGAGCCGCTGCTGCTGGAGACGGATAGCTTCGGCCATTTCCAGTGATCCAAGCCAGTCATCCACGAAGGATGCCGTAGGCATTCCTTTGGCGAAAGCGGCGCTACCCGTTCAGATCAAGGCGATAGCCTCACTGCCACTGGCGAGCAACCACTTCGGCGAGGTCCACAACCCGCTGGCTGTAGCCCCATTCGTTGTCATACCAGGAGATGACTTTGACCATGTTATCGCCCATCACCAAGGTGAGATCAGCATCCACAATCGCCGATTCATCGGTGCCGGCGTGATCGGAGGAGACCAAAGGAAGATCACAGAATTTAATGATGCCCTTCATGCCGTTCTCGGAAGCCTGTTTCAGCACCGCATTGACCTCTTCCTTGCTGGTGCCTCGGCTGACTTCAATGACAAGGTCAACCACGGAAACATTGGGAGTCGGAACCCGCATGGCGATTCCGTTGAGCTTTCCCTCCATCGGCGGGTATACCAGTGCAACGGCTTTGGCGGCACCAGTGGAGGTTGGAACGATATTGATGGCAGCAGCACGGGCGCGGCGCAGATCGCGGTGGCTGGCATCGAGAATGCGTTGGTCGCCAGTGTAGCTGTGGGTTGTGGTCATCGTGCCCTTGACGATGCCGAAGCTCTGATCCAGCACCTTGACGACAGGAGCCATGCAGTTGGTGGTGCAGCTGGCATTGCTGATGATGTCGAATGCACCATGGGTGTATTGGTCTTCGTTCACACCCACAACGTAGGTGCCGATGCCTGGTCCCTTGCCGGGCGCGGTGATCAGCACCTTCTTGGCTCCTGCCTGCAGGTGCTTACCGGCACCGTCCTTGTCGATGAAGACGCCGGTAGCCTCAATGACAAGATCAACCCCCCATTCCTTCCAGGGGAGATTGAGCGGATTGCGATCCGAAAAACATTTGATCGTGCGGCCGTTGACAATCAGGGCATTATCGGCATAGCTGACTTCAGCATTCCTGATTTTGCCGAGCATCGAGTCGTACTCGAGCAGGTGAGCGTTGGTATGGGGATCAGAGGTGTCATTGAGCCCAACGATCTCGATTCCCGTCGCTTCGCCACGGCTCAACCAACAGCGCATGAAGTTGCGACCGATCCGGCCAAAACCATTGATCGCAACACGCAGGGTCATAGCAGCAACGGGAAAACCGCGTCAGAATAGGTTTTGGATGCCGATCATACAGAATTGCCTTCTGGCCATTCCAGGGGAGCAGTCCTGCGGCGCTGTCCTGCCAGTCCAGTCGGCTGCCCACCCGCCTGGCAGGCCGGAGGGGGAATCACCGTTTAAGTTTCAGGCCGTTGTGGTGACGCCCTTGACACTGCTGCTCGATCCCAACCAGCCTCTGCATTTCATCGGAGTCGGTGGAATCGGCATGTCGGCCCTGGCTGTGATTCTTGCGGACCGAGGATTTCAGATCAGTGGCTCCGACAGCCGGGACACAGCTGCTGTCAGGGATCTGCGCCAACGTGGTGTGCGGGTTCACCTGGACCAGAGCGCCGCCACGATCAAAGCCCTCTGCGCGGACATGGTTCGGGCGCCGCTGGTGGTGGTGAGCAGCGCGGTGCCCAGCGGCAACCCTGAGCTGGAGGCGGCGCACAAAGCGGGGCTGGCGGTCGTCCACCGCTCGGATGTCCTGGCCGCCCTGATCAACAGCCAGCCCTCGATCGCCGTGGCCGGCAGCCATGGCAAAACAACCACCAGCACCCTGGTCGCCACCCTGCTCGAGGCCTCCGGTAACGATCCGACCGCCGTGATCGGCGGAATCGTCCCGGCCTTTCGCAGCAACGCCCGGGCCGGACAAGGCCGGCTGCTGGTGGCCGAAGCGGACGAGTCCGATGGTTCCCTGGTGAAGTTCCGACCCAGCCTTGGGCTGATCACCAATCTGGAACTGGACCACACCGATCACTATCCGAACCTCGAAGCCCTGATCGAAACGCTCCGCAGCTTCGCTGCCGGCTGTGAAACGGTTCTGGCCAACCGGGACGACCCCGTCTTGCGAACCCATTTTCACCCCAGCGTCTGGTGGTCGATCGAAACAACCGAAGGTGCCGACTTCGCCGCCATTGCGGTGGATGAACAAGGGGATGGCACCGTTGCCGACTTCTTCGAGGCGGGGGTCTGCGTCGGCCGCTTCTGCCTTCCCGTTCCAGGCCGTCACAACCTGAGCAATGCCACCGCGGCCCTGGCCGCCTGCCGCCTGCAGGGGATCCCCTTTGCCGATCTGACCGCCCCGATTCAGTTTCTGCAGGCTCCCGGCCGTCGCTTCGACTTCCGGGGCAGCGTCGAGGGGCGACTGATCGTCGACGATTACGCCCACCATCCCAGCGAGGTGGAGGCCACCCTGCGGATGGCAAGGCTGATGGTGGAGAGCGGCCGCAGCCCGCTGCCCATCCCGCCGCGCCGGGTTGTGGCCCTGTTCCAGCCCCATCGCTACAGCCGCACAGCCGAGTTCATGGGCCCATTCGCCAGCGCCCTGGCCCTGGCCGACCTGGTGATGCTGGCACCCCTCTACAGCGCCGGGGAAACGCCGATCCCGGGAATCTCCAGCGAACTGCTGGCCCACGAAACCCGTCAGGTTCGTTCTGACCTGGCCGTCCATGTGGCCGCCGACCTGGATGATCTGGCCCGGCAGGTCTGTCGCCACTGTCGGCACGGCGATCTGGTGCTGGTGATGGGGGCCGGGGATGTGAACGGCCTTTTCGAGCGGCTCGAGCCGAGCCTGATCGCATGAACGCAGGCGTCCCGGATGGGTTGCGCCAGCAGGTGCGGCTCGACGCCTACACCACCTGGAAAGTGGGGGGAGAGGCCCAATGGTTCGCCGAGCCGGCCCAGACGGCTGAACTGATCAGCCTGGCGGACTGGTCGAGCCGGCAGGGCCTCCCCCTACAGCTGATCGGGGCAGGCTCGAACCTGCTGATCAGCGACGAGGGCCTGGAGGGATTGGTCCTCTGCAATCGCCGCCTCCAGGGAAGCCGCCTGGAGGCGGCCAGCGGCTCGGTGGAGGCCAAGGCCGGCGAACCGCTGCCGAGCCTGGCCCGGCGGGTGGCGAGGGCCGGGCTCAGCGGTCTGGAATGGGCCGTGGGGATTCCAGGCACGGTGGGGGGTGCCGCCGTCATGAATGCGGGGGCCCAGGGGGGCTGCACGGCGGAATGGCTTGAATCGGTCACCGTGCTCGAACCCGGCGGCTCGAAGCAACCCTTCACCCTGAAGGCGTCCGAGCTGGACTTCGCCTATCGACACAGTCGACTGCAAGAGGAGCCCCTGCTCGTTCTCGCCGTTAGCTTCCGGCTCAGTCCAGGTCACGATCCTGTCGAGATCAGCCGGAGGACGACAGCCAACCTGCACAGCCGCACCACCAGCCAGCCCTACCACCAACCCAGCGGCGGCAGCGTTTTTCGCAATCCGGAACCGCAAAAGGCCGGACAACTGATCGAAAATCTTGGCCTGAAGGGTCTCACCATTGGCGGGGCCATGGTGTCCCCCGTGCATGCCAATTTCATCGTCAACACCGGGGCCGCCCGCGCCGATCACATCGAGGCGTTGATTCAGGCTGTCCAGCAACGGGTGCACGGCTCCCACCGGATTGATCTGCACACGGAAGTGAAACGCCTCGGGCACTTCGCCTCACAGCCATGGGCGCCCGCATGACCAGGATCTAGCCTGCAGCCCTCTCGCATTCCTGGCATGGCCGGCTTCGGACTCCCCAACTTCGGTCAGCTGACGGAAGCCTTCCGCAAGGCCCAGCAGATTCAGCAGGACGCCCAGAAGCTTCAGGACGAACTGGATGCCATGGAAGTGGAGGGCAGCAGCGCCGACGGACGGGCCAGCGTCTGGCTTTCGGGCAACCAGCAACCGATTCGGGTGCGATTCGCGCCAGAGCTGGTGGCCGAAGGGACAGCCGCCACCGAAGCCGCCGCCTTCGAGGCTCTCAAGGCGGCCTATGACAGCTCGACGGCCACCATGAAGGAACGGATGGAAGAGCTCACCGGTGGCCTGAATCTGCCGGGCCTCGGGGGGTGAAGCGGAGCGATTCGCCCTGATCCTGCTCCTGCTGGCGGCGGCTGCGACGGGAGGTCTCCCTCAGGCGCGCATCGCGCTTCGGCTGGCGCCGCTCAGGCACCGCCGGCCCGGGGTCCAGTAACTCCTGAAGACACTGGCGATAGGCGGGATAGCGGTCCCAGTCGGTGCCGACCGCACAACCGGGATCTCCCTGGTGCAGGCAGTTGGTGTAGCGACAGGGCCCCAGGGCCAGCCGCCCCACCACCTCCGGAAACAGAGCTGCCAACCGGTTGGGATCCGCCGGAATCTCCGGCCTGTTGAATCCCGGTGTGTCGGCCAGCAGGGCCCCTGCTGCCAGGGAAAACAGCTCCACGTGACGGGTGGTGTGCCGACCCCGCCGCAGCTTGCCGGAAACCCTCCCCACCCGCAGAGCCAGGGCCGGAGCCAGGGCGTTGAGCAGGCTGCTCTTCCCCACCCCGGACGGACCGCAGAGCACGGCAAGGCCGGGCTTGCAGAGTCGCTGGCGAATCTCCGTCAGCCCCTCCCCCGTGGTCAGGCTGAATGCCAGGGGCTGATAACCCCAGGCCTCAACCCGCCGCAACCAGCCCTGCACGGCTTCCCCCGGCAGCAGGTCCGCCTTGGAGAACACCAGCTCGACCGCCTGGGCCGTGGCCTCGGCAGTGAGCAGGAACCGGGTGAGCTGGAGAGGGTCGAGATCAGGTTCCGCCAGGGCGACCATGACCACAACCCGGTTGCAGTTCGCCACGGCCGGTCGGCCCAGCAGGCTGCTGCGGGGCTTCAGGGCCACGATGGCGCCACGCCTGGCAACCCAGTCGAGACCATCGAGCTCGACGCTGTCTCCCACACAG
Source organism: Synechococcus sp. CS-1326 (assembly GCF_025128115.1). NCBI lineage: Bacteria > Bacillati > Cyanobacteriota > Cyanophyceae > Synechococcales > Synechococcaceae > Synechococcus > Synechococcus sp. CS-1326. The sequence goes on along the minus strand of NZ_JAHLYV010000035.1, from coordinate 125,437 downwards.
ACCTGCTGACCGGATTTACCAAGGCGGCTGCGGCGAACACAGAGCAGACGCTCGAGGCCGCCGGGGCCAGGCAAATCCAGCTGCACCTGGCAGAAATTCGCCTGCAAAGCCACCACCAGACCGGACACGACAGGTTCGGTTGCCATGCCTAGGCGCCGCTGCGGCAGACCAGCAACCGCACTCCGGCCGGCTGGGCCGTGCTGCAGGCCATCTCGATCGGCAGCGGCTGGGTGACAACCCAGTGACCCTCGGCCCGCAAGCCTTCGGCCACCATTCGCTCCGGTTCGCCTCCATCGAGGTCAATCTGCAGCCAGGCACCCGGAGCGACGGATTCAAGTTTCAGGCGGCTGCGAATGAAATTGACAGGGCAAGGGGTTCCCCGCAGATCAAGCCGCTGCCGTGGCTGGGAATCCTGCGGGGGTTCGGGTCTTTCCACCACCATGGCGCTCGCTGGCGAAGGAATTAACCGAAGAGCCCGCCGAAAAGCCCGCTCTTGTGGGGGTGGCCCTTTTCAGAATGGTGACCGGCCAGTTGCTCAAGCAGCTCCCGTTCATGGCTGCTGACCTTGGTGGGCAGCTGCACCTTCACCGTGAGGAAATGGTTGCCCCTGGCCACCGGATTCCCCAGCTTCGGCACCCCTTTGGCCGTCAGGGTGAGCACGGCGCCCGGCTGGGTGCCGGCCGGAATCTCGATGGACTCAGGACCATCAACGGTGTCAACTTCGATCTTGTCACCCAGGATTGCCTGGAGATAGTTCACCGTCGCATCCGAATGGATGTGGATGCCGTCACGGCGCAGCTTGTCGTGGGCCTGCACGAACAGGTAGACGTAAAGATCGCCGGCAGGGCCACCACGCTGGCCAGCATTCCCTTCGCCGCTGACCCGCAGACGGGTGCCTGAATCGACGCCGGCCGGGATGGTGATGCGCAGTTTCTTGCGCACCTGCTGCACCCCCTGACCACCGCAATCGCCACAGGGATCGGCAATCACCTGGCCGGTGCCTTCACAGGTCGGGCAGGGAGCCACCTGGGTGAAGCTGCCGAAAGGTGTGCGGGTGGCTCGACGAACCTGGCCCGACCCGCTGCAGGTGCCGCAGGTGGTGGGGCCGCTGCCTGACTTCGCCCCGGATCCCTGGCAGGTGGAGCAGGTTTCCAGATGGCGGATCTGCACATCGCGTTCCTGGCCGAACACCCCTTCGTTGAAGCTGATGTTCAGATCCAGCCTCAGATCATCACCCTGGCGCGGGCCCCGGCGGCGCGGTGCACCTCCAGCCGCTGGGCCACCGAAACCACTGAAGAAGGTTTCGAACAGATCAGCGAAACCACCCATGTCGCCCATGTCGGGAGCACCGCCCCCGGAGACACCGGCCTCGCCGAACTGGTCATAGCGGGCGCGGGTCTGGGGGTCGCTGAGGATCTCGTAGGCGCGGCCGATGTCCTTGAAACGCTCTTCCGCCGCCGGATCCTTGTTCACATCCGGGTGATACTGCCGGGCCAGGCGTCGGTAGGAACGTTTGAGGGTGTCGGCATCGGCATCGCGACCCACACCCAGCAGGTCGTAGTAATCGGCCATCAGTGCGCATCCTCACCGGTGCTCTTGTCGTCCTGAGCGGGCTGGGAAGCCGAAGGAGTGGCTGGGCCCGGACCCATCGACACTTTGACAAGAGCATGGCGCAGAACGCGGCCGTCGAGTTGGTAGCCCCGTTGAAGCTCCTCGACAACAACGTCTTCGGCGAACTGGTCGCTGGGTTCGCGCAGCACGGCTTCATGCAGTTTGGGATCGAAGGGCTCTCCTTCAACGCGCATCGGCGCCACCCCAAGCTGTTTGAACACCTTGACCAGCTGCTCATAGAGCGCCTGATAGCTGCGATGCAACCCCTGGGCTTCCTCACTCTGGGGAGCCAGCTGCTGGCGAGCCCGATCAAAGTTGTCGACCACCGGCAGGATCTCACTGAGGGTGGAGCAGGTGATCTGCAGTCGCAGGTCGTCCTGATCCCTGCTCTGGCGCTTTCGAAAGTTATCGAAATCGGCCGCGATCCGCATGTACTGGCTGCGGACGGTGTCGTGCTCGGCCCGGAGACTGGCCAGCTCGACCTCCAGCTGCCGCACCCGTTCAGCGGGGTCGGTGACCGACTCCGACTCCAGGCCGGCAGAGGCCTGGCCGTCGGGATCGCCTGGGCTGGCAACCTCTTCAGTCGGGGCCTGGGATTCGGAGGGCTGGGGGGTGCCATCCTGGACATCGTCCACAGGAGTGAACGGTTCCTGTTGAACGGGTGAGGCTTCTCCACTCATGCTGACTTGACCGCCAATCGCTCCTAGACATGTTGGACGTCGGAGCGCACCTCCCACAAGCGGCGGAAGCCCGCACCTTCAAACACCCCCCCAGCCCATGACGCGTTCCGTCTCCCGGCCCGTGCCGGAATTCCCCCAATCCGACCAGCAGCGGATCGAGCGGGAGCTGCTGCTGGGGGAGCGGATGCTGCGGGCCGGTGAACTGCAACAGGCTGATCCGCAGGCGATGCGGGCCTGCGCCTCGATCGATGCGGCCGGCTGGCAGGCCTTCGGCTGCCTGCCCCTGCGCCGGATCGGCGAACGCCTCGTCGTGGCAGTGCCGGCCGACTGGGGTCCAGAGCAGCGTGAAGCCATCACCAGCGCAGTGGCCCGCAGCGGCCTGCAGACCGACCTGCGGCTTGGCCTGAAACAGGAAATCGAAGCGGTGCTGGCCGATCGCCTGCTGGGTGGGTCGCCACCACCGGACGCTGACTCGGCAGCCACCAGGCCGGAAACCCAGATTCCAGCCGGAGCGCTGCCTCCACCGCCCGCCCGAATCTCCCTGCTGGAGGATCTCAGCCTCGACGAGCAGCTGGCCGAAGAGGAACAGGAACAGGACGGAGCCCTGAACCTGGAATCGAGCCTCAGCGCCTCCAACGCGTCACCAGTGGTGAGCCTGGTGAACAGAATCCTGATCCAGGCCCTCGACACGGACTCCAGCGACATCCACGTGGAGCCCCAGGAAGACGGGCTGCAGATCCGTTTTCGCCAGGACGGCGTCCTCCATCCCCTCGAGCAGCTGCCGAAATCGCTGATCCCCGCGATCACCTCCCGGCTCAAGATCATGGCCGACCTGGACATCGCCGAGCGGCGGATGCCCCAGGACGGACGCATCCGCCGCGTGTTCAAAGGGCGGTCGATCGAACTGCGGGTCAGCACCCTGCCGGGCCGCTGGGGCGAAAAAGTGGTGATGCGGCTGCTCGACAGCAGCTCCGCCCAGCTCAGCCTGGGGTCGCTGATCACCGATGCCGCCGCCCTGGCCAAGGTGCGGGCGCTCGGCTCCAAACCGTTCGGGATGGTTCTGGTGACAGGGCCGACCGGGTCCGGTAAGTCCACGACCCTCTATGCCCTGCTCTCCGAGCGCAATGACCCGGGCATCAACATCTCGACGGTGGAAGACCCGATCGAATATTCGCTGAAGGGAATCACCCAGACCCAGGTGAACCGGGACAAGGGGTACAACTTCAGCACCGCCCTGAGGGCCTTCATGCGGCAGGACCCCGATGTGCTGCTGGTGGGCGAGACCCGGGATGGGGAAACCGCCAAGACGGCCATCGAGGCCGCCCTGACCGGCCACCTGGTGCTGACCACCCTGCACTGCAACGATGCGCCGAGCGCCATTGCCCGCCTCCAGGAAATGGGAGTCGAACCGTTCATGGTCAGCGCCTCCCTGCTGGGGATCGTCTCCCAACGGCTGCTGCGGCGTCTGTGTATGCAGTGCCGGATCAGCTATCACCCCAGCGAAGAGGAGCTGGGCCACTTCGGACTGCTGGCCAGCCAGGAGGAGCGGATCAGCTTCTACCGGGCCAATCATTCCCATGACGGGAATCAACCAAGCTGCCCGACTTGCCAGGGAAGGGGCTACAAGGGAAGAATCGGTGTTTATGAGGTCTTGCGGGTGAACGACACGCTGGCCACAGCGATTTCCCAGGGGGCCAGCACCGATGTGATCCGCAAGATCTCCCTGGATGCAGGCATGAAAACCCTGCTAGGCTATGGACTGGATTTGGTGAGGGAAGGATACACAACTCTGGAGGAAGTGGAGCGCATGCTGCTCACCGATACGGAGCTGGAGTCGGAGCGGAGGATTCGAGCCCTCACCACACTCACCTGCCAGGGATGCGGGGCTGGCCTCAAGAGCGAGTGGCTGGAATGCCCTTACTGCCTCACCCCACGCGAATGATCCAGGCAGTCACCGGAAACAACCCTTTCATTCTTCGCTGAAACACCATGGAGGTCCAGATTGAAGAGTTGATGGAGAAGCTGGTTCAGGACAACGGCAGTGACCTGCACCTCAGCGCCGGCCAGCCCCCCTTCGGCAGATTCAACGGAGAGCTCAGGCCGATGCACGAGCAGACCCTGACGGAAGAAGCCTGCAACCGGATGATCTTCTCGATCCTCAATAACGGCCAACGCAAACAACTGGAGCAGACCTGGGAGCTGGATTGCTCCTATGGCCTGCGGGATCTGGCCCGATTCCGCGTCAACGTCTACAGCCAGAAAGGCACCTACGCGGCCTGCCTGCGAGCCTTGAGCAGCAACATCCCAACTCCACAGGATCTCAACCTTCCGCCCGTTGTCATTGAGATCACCAACCGACCTTCCGGGCTGGTGCTGATCACGGGACCGACGGGATCCGGCAAGAGCACCACCCTGGCCTCGATGCTGGATCACATCAATCATCACACAGCCAAGCACATCATCACGATCGAAGACCCGATCGAATTCACCTACAAGAGCGATCGCAGCCTGATCCATCAACGGCAGGTCAATGAGGACACCAAAAGTTTCGGCAATGCTCTCAGGGCGGCCCTGCGGGAGGATCCCGACGTGATTCTCGTCGGCGAATTGCGTGATCTCGAAACCATTCAGCTGGCGATCACCGCTGCTGAAACCGGTCACCTCGTCTTCGCCACCCTGCACACCAGTTCCGCCTCTCAGACCGTCGATCGCATGGTGGATGTGTTCCCCGGATCTCAGCAGACCCAGGTGCGGGTTCAGCTCAGCGGCAGCCTGGCGGCGATCTTCGCCCAGACGCTCTGCAGGCGGAGTCACCCTGGCCGCCACGCCTTCGGCCGGGTGATGGCCCAGGAAATCATGGTCAACACCCCGGCCCTGGCCAACCTGGTGCGGGAAGGCAAAACGGCCCAGATCTATTCCCAGATTCAGACCGGCGGCCAGCTGGGGATGCAGACCATGGAAAAAGCCCTCGCCAACCTCGTCGCCATCGGCGACATCGAACTCGACGAAGCCCGCTCCCATTCGGCCAAGCCGGAGGAACTGAACCGCCTGCTCGTCAGCGGCACCTGATCGCGCCCAGCCATGGCTTCCTTTCTCGCCACCTTCACCACCCCCCGCGGCGAAACCAGAGAACTCCAGGTCACAGCTGTGGACGTGGTCAGCGCCAGGCGGGATCTGCGCCGTCGCGGCATCGTTCCCAGCTCCCTGATTCCAGCCAGGACGGCAGCACAGCCCTCCTTCGCCGCCACCTACACCGACAGGCAGGGCCGAACCAAACAGCAGCAGATCACTGCCGCAGACCTGGAATCGGCCAGGCGGGAACTGCGCAGACGCGGCATCAGACCCAGCTCGATCATTCCCCTCGCCGCAACCCGCTCCAGCCAGGCCACCCAGGCGAAGGCCAAGGCTTGCAACCTGCTCAGCCGCGACCTCGGCGCCTTCTTCGAAGCCAAGCCCACCATCCGGGACAAGGCCCTCTTCGCCAACAAACTCTCGGCCCTGGTGGATTCCGGCGTGCCGATCGTGCGCAGCCTGACCCTGCTGGCGGCTCAACAGAAGAAACCACTGTTCCGTCGCGCCCTGGTGTCGATCGGCCGGGACATCAGCGAGGGCGAGAGCCTCGGCAAAGCGACACGCAAATGGCCCAAGGTGTTTGATCGGCTCAGTGTGGCGATGATCGAAGCCGGGGAACTCGGGGGCGTGCTGGATGAAACCCTCCAGCGTCTGGCCCTGCTGCTCGAGCAGAACGCCAGGCTGCAGAACCAGGTGAAGGGAGCGATGGGCTATCCGGTGGCCGTTCTGGTCATCGCCGTTCTGGTTTTCCTGGGGATGACGATCTTCCTGATTCCCACCTTCGCCACCATCTTCGAGCAGCTCGGCGCCGATCTCCCCCCCTTCACCCAGCTGATGGTGAACATCAGTGCCCTGTTGCGATCCCCATTCTCGATCTACCTGATCGGTGTGATCGTGATCGCCGCCTGGCTGTTCCGGGGCTTCTACAAGACCCCTGTCGGTCGGCGCCAGGTGGATGGAGCCCTGTTGAAGCTCCCCCTGTTCGGCGATCTGATCCAGAAAACAGCCACAGCTCAGTTCTGCCGCACTTTCAGCTCGCTCAGTCGGGCGGGCGTACCGATCCTGATGGCGCTTGAAATCGTCCGGGAAACAACCAACAATTCCGTGATCGGCGATGCGATCGAAGCGGCCCGTTCCGAACTCCAGAACGGAATCCCCCTCAGTGTGGCCCTCTCGAAAAAGAAGGTGTTCCCGGAGATGGCCCTGAGCATGCTGGAAGTCGGAGAAGAAACAGGGGAAATGGACAAAATGCTCTCCAAAGTGGCGGATTTCTACGAAGACGAGGTGGCCGCCGCGGTGAAGGCTCTCACCTCCCTTCTGGAGCCGGTGATGATCGTGCTGGTCGGAATCATCGTGGCCGCAATCCTGCTGGCCATGTATCTACCGATGTTCTCCATCTACGACAAGATCAGGTGAGTGAAGCCAAGGTCCCGATCGCCGATCCAGCCAGCCAGCCAGAGCTCCAGCAATGCTGGAAATTGAAGCCACCGGTCACCCCGTCCACATCAAGGAGTTCACCAGCGAAATACAACCCTTTCTGCAATCGGCTCTCCATGGTGGCGAGGTTGACCTCCCCCAGGGCCACGCCGCCGGCCGTCACGAACTCCTCGCCGAAGGGGCCGCGGCCCTTCACCCGGTAGCGGCTGGCGCCCAGGGCAACCACCAGACGCTGCTGCTCCGGGCGGCTCAGATCAGCCCAACGCTTGGCTGCATCGACCGAATGGGCTTCCAGGAGGTGACTCCATAGGCGCCGGCTCAGTTCCGGCCAGGGCCGCCAGTTGGCCAGCTGACGCCTGGCCTGCTCCCGGTGCGCCTTGGCGAAAACCTCCTCCAGCTCCGCCCGGGAGCGGCCACCACACCAGTCGACGCGCAACTCGGCCCGGTAGCCGCACTCCTTGAGGGCGCGGGCCGCAAACGCTGTCAGCCGCAGGGTGGCCGGGCCGCTCAGGCCCCAGTGGGTGATCAGAACCGGACCCCGTTGACGGAAGCGCTGATCAGGCAGCACCAGTTCCAGCTCGACCGGATCCATCACCACGCCGCTGAGCTGAGCGAGAGGATTGGCTTCCAGGGCCAGGGTGAACAGGGAGGGGACCGGCGCCACCAGGCTGTGACCGAGCTGGGCCGCCAGCTGCCGGCCACTGGGATGGCCGCCGGTGGCCAGCAGCAGCTGGGAGCAGCTCAACCGCTGCTGGCCTTGCCCCTGGGCATCAGCGGTGAGCCGCAGCTGCAGGCCAAAGCCCCCCTGGGGCAGCGGCTCCACCGACCGCAATGCCGCCCCCCGCCAGAGGCTGACCCCTGCCGCCTTCGCGGAAGCCTCCAGCAACTGGACAACGGAACTGGAGCGATTGCTGCGTGGAAACAGTCTTCCGTCTGGTTCCTCCACCAGCTCCAGGCCGCGCTCGGCGAACCAGGCCAGCGTGTCGCCGGTGGCAAAGCGGCTGAACGGCCCCCGCAGGGCCTTGCCCCCCCGCGGGTAATGGCCCACCAGGGCCCGGGGATCCCAGCAGGCATGGGTGACATTGCAACGGCCACCACCACTGATCAGCACCTTGCCGAGCGCCTGCGGGGTGGACTCCAGCAGCAGCACGCCCACCACCCCCCGCTCCGCCGCCGTGATGGCAGCCATGAAGCCGGCCGGTCCACCGCCCGCCACCACCAGAAACCGGTCAAAGGGCAGCATGGAGGGATGGCAGAGAGGCACGGTCAACCGGCGGCCACAGCGGCCGCCTATCGCTTCAGTGTGGCGCCGATGATGGATTGCACCGATCGGCACTTCCGGGTGCTGATGCGACAGATCACCCGCAAGAGCCTGCTCTACACCGAAATGGTTGTAGCCCAGGCCCTGCATCACGGCCGCCGGGACAGCCTGCTTGATTTCGACCCCTGCGAGAAGCCACTGGCCCTGCAGGTGGGCGGCGACGATCCCAGCCTGCTCGCCGAGGCGGCCAGGCTGGCTGCGGCCTGGGGCTACGACGAAGTGAACCTGAACGTGGGTTGCCCCAGTGAACGGGTACAGAAGGGCCGATTCGGAGCCTGTCTGATGGCCGAACCCGCCCACCTGGCCCGCTGTGTGGAGGCCATGGCCAGCGGTCCCCTGCCGGTGACGGTGAAGCACAGGATCGGCATCGACGACCGCGATTCCTACGCCGAACTGCTCCAGTTCGTGGACACCCTGGCCGCCGCCGGCGCCGCCCGCTTCAGCGTCCATGCCCGCAAGGCCTGGCTCTCGGGCCTGGACCCGAAGCAGAACCGCAGCGTGCCTCCGCTTCGCTACGACCTGGTTCACCGGCTCAAGCGGGAGCGACCCGGGCTCCTCTTCGAACTGAACGGCGGCCTGCTGGAGCTGGCCGCCTGCCAGGCCCAGCTGGAGCTGGTGGACGGGGTGATGGTGGGACGGGCCGCCTATGACCACCCCCTGCGCTGGGGGCGGGTGGACCGGGATCTGTTCGGCGTGACCAGCCGGCCAGCGGCATCGGCTTCCACGGTTCTGCGGGGCCTGATCCCCTATGTCAGCCGCTGGTGCGAAGGCGGCGGCAGGCTCTGGCCGATCGCACGCCACCTGGTGCATCTGGTGGAAGCGGTGCCGGGAGCACGCCACTGGCGGCGACGCCTGGGAGAAGCGGCGGCAGTCAGAAACGCCGGCCCCGAGGTGCTCGAGCAGGCGGCGGCAGCCCTGGAGCAGCAGGGACTCTGAGCAGGGATCAACCAGGGGCGAGGGGCTGCGGCCCGGCGCCCAGCCGCAACCGGGTGAGCCGCAACTGGTCGCGCACCTGGCTGAACCCCGTGCCCCCTTCACTGCGCCGGGCCGCCACCACCTGGCGGGGTTCGATCGCTGCGTAGACATCGGCTTCAAAGGCGGGATGGAGGCCCTGCCAGCGATCCAGGGGCAGATCCCGCAACAGCAGGCCCTCCAGCAGGCAGGTTTTGACCAGCCCGCCCACCAGGTGGTAAGCCTCCCGGAACGGCACGCCCCGGGCGACCAGATAGTCCGCCACATCGGTGGCGTTGGAGAAATCCGCCGCCACAGCCTGCTCCAGGCGTTCCGGCTGGAAGCTGATGCCCTCCTCGATCAGGATCGCCATCGCCTCCAGACAGTCGTGCGTGGTGCGCACCACATCGAAGAGGGCTTCCTTGTCTTCCTGAAAGTCCTTGTTGTAGGCCAGGGGCAGACCCTTGATCATCGTGAGCAGTCCCTGCAGGTGGCCGAACACCCGACCGGTCTTACCCCGCACCAGTTCAGGCACATCCGGGTTCTTCTTCTGCGGCATCAGGCTGCTGCCGGTGGCACAACGGTCGGTGAGCTGCACGAAGCCGAACTCCTCACTGGCCCAGAGAATCACCTCCTCCGCCAGGCGGCTGAGGTGGGCCAGGATCAGGCTGGCGGCAGCACTGAACTCCACGGCGAAGTCCCTGTCGCTGACCGCATCGAGGCTGTTGGCATAGATCGCCTCGAAACCCAGCTCGGCGGCGGTCGAGCGGCGATCAATCGGCACGGGGGTGCCGGCCAGGGCGGCGGCACCGAGGGGGCAGATGTTCACCCGTCGGCGCACGTCGGCGAGACGCTGTCGGTCACGTTCGGCCATCTCCACGTAGGCCAGCAGATGGTGGGCCAGGCAGAGGGGCTGGGCACGCTGCAGATGGGTGTATCCGGGAATCAGCGTGTCGGCATGGGCTTCGGCCTGGCCAAGCAGGGCGAGCTGAAAGCGCTGCAGCGAGCCATCAAGGCCATCAATCTTCTGACGGAGCCAGAGGCGCAGATCGGTGCCCACCTGATCGTTGCGGCTGCGGCCGGTGTGGAGCTTCTTGCCCAGGGGACCGAGCAATTCGATCAGGCGCCGCTCAACAGCGAAGTGCACATCCTCAGCTTCGAGGCCGGGGTTGAAGTGGCCGGCGGCGGCTTCGGCCCTCACCAGCTCCAGTCCCTCGATCAGCTGCCCGGCTTCGGCCGTCGTGATCACCCCGCAGCGGCCCAGCATGCGGGCATGGGCAATCGAGCCGTCCAGATCCTGGGGCAGCAGTTCCAGGTCGAAACCGATCGAAGCGTTGAAGCGCTCGATCGCCGGATTCAAGCCCTGCTCGAAGCGATCACTCCAGCCGGCGGCGCTGCCACCGGACACCCCTCTGGGCGGTTGGGATCTCTCTGCTGCCATCAACGCCGGTCCCGACCCAGCCGCCAAGCTTGCCGCATCAACCAGGGAAGGTCGGCAAGGCGACCTCCTCACGGACTTTCAACACCACCATGGAAGCGTCGTCATCCAGCGGGCGACTGACCCCGACAAAGCGATCAAGACGGGTGAACAGCTGATTGAGGATGTCCTGGGCGCTGAGACCGGCCTGGCTGGCGGCCTGCAGACTGCGGATCAATCTCCCTTCGTCGAAGCGCTCTCCACCGGGGCCGGGGGCCTCACTGACCCCATCGGTGTAGTACAGAACCACGTCCCCGGGCTCCAGCACCACCTGCTCGCAGCCGTACTCGGCATCGAGTTGCAGGCCGATCAGCAGCCCGGAAGCGTCGAGCCGCTCAACCCGATAGCCCTGGCGCCGGCACAGCAGCGGTGGATTATGGGCTGCATTGGCATAGCGGAGCACCCTGGTGAAAGGGTCGAAATCGGAATAGAACAGCGTGACGAACCGGTGGGACTGGGACAGATCCTCCTGGGCCAGCTGGTTGAGGTCATGGAGGATGCGGTCGGGGGGCAGGCGACTGAGCACCTCGGCCCGCAGCATCCCCCGCAGCAGGGTCATCAGCAGGCCGGCAGGCACTCCTTTACCCATCACATCGCCCATGACGAGGGCCCAGGGTGAGGTTTCGCGCTGGCGGCCGAGCCGTTCAGGATGGGTAGGAATGAAGTCGTAGTAGTCGCCTCCCACCTCGAAGGCTGGCCGGCAGCGGGCCGCCAGCTCCACACCATCGATCACGGGGCAATGGTCCGGCAGCAACTGGGCCTGAATCGCCGCACCGGTGCTGAGCTGGCGATCGAGCCGTTCGTGGCGTCGGCTGTCCTCCCGAAGCGAATCGTTCTCGATGGCCACAGCGGTGAGATCCGCCACCAGCTGGAGGTGGCGGTGATGCACCTCGCTCCAGCTCAGGCCAGCGTGGGAACCAAAGACATAAAGCCGCCCCCATGTGTGGTTGCGTGCCACCACCGGCGCGGCGAACACGGGGGCATCACCGAGCAGCATCGCCACCTCCTGATCCAGTCGTTCAGCGTCGAGTGGCTGATCAGCCAAGTCGGCAAGCTGGCGCAGAAGGTCTGAGCAGCGCTCCAGCGGGGAGCCATTCAGCTGCTCCTTCCAGAGCCGTCCATCTGCCTGGAGCACCACCAGCAGACTGCCCTCCGCTCCCACCAGACGGGAGCTCACCAGGGGCACCAACTCCAGAAAGCGGCTCAGATTGGTGAAGCTGCGCAGGGTGAAGCCGAGCGAAGCCAGCAGCTCCTGATTCCGCCGCTGCTCCCGGCTCAGGCTCTCCAGCAGTTGACGCATCGAAACCGCCGCCGAGAGAGACGGGTGGGGGCGCGGCGGTGAGGGCGGCACCCGTGGCTTCGGCGGGCGGCTCAACGGGATGGACTTGTTGGCTTTGAACGGTAGCAAGTTTGCGGCGGACCTCCTGATCAGCCGGTGCTGCGTCAAGCGCTAACGCGCCAGCAGCGCCTCGACGAACTCGAAGCCGTTGAAGGGGCGCAGGTCGCGGATCCCTTCGCCGGCGCCGATGAATCGGATCGGCAGCTCCGCTTCCGAGGCCACAGCCAGGGCCACGCCACCACGGGCGCTGCCATCAAGCTTGGTGAGCACCACACCCGTGAGGCCGGCGGCACTGGCAAAAGCCATCGCCTGACGCAACCCATTCTGACCCTGGCTGGCATCAAGAACCAGCAACGATTCCACAGCCGCCTCCGGTGCCAGCTTGTCGATGATGCGGCGCACCTTGGCAAGCTCCTCCATGAGATTGTGCTTGGTCTGGAGTCGGCCGGCCGTGTCGACCAGAACCAGCTCGATGCCCTTCGCCTTGGCGGCGCCGATCGCATCGAACACGACGGCGGCGGGATCGGCGTTGGCACTGGGGTTGGCGATCACCGCCACACCGCTTCGCTCGCCCCAGACAGTCACCTGCTGGACCGCGGCGGCACGGAAGGTGTCAGCGGCGGCGATCAGGCAGCTGTAGCCGCTGCGCACGGCCAGATTGGCCAGCTTGCCGAGGGTGGTGGTCTTGCCGACCCCGTTCACCCCCACCAGCAGCCACACGTTGAGGCGATCCCGCTCCGGGGCGAGCAGTTCGCGACCACTGGCCTTGATCGGTTGCTCCAGCTGGCTGCGCAGCTGTTCCTTGAGAAAACGGAATCCTTCAGCCGGATCCACCACCTCCACGTTCAGACGTTGGCGCAGGGCCTCCAGCACCCGATCCGTGGCTCTCACCCCCACATCGGCCCGCAGCAGCAGACTCTCGATGTCATCGAGCACCTCCGGGGTGAGTGGATCGTCACCGAGAGTTTCAAGCAGCTGGCTGACAAAACCCTGACGGGTCTTCTCCAGGCCGCGGCGCAGGCGTCCCAGCCAGTCGATCTCCTCAAGGGACACCTGATCGGCCTGCAGACCCTGGGCCGCCAGCACCTCGGCAGACCAGCTGAACTCAGCATCGAAACGGCCCAGGCTGGGCGCCGCTTCCTCAGCGTCGAGGGCGGGGGGCGGCGCCACGGCAATGTCCAGAAGCTCCGCCTGCCGTTGCTCACGTCCCGCCGCCGCCTGCTCCAGCAGGGACAGAGCCGGGCTGGTGGACTCTGTGCTGGGTTGGAGCGGTGCTTCCGGTTCGAAATTCGCTGCCGGCTCGATCTCTCGTGCTGCCTGCTGCTCGGCCTTCAGTCGGGCGTAGGCCTGCCTGGCCCAGGCCAACGCCTCCTGATCCACCCCGTCGGGGGCAGGAGCTGGCTGGCTGGAAACTGCCGGCATCACGCTGGAGGGCTCGGCCGAACCAGCTTCAGGAGCTTCCGTTCTGGCGTCCCGTTCCTGGGCATCCTGCTCGGGTTCGGGCCCTGCTGGGGGAGACGCATCCGGAGGGGCATCGGGGGGAGCGGCCCGGCGGTTGAACCAGTCGAAAACCATGGCTTGCTCAGGCGATCAGCGGGCTGTGGTCAGCCGCCGCAGGATGCCGTTGATCATCCGCCGTCCCTGCTCGTCGCTGTAACGGTTGGCAAGCTCCACGGCCTCATTGCAGGCCACAGCCGCAGGCGTTCCGAAACGCTGCAGATCCACGGCCGCCAGGCGCAGGATGTCACGGTCGATCCGGGGCAGCCGGGTCAGTCGCCAGCCTTCCATCACCCCATCGAGCTGCTGGTCGAGTTGCTCGCGATGCTCCAGAACAGCCCTGGCCCGATCAACCGCCCCGCGACGGATCTGCTCCTGGTCGGCGAGCATCAGCAAGCGGGGCAGTTCAAGGCCGGCGGAGAGCCGGTTGATCGCCTGCTCAGCGAGGGTCAGGCCGCTCTGGAGGTGTCGACGCACCCGAGGCAACTGGGCTTCGCCGTCGATCAATTCGCTGTCGAGCAGTTCCTGCTGGGCCTGTTGAAGATCGAGGGCGGAGCTGTCGAGGGCCTCACGCACATGCTGGCCGAGGCTGGCGAGGGCCTGCTGCAGAAGCGCATCGAGCGGCAGGTCGGAAGCGGGAAGGCGGTCATGGATCTGACCGAGCATCAGCAGGGCCAGTTCTCGGGAAACGGATCGACTCTGCATCAAGCAACAGGAAAAGGGGCTTGAGTGAACTCAGGCCTTGGTGGGGGGAGTGGAGGAAAACACCGGAGCACGCAACTGGGCGATCAGGCTGGAGAAGCTGCGGCTGGCCGTGCTGGCCCGCTCATCATCAGGGCTGACGATCCCGGCTGAAATGATCGTGCGGAAGGCATCCTCCACGGAGAGATCAACATCCCGTACGGCGCTCTCGGGCACCACCGCGTACCAACCGGTGGTGGGATTGGGTGCAGTGGGAATGAAGACACTCAGCATCGGCTCCTGAAAACCGCTTTGAACGGCGGCACCGATCACGCCGGTGACGAAACCGACCGCAAAAAGCCCCTGCCGGGGATATTCCACAAGCACCACCCGGCGAAAGCGGGTGGAGTTATCACGAAAAACGGTTTCGAGCAGTTGCTTGAGGGTTTTGTAGACCGATCCAGCCAGGGGAATCCTCTGCAGGGTGCCTTCGCCGAAATCAAGCAGCCAGCGGCCCACGATGTTGCGCGCCATCAGGCCGATCAACAGAATGGCCAACAGGGGAACCAGCAGTCCAACCCCCAGATTGATCAGATCCTGAAGAAGCGGATTGAGGGTGTTGAACGGATTGAACTGTTTTGGAATGGTGGTGAGAAAGGCCAGCACAAACCGGCTCACCGTGGTGGCAAGCCAGATTGTGGTTGCCAGTGGAATCACCACCAGCAGGCCGGCAATCAGATCATTCTTGAGATCCTGCTGCAGGCGTCCCGCCAGGGGTTGATCCGATCGTGGATTGGATTGAACCAACGGTGGGGCCGGATGACCGGCGATTCAACAGCTCCCCCCAACTTAACCAGCCATCGGCGGGGAAGGAGTGCAACGCACTCAGAGCACCGCCGCCAGAGCCACGAGGGTGAAGGCCACCGCCATCAGCACAGCAGTTGCCGTGCCGCTGTAAAGCCGCTGGTTGAGGGCAACACCGCTGGCCCTTTCCTCCTGCTTGAGCTGTTGCTCCATCTGCTGGAGCTGACGATCAATGAAGCCGCGGGCAGCCTGGAGCTTCTGATCGGCGCTGGCCTGGGGCGGCACCTGGCCAGCCTGCTCGGCCTGACGGATCAGCTGCTCGATCACCTGGGGATTCTTGCTCTGTTGCCTGGCCATCTCCAGCTGGCTGCGTTTCGCGGCCAGGGCCTGGTCGGTCTGGGCTGTCAGGGCTCCATCGCCGGTGATCGACAGAGGCACCGCGACGGCCAGGGCCACCGCCAGCAGCCCCGCAAGCACCGTGACCAGCCAGCGCAACGGGGTGCGCGGCTGATCGGGATGGTCGAGGCGGGAGCCGAACAACACGAGAAGCAGACCGACCAAGGCCATCGGCGACTGGCTGATCAACCTCTCCAGCACCAGTTGAACAAAGGCCGGCTCGCTCCAGGTACCCAGGACAGCCACCGCCATCACCTGGAGAACGAGCAGCGCCACCAAGGTGAGGCCGATCCAGCGCAACAGGTAGCCGAGGCGTCCAGAGGCGGGTGTGCTCACAGCAGAATGACGTTGTCCGAGAACTTTACGGGTGAGCTCAGAAGGGCAACCGGCCGGACCATCGGCCCTGACTCTGGCCCGGGAGCTGAAACGGGAGGCGGCTGCCCTGGGCTTCGAACCGGTGGGCCTCGCAGCCGTGCCGGCGGGCGAACGGATCGAGCTGCGCACAGCGGCGCTGCAGCGCTGGCTGGCCGCTGGCCATCAGGCCTCGATGGACTGGATGGCCGATCCAAGACGCCAGCGGATCGAGTCCCTGCTGCCAGGGGTGCGCAGCCTGCTGGCCGTTGGGCTCAACTACCACGTGGCCATGCAGAGGGTGCCCGGCAGCCTGGCCGTCGCCCGCTACGGCTGGGGCCGCGATTACCACCGGCTGATCGATGGTCGTCTCCGCCAGCTGGGGCGCTGGCTGGAGGGGCAGGTACCGGGGGTGCGCTGGCGAGCCTGTGTCGACAGCGCGCCTCTGCTGGACAAGGCCTGGGCCGAGCAGGCCGGCCTGGGCTGGATCGGCAAGAACGGCAACCTGATCCACCGACGGCATGGTTCCTGGTTTCTGATCGGTCACCTGCTCACCAGCCTGGAGCTACCGGCTGACAGCCCGGCCGAACCGCTCTGCGGCAGCTGCAATCGCTGCCTCGACGCCTGCCCGACCGGGGCCATCCCCGAACCCTTCGTGGTGGATGCCCGCCGCTGCATCGCCTTCCACACGATCGAAAACCGGGATCCTGTTCTGCCAGCGGCGATCAGTGCCGCCATGGGGCCTTGGGTAGCCGGCTGCGACATCTGCCAGGACGTCTGCCCCTGGAACCACCAACCTCTGGTCAGCAGCACCGATGCGGACCTGCAACCTCGACCCTGGCTGCTGAATCTGAAGGCGGAGGAAGCGATCAACTGGAGCGATTCCGACTGGGATCAGCGTCTGCGCGCCTCAACCCTGCGCCGGATCAAGCCCTGGATGTGGCGCCGCAATCTCCTGGCCAGCGCTGGCAGAACTGGCGCCTAGGCTGGTTGATCAATGGATTTCCTGGCATGGCACCGCGCTGGTTGGACATCCTGGCGGCTGCGCCCATTGCCCTGGCGATGGCCACAGGATTGTCGGCAGCTGTGGCGGCAACGGCTCCGGCCCTGGCCGTGGTTCCATATGTCTACCTGCCCCGCTCGCAGGAGCTGGAATCGGCGGGCCTGGGCATCGCCCAGGCGGCCAGCCGGCTGCTGCGGCTCGGCCAGGCCGAAGACGCCGCCAGGCTGGCGAGCCTCACCGTGCAACTGCTGCCCAACGATCCCCGGGGTTGGGTGTTGCTGGCGGAGGCCCAGCTGCGCAGCAATCAGGCCAAGCAGGCCAGCCTTTCCCTGGCCCAGGCCAAGCAGCTCGATCCGGGCAATCCGGGCATCTGGTTCGCCGAAGGGTCGCTCGCCCTGCGGGAAGGGCAGCCGCAGAAAGCCGTCGGTTTGCTGGAACAGGGAATCCGGTTGGATGGCAAGAACGCCGGTGCCCATTTCGATCTTGGCAACGCCCATCTGCTGCTGAACAATTCCACCGGTGCGCTGACGGCCTTCAAACGGGCGACGGAGTTGCGCCAGGACTTCTGGGAAGCGATCAACAATCAGGGGCTGGTGCTCTACGAGCTCGGCCGCCGCGAAGAGGCGATCGAGCGCTGGCGCCGTTGCCTGCGGATCAACGCCAGGGCGGCGGAGCCGATGCTGGCCCTGGCCAGTGCCCTCAACGCCAGCCCGGCCGGGCTAGAAGAGGCCAGGCAGCTGGCCAGCGCCGCCCTGGCGATCGAACCCAACTATGTGCTCGACGCCTTTCAGAAGGAACAGCTCTGGGGCAGCCGCCTGCGCAGCAGCACCAGCACTCTGCTCAGCCAGCCTGAGTTGAAAGGCTCCGTCGATCGGGCCAACGCCAATGCCACCGGTACGGCCAGCTCGGGCGACGACGACAGCTAGGCCCGGCTGCCGCCGGGAGATCGGCCCGGACGGGATCTGTAGGCTTAAACCCTTCCGCCCTGAGACTCCAGACCCGGATGGCTGAGGAGCGCGTTCTGCCGATTTCCCTGCATCAGGAGATGCAGCGCTCTTACCTCGAGTACGCCATGAGCGTGATCGTGGGGCGGGCTCTTCCCGACGTCCGCGATGGGCTCAAACCGGTGCAGCGGCGCATCCTGTTCGCCATGCAGGAGCTGGGCCTCACCCCGGATCGGCCCTACCGGAAATGTGCCCGGGTGGTGGGAGACGTACTCGGCAAATACCACCCCCACGGCGACCAGGCCGTCTATGACGCCCTGGTGCGCCTGGCCCAGACCTTCTCCAGCCGCCATCCCCTGCTCGATGGCCACGGCAACTTCGGCTCTGTCGATGACGATCCGCCGGCAGCGATGCGATACACCGAAATCCGTCTGGCCCCGATCGCCAACGAGGGGCTGTTAAACGAAATCAGCAGCGACACGGTCGATTTCGCCCCCAATTTCGATGCCTCACAGCAGGAGCCGACGGTGCTGCCGGCACTGCTCCCCTTTCTGCTGCTGAACGGTTGCACAGGAATTGCGGTGGGCATGGCCACCAGCATTCCGCCCCACAATCTGGGCGAGGTGGTGGAGGCGCTGATCGCCCTGATCCGCAAACCCGAGCTCAGCGACGAGAAGCTGCTGGAGCTGGTGCCCGGCCCCGATTTCCCCACCGGCGGCGAGGTGCTCACCGGCAGCGGCGTGCGCGACACCTACCTCAACGGCCGCGGCAGCATCCCGATGCGGGGGGTCGCCCATATCGAAGAGGTGCAGCCCGGCAAGGGCCGCCATCGGCGCGGCGCCGTGGTGATCACCGAGCTGCCTTACCAGCTCAGCAAAGCCGGCTGGATCGAGAAACTGGCCGAACAGGTGAACGACGGCAAGATCGGCGGCATCGCCGACATCCGCGACGAAAGCGACCGTGATGGCATGCGGGTGGTGGTGGAAGTGCGTCGGGACGGGGAACCGGAGAAGGTGCTGGCCGAACTGCAGCGCCGCACCGCCCTGCAGAGCAATTTCGGCGCGATCCTGCTGGCCCTGGTCAACGGCCAGCCCCGCCAGCTCAACCTGCGCCAACTGCTTCAGCACTTCCTTGAGTACAGGGAACACACGCTGATCCGACGCACCCGCCACGCTCTCAAGCGCACGGAAGACCGGCTTGAGGTGGTGGAAGGTCTGATCCGGGCCCTCGACTCCCTGCCTGAGGTGATCGAGCGGATTCAGGCTGCCAGCGATGCCGCCGCCGCCAAGGCCAGCCTGCAGGTTCATCTGGATCTGAGCGAGCGCCAGGCGGAAGCTGTGCTGGCCATGCCCCTGCGCCGCCTGACCGGCCTGGAGCAGGACGGCCTGCGCAAGGAGGCCGCTGAACTGGCCGAGGAACGGGAGCGGCTGCGCCACCTGCTCGATAACCGCCAGTCCCTGCTCGACGCCATGGTGCTGGAGTTGCGCGGCCTCAAGAAGCGCTACGCCACCCCGCGGCGCACCAGGCTGGTGAGCGGCGGCGATGAGCTGGTGGCCCAGCGCGCCGCTGCCAACCGACCCACCACCGAACTGCAGCGTCACCAGGCCTTCAACGCCCTCCCCCCCGACGGACGTCTGTTGATCCAGACCGACGGCCAGCTGCGGGTGGTGGGCGCCCAGATGCTCGGGCGCCTCCATCTCGATGAGCCGACCCCGATCGGCGACCATCCGGCACCGGCGCGACTGATCCTGCCGATCAGCAGCAAACCGGCCCTGCTGGCCTTCACCTCCAGTGGCCGGGTGGCGCTGCTGCGCTGGGAGTTCGCTGCCCAGCAAACCGGTGGCCTTGAGAAGTTCCTGCCCGAAAGCCTGGCCGGTGATGCGGTGGTCCAGTTGCTGCCCCTGGAGCAGGAACCCCGGAAAAGCCTGGGCCTGCTCAGCAGCGATGGCCGCTTCAAGCGACTGCCGATCGAATCGTTCCTCGACCTCTCCGGCCGCGCCGCGACGGTGCTGAAACTGAAAGATGGCCTCCGGCTCTGCCGGGTGGTGGAATGCCGGGAAGGCGAAGAGCTCGTGGTGGCCAGCAGCACCGGCCGGATGCTCCGCCTGGCAGTGAACGAGGCCAACCTGCCGCTGATGGGCAAGACCGCCCAGGGCCCCCTGTTGATGAGACTGCTGCCTGGGGAGGAGATCGTCGGGGCAGCCTGTGGAGCCGCCAGCTCCGATCTGCTGCTGGCCAGCAGCCTCGGCCAGATCAAACGCCTGCGCCACGAGAGCCTGCGCCTTTGCGCGCGGGGTGATCTCGGCCAGATCGGTCTGCACTTCGAGCGACGCGACGCCGCGCTTGTCGACCTGCAGGCTGCTGCCACCGCAGTGGTGGCAGCGTCCGTATCGAGTGGCCGCAGTTTCCGGTTGCGGGTGGAGGATCTGGAGCGGCAGGACTGCCAGGGCTCAGGACAGAGTTTCCCCCTCAAGCCAGGCGAAACCGTTCAGGGGCTGGTTCCACTGCTGGTGTCAATCCCGAACAACTGAGCTCAGACTGTGGCGGCAATCCCCGATGGCTCCAGCATGAGTTTGCTGGAGCGGATCTCCTCATCCATCGGGATTGGGTAATTGCCATCGAAACAGGCCGTACAGAAATGAGAGGCGTGATCGTGGGCAGCCTCCAGCATCCCTGCCTGGCTGAGATAGGCCAGTGAATCCACCTCAAGATGGCTGGTGATCTCCTCGAGGGTGAGCCGGGCAGCGATCAGTTGCTCCTGGTTATCGGTGTCGATGCCGTAGAAGCAGGGGTGGGTGACCGGCGGAGAGCTGATCCGCATGTGCACCTCGGTGGCACCGGCATCACGCAGGGCCTGAACCAGCTTGCGGCTGGTGGTGCCGCGCACGATCGAATCGTCGATCACCACCACCCGCTTGCCTTCGAGCACATCGGGGAGGGGATTGAGCTTGACGCGGATCCCGGCCTCCCGCATCGCCTGGGTGGGCTGGATGAACGTGCGGCCCACATAACGGTTCTTGATCAACCCATCGGCATAGGGAATGCCACTGGCCTTGGAGAAACCGATCGCGGCCGGTATACCTGAATCGGGAACCCCGATCACGATATCTGCTTCCACGTTGGTTTCCCTGGCAAGCAGCGCCCCGATGCGGTGCCGATAACTGTAAAGAGATTCACCGAAGAAACGGCTGTCAGGGCGTGCGAAATAGATCATTTCAAACACACACAGCTTGGTGGGCTCCTCAATCCAGAGCCGCCGCTTCGGCACCGATTCACCAGCCTGAAAATGAATCAGCTCACCAGGTGCAATGTCACCGTCATAGGAGGCGCCGATGATATCCAGGCCGCAGCTCTCACTGCTCACCACCCACTGACCCTGGTGTTTCTCACCCAGGTGGCCGAACACCAGCGGCCTAACGCCATAGCCGTCCCGGAGGGCGAACAAGCCTTCTGGCGTGCCGATCGCCAGGCTGAAGGCACCACGACACTGACTCACAGCCGCTTCGATCGCGGCATCCCAGCCCTTGCCGCCATCCACCGCCTCCTGGAGGGCGAAGGCGATCAGCTCGGAATCCGTCGTGGAGGTGAACTCGGCAGCCAGGTGGCTCAGGGCCTGCCGCAGTTCAGCGGCGTTGACCAGGTTGCCGTTGTGGGCCAGTGCAAAGGGACCCAGCCGGGTCATCAGCACCACCGGCTGGGCATTGCAGACCTTGCTGCTGCCCGTTGTGGAATAACGGTTGTGGCCGATGGCCAGCTCGCCCGGCATCCGCTCGAGCACATCCTGGTCGAACACCTGGCTGACCAGGCCCATGTCCTTGTGCAGCCTGATCCTGGCGCCATTGAACACAGCGATCCCGGCTGATTCCTGGCCGCGATGCTGCAGGGCGTAAAGACCGAAATAGGTGAGATTGGCCACCGGCTGGCCCGGTGCATAGACGGCAAACACCCCGCAGGCCTCCTCCATGCGGTCGGGTCGCTCAGGGGGATCAGCCCGCTTGGACCGGTGATGCCTGGGGTGCGCAGAAACCACAGGCCCGTTCACCTTGAGATTGCTGCCTGCATTGTGCCTCAGGCTGAGACAGCCAGACGGCGCGGAATGGCCTGTTCGTAGAGAGCGGCGAGTGTGGCCACCTCGGCGTTCAGCACCGGTTGCGTCGCCAGGGTGATGGCCAGCCGACCATCGCCCTCCACCTGGCCCAGCCGCATCGCCGGAACCGGACCCTCCCCGGACGCACTGAGCAGGTGCTGCCAGGCCGGGAGTTGCCTCTCCGACACGCTGACCAGCACACGAGCGCCACCCTCGGCAAACAGCAGACGGTCGAGGCGGCTGGCACCGGCCGGCAGAATCAGCTGGGCCCCCAGCCCTGACGCGATGCAGCACTCGGCCACAGCCACCGCCAGGCCACCATCGCTGAGATCATGGGCGGAAGCCACCAGGCCCCGGCTGATCGCCTGCCGCAGCAGACCCTGCAGCCTCCTCTCCAGGACCAGGTCGGTGCGGGGTGGACGCCCGGTGGCCAGACCATGGATGCACTCCAGGTAACTGCTGCCGCCAAGGCCGAGGCGATCCTCTTCGGCCCCATCCGCTGTTTCGAGGGGAACGCCAAGCAGCCAGATCGTGTCCCCCGACTGACGCCAGGCGAGGCCGGTCACCTGGGAGAGATCGTGAACCAGACCCACCATGCCCACCACCGGGGTGGGGTGGATCGGCTGGAGACGGCCATCGCCAAGGCGGGTTTCGTTGTAGAGGGAGACATTCCCACCGGTGACGGGCGTCTCAAGGGCCTGGCACGCCTCGGCCAGGCCGCGGCAGGCCATCGCCAGCTGCCAGTAGCCGGCTGGTGTCTCCGGTGAGGCGAAATTGAGGTTGTCGGTGACAGCCAGGGGTTCAGCCCCGACACAACTGAGGTTGCGAGCCGCCTCAGCCACCGCCGCGATCGCGCCGCGCTCCGGATCCAGCGCCACCCAGCGGTTGGGGCAATCCACCGTGGCGGCCACCCCACGCCGACTGGTCAGGAGGGTCGCAACCCCCTCCTGGGGCCGCAGCCGCAGCACCGCCGCATCGGCACCGCCCGGCAGCAGCACGGTGTTGGCCTGCACCTGCTGGTCGTACTGGCGGTAGACCCAGCGCTTGCTGGCGATGGTGGGGTCATCGAGCAACGCCTCGAGCACCTCGGCCCAGCCCAGGGACTGGCCGGCCCTTGGGCCGCTGTCAGGGGTGATGCCGGCGGCCCCTACAGCGGGCAGCTCGGCCTCGCTCCAGCACCAGTGGCCCTGGATCTCGGCCGGTGGCTCGCTCAGCAGCTCGTGGTGATTGATCGGGGTGTCGTCAGCAAGGGCACTGGCCGGCACTTCGGCTGCCAGCTCGCCGTGCTGCAACACCCGCACCACGTTCTCCTGGAGCACCCGTCCGACCACGGCGGCCTGCAGGCCCCAGCGCCGGAAGCGATCCATCAGGAGCTGTTCACGGCCCGCCTTCACCACGAACAGCATCCGCTCCTGGGACTCGGAGAGCAGGAATTCATAGGCGGTCATTCCCGCTTCACGGGCCGGCACCCGGTCGAGATCGAGCTCGATCCCCAGGCCCCCCTTGGCCGCCATCTCCGAACAACTGCAGGTGAGTCCGGCGGCGCCCATGTCCTGGGCCGCCAGCACATCTCCACTTTTGAACGCCTCCAGGCAGGCCTCGATCAACCCCTTTTCCAGGAATGGATCCCCCACCTGCACGGCGGGGCGATCATCCAGCGAGGCCGCACTCAGTTCCGCCGACGCGAAGCTGGCGCCTCCCATGCCATCGCGGCCGGTGGTGCTGCCCACATAGACCACCGGGTTTCCAACCCCCACAGCGCCGGAGCAGACGATCTCCTCGGTTTCCATCAAGCCAAGCGCCATGGCGTTGACCAGGGGATTGCCCGAGTAACTGGGATCGAATGCCACCTCACCGCCCACCGTGGGCACCCCCACGCAGTTGCCGTAGTGGGCGATGCCGGCCACCACCCCCTCCATCAGGCCCACGTTGCGCTCGTCCTCGAGCGGACCGAAACGCAGGGCATTGAGCAGGCCGATCGGCCGGGCCCCCATCGTGAAAATGTCACGGAGAATTCCGCCCACCCCTGTAGCCGCTCCCTGGAAGGGCTCCACCGCCGAAGGGTGGTTGTGACTCTCGATCTTGAAGGCGAGCCGCTGGCCTTCACCCAGATCCACCACGCCGGCGTTCTCACCGGGTCCCACCAGGATGCGGGGGCCGGTGGTTGGAAAACCGCGCAACAGGGGCCGTGAGTTGCGGTAACAGCAATGCTCCGACCACATCACCCCGAACATGCCCAGCTCAGCGCGATTCGGCTCCCTGCCCAGCCGCCGGACGATCTCGTCGTAGTCGGCCTGGCTCAGGCCCTCCTTGCCGAGGGCCTCGGCAACCGAAAAAGGCTTGGAGGCAAGCACGACACGGCCGTCAAAAGGACCTTCAGTCTGACCGAGGGCGGATCCCGGGCCGGGCCCGATGGCTCACTCCAGGTCTCACACCCAGGGGTCAGGCTCCGGGTCCTGCCGTTGCCGCGGTCGGGCATCCGGCCGAGCATCCGGTGGCTCGGGTTCAGGCCAGTCGATCTCTTCCCAGTCGTCGAGGGGATCAAGATCCCGGGGTCGGCGGGAACGACGATCCTCCGGCTCCGGGAACTCCGGTTCATCCCAACGGCGGGAATCGGCTGGATCCTCGCCCGCTTCCTGCCAGGGGGGCTCTTCAAGCCAGCCCTCCAATCGCTCCTCGAACCGATCCCCAACCTGCTGAAACTGACCGCGCAACCGACTGGTTTCCTCGCTGACCTGATCGCGCCATCGGCGGGAGCGGCGCAGCAGTTGCTGGCGCACACTGGAGCGGGCCAGGGGAAGATCGTCGAGACCCACCAGGGCGGTGGCCACCCGACCCGGTTGTTGATCAACGATGCGTTCCGGCGTGAGCCTCCAGCGGCTGCTGCCCGGCAGGCGGGGATCACTGCGTGCCACCAGATAGTGGAGGATGCGGCCCGTGCGCAGCTCGACTGCCGCATCCACAACGGAGCCGAGCACGGTCCCCTCGGCTCCGGTCAGGGCCGCCTCGAACAGGGTCGGCAAACCATCGAGGATGCTCTGATCGGTTTCGGCCGGCTCTCCATCGACCATGGCCTCGAGCTCGCTGAGGCCGCGCAGCTGATTCAGCCTCCAGACCAGGCGCCTGCCACCGAAGGCCGAAGGTTTGCTCGCCCAACCCAGCAGGCGGTGAACCGGCGGATGCATCCAGCCGACCAGGCCGGCGCCGTGCTCGAGTCCCTGGTCACAACGGACCCGCAATTTCAGGAGATCACTGAGCAGAAGCTCCTGGGGGAGGGCCACGGAATCAGCTGCGAATCTGGATCGGCATCACCAGATAGGTGAAGCTGGAATCCTCCACCGGCACCAGCACCGCCGGCGTGGTGGGGGCATTGCAGCGCAGCTCCACCCGATCGGCCGTCATCGCCTTGAGCCCCTCCAGGACGTAGCGAACGTTGAACGCGATCGCAATCGCCTCACCGTTGACCACGGCGGCGAGGTCTTCGGAACCGGAGCCCACATCCTGGGCATCGGCACTGATCTCCAAGCGGCCAGCGGCCGGATCGCTGCTGATCTTCACCACGTTGTTGTGCTGATCAGCCAACACGGCCACCCGCTCCAGGGCAGTGATGAAGCCTCGGCGGTCGAGCTCCAGGGTCCGGCTGAAGCTGGTGGGAATCAACTGGCGGTAATTCGGATAGGTGCCATCCAGGCTGCGGCTGGTCAGCACCTGGTCGGCCCAGAGAAACACCACCTGACCGCGATCACAGAACAGACTCACCGCCTCCTGCGACTGACGGCCCGAGAGCAACCGCTCCAGCTCGCGCAGGGAGCGGGCCGGAACGGTGACGGAAAAGCCTTCCAAAGGGACTTCGACCTCCAGATCGGCTTCAGGGCTGCCTTCCGCCGGAGCAGCACCGGGCTGGGCGGCGTTCTCCAGACGCAGCACCGACAAGCGGTGACCATCGGTGGCGGCGCATTCCAGACCCTGACGCTCAAAATCCAGATGCACCCCTGTGAGCAGTTGCTTGGCTTCATCACCGCTGCTGGCGAACAGGGTGGCCCGTAACCCCCGCACCAGGGCGTCCACGTTCAACCGGATCGGGGCACCGGTCTGCAGCAGCGGCAGATCAGGAAAATCCTCCGCCGACAACCCCCGCATCTGGTAGCTGCCGGAGCGGCTGGTCAGCTCCACCTGCTCCTGCCCCTCCTCACAGCTGAGCGTGATCGGACTGTCGGCCGCCAGCCTGGAAACAATCTCGACGAACAGGCGCGAGGGCAGGGTGATCGCTCCGCTGCTTTCCACGGAGGCAGCAAGACTGGTCTGGATGCCCAGGCTGAGATCAAAGCCGGTGAGACTGAGCCGCCCCGTGCCGGCATCGGCCGTGAGCAGCACGTTGGCAAGAACCGGATGGGTCGGCCGGGCCGAAACAGCCCTGCTGACCAGCTGGAGGCTGGCGCTCAGTTCGCTCTGGGAACAGACCAGCTTCATGGTGTTGCCATCTCCGGAAAGGAAGCCCTCTGGAGGGCCCCACCACGCTTCCACAACAGCGGCCATTCCGCAACGGCAGGAAACCGCAGCTGCCCAACCGATCCTCACTTTTCCAGCTAATTTCTATCTGGATTAATAGTTAACAGTAAGAATTTAGAACAAGTAGTCGTAGGGGGTGTGGAAAATGTGAAAAACATCCAAAACCATGTTGTACGAAGGAACTTCAAGAATCAGCAGTGGGGAGAAGCCCTGACAATTGGATGCCAATTTCTTGTTTTCCGCAGATTCTTCAGCCTGTGAAAATCAGTTGTTCGTTCAGGTTGAGTGGATCTCTTCTTCTTTTCCCCGTTGGGGAGGCTGTTTTTCACAGCCTCGAATGAGACAGTTCTGCTGCTGGATCCACGATCTGGTGGGGCTCAAGCATGGCCTCACCGGCATCGTGTTGGCTGAAAAGTTGCTTGGGCCGGAGGTCTGGAGGGACTGGGCTCAGAAGCCCATCACGTCTGCCACCACAGCCACTTCGGGTGCCAGACCGGCATGAAACACACCGTCGCTGTTGTCGATGGCGGTGCCGGGATCCTTGAGGCCGTTGCCGGTGAGCACGCAGACCACCGTGGCTCCGATTGGCACCTTGTCGGCCTGCTGCAACAGGCCGGCCACCGACGCCGCGCTGGCCGGCTCGCAGAACACGCCCTCCTCGCGGCCCAGCAGCTTGTAGGCCTCCAGAATCTCCTGGTCGCTCACGGCGTGGAAGGCGCCTCCGCTTTCCTGCCGCACCTTGAGGGCCTTTTCCCGGTTGGCCGGGTTGCCGATCCGGATCGCCGTGGCGATGGTGTCCGGCTGCTCAACGGTGTGGCCGAGCACGAGCGGCGCGGAGCCGCTGGCCTGAAAACCCATCATCCGGGGCAACAGCCGACTGTGGCCGGCCGCCTGGTACTCCTGGAATCCCATCCAGTAGGCGCTGATGTTGCCGGCATTGCCCATTGGAATGCAGAGCCAGTCGGGGGCTTCACCGAGGGCATCCACCACCTCGAAGGCGGCGGTTTTCTGGCCCTGCAGCCGAAAGGGATTGAGTGAATTCACCAGGGTGACGGGATAGCGATCGGCCACCTCCCTCACGATCGCCAGGGCCCGGTCGAAATTTCCCTTCACCGCAAGCACTTCGGCTCCGTACACCAGGGCCTGGGCCAGCTTCCCCTGGGCGACGTAGCCATCCGGGATCAGCACGAAGGCCCGCATCCCGCCGCGGCGGGCATAGGCGGCGGCAGCGGCTGAGGTATTGCCCGTGCTGGCACAGATCACCGCCGCCGCACCAGCCTCCTTGGCCTTGCTGACCGCCATGGTCATGCCCCGGTCCTTGAAGCTGCCGGTGGGATTGAGACCGTCGTACTTGAGGAACACCCGCACGCCGCGGCCGATCCGCGCCGCAATCGACGGGGCAGGGATCAGGGGTGTCGCACCCTCCCGCAGGGTGACAACCGGGGTGCTGTCGCTGACCGGCAGCCAGCGGCGATAGGCCTCGATCAGACCTGGCCAGTCCTGCATCGTTGGCTTCGCGCCCAGACGTCTGAGAGCGGAGAGCACGGGCACGATGGCAGCGAAGGAGCTGCGTCGAATCTACGCGCCCGTCCTGAAGCGGGAACCAGAGCCCGTTGCCACGACCCTGGGGTTCAGGGCATTTCCGTTCAGGGCGTTTTCGGGGCTGGCTTGGCTTCCGGTTCACTGCGCAGCCCGTCCAGGGGGGACTCGGAGAAGAAGCGCACCAGATCGGAGATCGAACTGGCCTTGCTGGCCAGGCTGACCAGTGCCGGGATGCTGATCGCCAGCTCATTGACGGGATAGGCCTTCAGAAAACCGACGGCTGTGAGGCTTCCCTTGCCGTCATTGAGTCCGACGATCACGGCGGAGCGCAGGGCGGCCACACCGGTCTGAGGTGCGCCGAGCGGGGCGATGATGCGGGCCAGCCGCTCCAGCAGGGCCTCACCGATCCGGGTGGTCAGCAATCGGCTGGTGAGCACCAGGGGAAGGGTCACCTGCTGGTTGAGCAGCTTGGAGACTTCAGCAGGGTTCTGACGGCTCACGCTCAGCAGGTTGCCGAGCAAGCCGCGCGCTTCACCCGTTTCAGCCAGGTGCGCGAGATCAGCGACCGGAATCGAGCGGCGGAAAGCACCGCTGACCAGGACGATCTGCTCAGCGGCCTGCAGGCCAGGCGCGGCGATGCCGAGGGAGAGTCCCAGCAGGGCTCCCCAGAGTTTCGAGCTTCTGGCCAAGGATCGCTCCGGTTCGATGCGGAACTCTAGAAGTTACTGAGCAGGAGCAAATCCGGCACTGAGGCGGAGGTCAGGGGCCACCAGCACATCCCGCAGCAGCCGCACGACGCTGCGCTCGGCCAGGCCCTGGGCCACCTGCAGGCCCATGCGGCGGAGGTCGGGTTCCGCCAGCAGCCGCGGCAGCCGGTTGAGCAGCAGCTGGGGCTCGAAACCAGGCAGGGCGCGGAGAATCTCCAGCAACGGCGCGATCGGCTCCAGGCCGAGCAGTGGATCCTCGAGCGGCAAGGGCCGCTGGGGGGCCCGCAGCCCCGGTGGTTGAAGCCGCTTCGGCAGGCGGCGGCCCAGGTTCTGAAACGCCTTCCAGCCCATCGCATCGACCCGGTCCACCAGACCGTCCACCAGTTGCTGGCGCAGCATCCCTCCCCTGGGTGAGAACAGGAAGTCGAGCACCTGATCAAGCAGGCCCTCCACATCGAGCTGATCCTGGAGCGAGGCGCTGCTGATCAGGTTCTCCAGGCGCTGCCAGCGGAAGTCGTCGCCTTCGAAGAGCATCTCGCGCAGGCTGCGGCGCAGGGCGGGATCGGGATCCTCCATCAGGCGCCGGGCAAAATAGGGGTAGGCGGCACCGAGGATCTTGAACTCAGGGTCCACGCTCAGGGCGATGCCCTCGAGGGTCACCAGCGAGCGGATGATCAGGGCGTAATAGGGCGGAACCTGGAAGGGAAAGCGATACATCACCCCCGAGAGGTCGTCGGTGACGGCCTTGAAATCCATCCGGCTCACCCCCATCTCCAGGGCCTGGCCGAACACCGTCTCGAAGGCGGGCACGATCGGGCGCAGGTCCACCTGTTCGCCGAGAAATCCCAGGGTGACGAAGTCGGTGGAGAGGGCGTCGAAGTCGCGATTGACCAGGTGAACCACCGCCTGGATCAGCCCGGTGCGGGATTCGCGGCTCACCTGGCTCATCATGCCGAAATCCAGGAAGGCCAGTCGGCCGTCCGCCATCGCCAGCAGGTTGCCTGGATGGGGATCGGCGTGGAAGAAGCCGTGCTCCAGCAGCTGTTCCAGGCTGCAGTTCACCCCCACCCGCACCATCTCATCGGGATCGATTCCCAGTGCTTCCACCGCCTTGAGATTGGTGAGCTTGACGCCGTCGATCCATTCCATCGTCAGCACCCGTCGGCTGGTGGCCTGGTGGTAGATCGCCGGTACGGCGATGCGGGGGTTGTGGCGGTGCAGCCGGGCGAAGGTTTCGGCGTTGTCGGCTTCATGGAGGTAGTCCATCTCCTCGAACACCCGCTGGCCAAGCTCATCGATCAGGGCGACGAGATCGCTGCGGATCAACCGGACATGGCGGTTCAGCCAGGCGGCGATGTTCCGCACGATGTAGAGGTCGAGGGTGATCTGCTCCCGCAGGCCCGGTCGCTGCACCTTGACCGCAACGGCCTGCCCGCTCAGGAGCCGGCCGCGGTGAACCTGGCCGAGGGAGGCCGCTGAAATCGGTTCCCGATCGAGTTCGGCGAAGATCTCCTCCACCGGGGCGCCGAGGTCTTCCTCGATGCAGGCCATGGCCAGGGCACTGTCGAAGCCCGGCAGCTGATCCTGCAGTTCAGCCAGTGCTTCCAGCAGGACCGGTGGAACGATGTCGGGGCGGGAGGAGAGCGCCTGTCCCGCCTTGATGAAGGCTGGCCCCAGGCTGGCCAGCAGATCGGCGCATTCGGTCGCCCGCGCCCGCGCCCGTTCCGGGTTGGCCAGCAGACCGGTGAAGCGCTCGAAACCCACCCCGACCAGAAACAGTCCGATCGGCACCAGGGTCTGCCAGAGCCGCCTGAACAGCCGCTGGGGGTGGCCGGCGTAGATGCGGCTGATCGCCTCCGGGTCGTAGCTCAGCAGGCCCGCCGCCTCGATGAAGTCGCTGAGTTCGGGCGGGGGGGTGGCCCCGGGATCGGAGCGAACCATCGTGGAGAGCGGCACTTCCCCCTCTTCTAAACGAATCCCAGCGCCGCTACGGTCGGGCCACTGACCGGAGACCGTGGTGCTCACGGGTCTGCGCCTCGAGAACATCGCCCTGATCGACGGCCTGGAGCTCAGCTTCGACCGGGGGTTCACGGTGCTCACCGGCGAAACCGGTGCGGGAAAGTCGCTGTTGCTTGACGCCCTCGATGCCCTGCTCGGCGGCGGCCAGGGCAGCCAGGGGGCGCGGCTGGTGCGGCAGGGTTGCTCCCGGGGCCTGATCGAGGCCAGTTTCGACCTGTCGCCACCGGTGCGCGCCTGGCTGGTGGATCAGCAGCTCGACCTCGATGAACCGGAGCTGCTGCTCAGCCGTGAGTGGCGGTTGACGGCGGACCGGCTGCAGAGCCGCAGCCGGCTGAACGGGGTGGCGGTGAATCGCGCCCAGCTGCTGGAGCTTCGGCCCCTGCTGCTGGAGCTCACCGCCCAGGGCCAGACCAGGGAACTGGCCCGCCCCGGCCAGCAGCGCCGCTGGCTCGACCGCTTCGGTGGTGATCCACTGGCGGCCGCTGCAGCACCGGTGCGCTCGCTCCATCGGGCCTGGAAGGAGGCGGCGCAGGCCCTGGCGCAGGCCCGCTCCGACCAGCAGCGGCTGGAGGCTGACCGCCAGCTGGCTCAGCAACGGCTCGATGACCTCGAAGCCGCCCAGCTCGACGATCCCCTGGAAAGGCAACGCCTCCAGGAGGAGCAGGATCGCCTGTCCCATGGGGTGCGTCTGCAGCAGGGAGTGACGACCCTGCTGGGTCGCCTTGTCGAAGGCGAGGAGGGCACTCCTTCGGCTCTGGACCATCTCGGCGCCTGTGACCAGGAACTGCAGCTGATCGGTGCCCTCGATGCCAGCCTTGAGCCGCTGCGGCAGCGCTGCGGTGATGTTCTGCAGCAGGTTCAGGATCTGGCCCGTGAACTGGATCGTTACGGCGCCCGGCTCGACAGTGATCCGGAGAGCCTGGCGGCGTTGCAGGAGCGGATCGCCCAGCTCAAGGCGCTCGAACGCCGGCATGGCCAGGAGCTGGCCGGCCTGATCGTGGTTCGCGACCGGCTCCGCCAGCAGCTGGCCCCCGGCGCCGCCGGGGATGCTCTGCAGGACCTGGAGAAGGCCGAAGCCGCCGCCCGCCACGCCCTTGAGGTCGCCTGCGCCAGGCTCCGGGAGCTGCGGATCCTGGCGGCCGAGGCCCTGCAGGGCCAACTGATGGCCTCGCTGCGTCCCCTGGGGCTGGCCAATGTGCGGTTCTGCGTAGCCGTGGAACCAACTGAGCCGAAAGAGGACGGCGCCGACCGGGTTGTGTTTCTGTTTTCGGCCAATCCCGGCCAGCCGCTTGCCCCACTTCAGGAGGTGGCCTCCGGTGGTGAGATGAGCCGCTTTCTGCTGGCGCTCACCACCTGCCTGGCGGCGGCCGATCCCCACGTCACCCTGTTGTTCGATGAGATCGACAGTGGCGTCAGCGGCCGCGTCAGCGGGGAGATCGCGGCCCTGTTGCGGCGTCTCGCCCAGCAACGCCAGGTGTTCTGCGTCACCCACCAGCCCCTGCTCGCCGCCGCGGCCGACCATCACTTCCAGGTCAGCAAGAGGGTGGAGCAGGGCCAGACCCTCACCCGGGTGTCCGCCCTGCGGGACGCCGAGGAGCGTCAGCGGGAGCTGGTCGAGCTGGCCGGTGGGGATTCCGGTGAAGCCCGCCGCTATGCCGCCAGCCTGCTGGGTCGGGGAGCGGCCTGAACCTGAACCTGGTCCTGCTTCGTACACTCGTTGGCTGACGGACAGAAGGCATGGGTCGCTTGGCCGGCGTCAACGGGCAGGGGAAAGCGGCAGGCAGGGCTCCGGCGGGTGATGGCAGCCTCAACCTGGAGGGGAGCCTTGAGGATGTGATCCGGGTGCGGGGTGCCCGCCAGCACAACCTCCGCAACATCGACCTCACCATCCCGCGCAACAGCCTGGTGGTGTTCACCGGCGTGAGCGGCAGCGGCAAGAGCTCGCTGGCCTTCGACACGATCTTCGCCGAAGGACAGCGCCGTTACGTGGAGAGCCTCTCCGCCTACGCCCGCCAGTTCCTCGGCCAGGTGGACAAGCCGGATGTGGACGCGATCGAAGGGCTCTCGCCGGCGATCTCGATCGATCAGAAATCCACCAGCCACAACCCCCGCTCCACCGTCGGCACAGTGACGGAGATCCAGGACTACCTGCGACTGCTCTACGGCCGCGCCGGTGAACCCCACTGCCCGCAGTGCGATCGCTCGATCCGGCCCGAGAGCATCGACGAAATGGTCGACCGCATCTCTGCGTTGCCGGAGGGCACCCGCTACCAGTTGCTGGCGCCGGTGGTGCGGGGCAAGAAGGGCACCCACGCCAAGCTGCTGAGCGGCCTGGTGGCGGAGGGTTTTGCCCGCGTGCGCATCAACAGCGAGGTGCGTGAACTCTCCGACAACATCGAACTCGACAAGAACCACGCCCACAACATCGAGGTGGTGGTGGATCGGCTGGTGGCGCGTGAGGGCATCAGCGAGCGGCTCACCGACTCCCTGCGCACCTGCCTGAAGCGCGGCGATGGCCTGGCGCTGGTGGAGGTGGTGCCCAAGACCGGCGAGGAGCTGCCGGAGGGGGTGGAGCGGGAGCGGCTCTATTCGGAGAACTTCGCCTGCCCGGTGCATGGCGCCGTGATGGAGGAGCTCTCCCCCCGCCTGTTCTCGTTCAACAGCCCCTACGGCGCCTGCCCCGATTGCCACGGCCTCGGCCATCTGCGCACCTTCACCTTCCAGCGGGTGGTGCCCGATCCCAGCCTGCCGGTGTATGCGGCCGTCGCCCCCTGGAGCGACAAGGACAACAGCTACTACTTCTCACTGCTGTTCAGCGTGGGGGAAGCTTTCGGCTTCGAGATCAAGCAGCCCTGGAACCTGCTCACCGCAGAGCAGCAGGCGATCCTGCTGCATGGCAGCCCCGAGCCGATCGCTGTTCAGGCCGACAGCCGTTATGCCAAGGGCCCTGGCTACCTGCGGCCCTTCGAGGGGATCCTGCCGATCCTGGAGCGTCAGCTGCGTGACGCCAGCGGTGAGGCGGTGCGTCAGAAGCTGGAGAAGTACCTGGATCTGGTGCCCTGCGGCACCTGTCACGGCCTGCGACTTCGGCCTGAGGCCCTCGCCGTCAAAGTGGGTCCCTACGGCATCACCGAGCTCACCAATGTCAGTGTGGCCGACACCCTGGAGCGGATCGAGGCGCTGATGGGGGTTGGGGTTGCCGAAGGCTCCAGACCCCTGCTCAATCCTCGCCAGATCCAGATCGGCGATCTGGTGCTGCGCGAGATCCGGATGCGCCTGAAATTCCTGCTGGATGTGGGCCTCGATTACCTCAGCCTGGATCGCCCGGCCATGACGCTCTCCGGCGGAGAGGCGCAACGCATCCGCCTGGCCACCCAGATCGGCGCCGGGCTCACCGGCGTGCTCTACGTGCTCGATGAGCCGAGCATCGGCCTGCACCAGCGCGACAACGACCGCCTGCTCGCCACGTTGTTCAAGCTGCGGGACCTGGGCAACACCCTGATCGTGGTCGAGCACGACGAGGACACGATCCGTGCAGCCGATCATCTGGTTGACATCGGTCCGGGGGCCGGCGTGCACGGCGGTCACATCGTGGCGGAGGGGTCGCTGCAGAACCTGCTCGATTCCGAGACCTCACTCACCGGCGCCTACCTGAGCGGACGCCGCTCGATTCCCACCCCGGCCGAGCGCCGTGAGGCCGGCAGCCGCAAGCTCACCCTGGTCAATTGCCGTCGCAACAACCTCCAGGGGCTTGATGTGGATATTCCCCTCGGTCGGCTGGTCTGCGTCACCGGGGTGAGCGGCAGCGGCAAGAGCACCCTGGTGAACGAGTTGCTTCATCCCGCCCTCGAGCACAAGCTTGGCCTCAAGGTTCCCTTCCCGGCCGGCATGGAGGAGCTGCGGGGGATCAAGTCGATCGACAAGGTGATCGTGATCGATCAATCCCCGATCGGCCGCACGCCCCGCTCCAATCCAGCCACCTACACCGGCGCCTTCGATCCGATCCGCCAGGTGTTCGCCGCCACGGTGGAGGCCAAGGCTCGCGGGTACCAGGTTGGCCAGTTCAGCTTCAACGTCAAGGGAGGTCGCTGCGAGGCCTGCAGTGGCCAGGGGGTGAATGTGATCGAGATGAATTTCCTGCCCGATGTGTATGTGCAGTGCGATGTCTGCAAGGGGGCGCGCTACAACCGCGAAACCCTGCAGGTGGCCTACAAGGGCCACACGATCGCCGATGTGCTACAGATGACGGTGGAGCAGGCCGCCGAGGTGTTCTCCGCCATCCCCCAGGCGGGCGAGCGGCTGCGCACCCTGGTGGATGTGGGGCTTGGCTACATCAAGCTCGGCCAACCTGCTCCCACCCTCTCCGGCGGCGAGGCCCAGCGGGTCAAGCTGGCCTCCGAGCTTTCCAAGCGTGC
The DNA here is from genome assembly GCF_025128115.1 of Synechococcus sp. CS-1326. Lineage (NCBI taxonomy): Bacteria > Bacillati > Cyanobacteriota > Cyanophyceae > Synechococcales > Synechococcaceae > Synechococcus > Synechococcus sp. CS-1326. The sequence continues at coordinate 90,594 of NZ_JAHLYV010000035.1, read as the reverse complement.
CACGGGTAAAACGCTCTATCTCATTGATGAACCCACCACCGGCCTGAGTTTCTATGACGTCCACAAGTTGATGGACGTGATGCAGCGGCTGGTGGACAAGGGCAATTCGATCGTGGTGATCGAACACAACCTCGATGTGATCCGCTGTGCCGATTGGCTGATCGATCTGGGGCCCGAGGGCGGCAACAGGGGGGGCGAAATCGTGGCGGCCGGCACCCCCGAACAGGTGGCGGAGCATCCCTCCAGCCATACAGGCCGCTACCTCAAGACCGTGCTGGCCCAGCATCCCGCCGTGGCGGTCGCGATGGCTTGACCCCCGGCTTCAGAGGCAGCCCTGAACGGAGATGCGGTAGCTGAAGCCCGTGGCGCCCGGGTCCGAGCTGGTGCCCACCTTGAAGTTCATCTGACTGGCCTGTTTGCCCGGTACCGCCGGGAAGGGTCCGAACATGCGGCCCGTGCCGATCGGGGGAGCCATCACTTCATTGATCACCTGCAGATTGCTGCCATCGCTGAACTTCATGAAGCCGCTCACGGGATACTTGGCGCTGGCATCCGAGGAAATGGCGGTGAAGAAGAATTTGAAGCGGTTGTAGGGCTGATCCACACTGAAATCGGTGTTCCAGTTGGTTTGACCCAGCGCTATGCCGAGCGGAGACACCCTTGGACGCTGCACCCGCTTTGTGACGATCGGCGTGGTTCCGTTGCCGCCGATCGGCTGCAGGAAGGTGCAGCGTTCGGCGGCGAGAGCTGCTCCGCCGCTGAGCAGGAACGAGGCCGTGGCCGGCAGCAGGAGGGCAGACAGGTTCATGGGTTGATCGCGGCAATGGGTGAATGGAACGAAGCAAACCGTTCATCTCACAGTCCATGAACGGGCCAGAGCTGGATGGGGAACAGCATCGGGGATCATGGAAGCATTCCGAGTCCCTGTCGTGCGCGCATCCCGACCTTTCCAGCCCCCCCACGCCCTCCTGGCGGCGCTGCTGATCGGCCTTCCTTTTCTTCCCCAGCCGGCGGCGGCTCTGGAGCGGATTGATCTGCGCCTGCCCCTGCTGGAGACCAGCTTCAGCATCAAGCTCTCGGAATTCCAGAAACCCGGCGGTTTGTTGAGCGGCAACAGTGATCTCGCCGAACTGGATCGGGCCACCGATGGGGCGGTGGGTCGGAAGATCGCGGAATTCCTCAACTACCGCCTGCCCCTGCAGACCAAAGCGGTGGTGGGCGAGGTGGCGGGTTCGGCCCTGTTCAACCAGGCGATGCTGGTGGTGTCAGCCATCGGCGGCGTCGATGGGCTGCCCGCCAATCTCGACGGCCAGGAAATCTCTGCCGTCCTGGAACGGGCCGCCGCCAGGGGGCCGCTCACCATGTTCAGCATCCTGCAGGCCCTGCCTGGTCAGACAGCATCGGTGGACCTGGAGGTGGCCCTGTTCGCCGTGCAGCGCCTGGCCACCCAGCTGCAACCGGCGGATCGCCTGATCGCCGCCAGCCCGGCGGCAACGGTGGATCCTGCCCTCAGCCAGCCTGGCCCCCTTCCGGTGGAGCGCCGCGAGACGAGCCTTGTGGTGAGCCATCGCCCCGAGCCGCTGCGGCTGGTGGTGATCGGCCCGAGCCGCCAGGCCAATGGCCGGCTGGTGCTGATCTCCCATGGCCTCTGGGACAGTCCGCTGAGTTTCGAAGGCTGGGCGAAACACCTGGCCAGCCACGGCTACACGGTGTTGATGCCCTTCCATCCCGGCAGCGATCAATCCCAGCAGCAGGCCATGCTCTCCGGCAAGGTGCCACCCCCGGACCCGGCCGAGCTCAAGTTGCGGCCCCTGGATCTGTCGTCCCTGATTGATGGGGCGGCCTCCGGCAAGCTGGGGCTGCCTGCCGGTCTGAACACCGACTTCGTGGCGGTGCTGGGTCAGTCCTGGGGTGCCACCACCGCCCTGCAGCTGGCCGGGGCCCAGCCCAGTGCGGTGCGGCTGAACGAACGCTGCCAGGACATCAAGGATCCGTCCCGCAATCTCAGCTGGGTGCTGCAGTGCAGTTTCATCAGCGTGGCCGACAACGCCGGCCTGGCCGATCCCCGGGTCAAGGCGGCGGTGGCGGTGAGTCCGCCGATGTCGCTGCTGTTCAACACCGGTGCCGCCCGTGCCATGAACGCCCGGGTGCTGCTGGTCAGCGGCAGCCGTGACTGGGTGGTGCCGGCCGGGCCGGAGGCGATCACGCCGATGCAGTTGAACTCCAGGTCTGTAGGGGGTGGTCATCGCCTCGTGCTTGCCAAGGGCGGCGATCACTTCAACCTTGGCTCCCTCTACGCCGAGGACGGTGGCGCCCTGCGGGGCCTTCTGCTCGCCTGGGTGAATGGCGCCTTCACAGCCGGTGCCGCCGCCGCCCCTGGGCCGAACGCTCCCGACCTGCTGCCGGCGGGCGGCTGGGGCAGCGCCACCGTTCCCCTGGTCGATGTGAGCGGCGGGTTGAAGGGAGCGCCCTGAAGCCCTGAATCGCTCTGATCGGCCTGATTCAGGGGGTGAACATCAGGCTCAGAGGCTGGGCTCCGGGCTCTCCCGATCTGCGTAGTGGCTGTTGAGATCGGGCATCCAGTAGCTCAGATCGCCATGCCAGTAGAGCCGACCCCCCAGGCGGCTGGTGCTGAGTTTGGTGGTCCCCATCGCCGTGAGCAGGGAACCCAGTTCGACCGGAGAGAGGTCGGTGTGGATGTCCTTGCCGGCGATCGCCAGCAGCGAAGGCAGCTTGCTGATGGTTCCGGGCTGAACAAGGGTGCGGAACACTTCCCGCAGCACCAGTTGCTGGCGTTCCATCCGACCCAGGTCGCCGAGTTCGTCGTTTCGATAGCGGAGGAAACCCTCCAGATCTTTGCCCTTGAGCAGCTGGGGGCCCGGCAGCAGGTCGATGTAGAGATCCTGGCGGCTGTCGACGTAGTACATCCTCTTGGGCACGTCGATCTCGACGCCGCCGAGGGCTTCCGCCAGGTTCTGCACCGCTTCGATGTTGATGATCAGGTAGCGGTCGAGCGGCTCGGTGAGCAGGCTGGAGAGTTCCTGTTTCACTTCGTTCACCCCTCCCAACGCATACAGGGAGTTGGCCTTGACCACCCCGAACGCCTCCGATTCGATGAAGGTGTCCCGCGGAACCTGGGTGATCCGGGTGGTGCCGTCCTTGACCTGGACGGTGAACATCACATCGGTGCTGCCGCTGATCTGGTCGGTGCCCAGCACCAGAATGCGGCGCTGCTCCAGCCCCAGGGGATCCACCAGGGAGGTGAGGGCTGGAGCGGCCTGACGCAGGCCAGCCAGGGTCGAAGCCAGCAGCGAGGGCAGGGGGCCGGCCAGGCCGTAGCCGAGTCCCAGGCCACAGCAGAAGCCAATCAGCAGGGAGCGTCTGGAGAGGGGCCGGCCTTTTCTGCCGCCGTCGGGTGATTCCTGTGGTGGCGGCGCACTCCGGCGACGGCGGTTCAGGTCGGCAACGGGGGCGGGGCGAGAGGAGCGACGACGGGGTTGAGCCTGGGCCATGAAAAATCCTGCTGGGCGCACCATAAAACCCATTTCCGGCCGGGGCCAGCCTCGGTCAGACCCTCGTCATCACCTGCACCCGGCTGGCTGCCCGGTCCGCCCGCGTCCTGGCCTCGGCCAGATCACAGCCGCCCGAGACGACGACCCCCATGCGCCGCAGCGGACGGGCCTCCGGCTTGCCGAACAGCAGCAGCTGGGTGTCGGGTTCGGCCAGGGCTTCCGCCACTCCGGAGTAGGCAACTGGGGTGCAGTCGGCCGGGGCCAGGATCACCCGGCTGGCGGCGGCGCCGCTTGAGCGGATGCTCGGGATCGGCAACCCCAGCACCGCCCGCAGGTGCAGCTCGAACTCGCTGAGGTTCTGGCCCCTCAGGGTGACCAGGCCGGTGTCGTGGGGGCGGGGCGAGAGCTCCGAGAACACCACCACTTCCTGGCCGGGTGGCCCGCAGAGAAAAAACTCCACACCGAACAGACCGGCTCCACCGAGCTGGTCGGTGACGGCCAGGGCCATCGCTTCGGCCGTCGCCAGAGCCGCGGCGCCCAGTTCCGCCGGCTGCCAGCTGCACTGGTAATCCCCCCGCTCCTGGAGGTGGCCGATCGGTGGGCAGAACAGGGTGGGCCCGTCCCACTGCTTCACGGTCAGCAGGGTGATCTCCTGCTCGAACCGCAGGAACTCTTCCACGATCACCCGATCTCCGGCGCCGCGGGCGCCGGCCATGGCTGCCTGCCAGGCGGCGGCGATCTCCTCAGGGCCTTCCACCATGCTCTGACCCTTGCCGGAGGAGCTCATCACCGGCTTCACCACCACCGGCCAGCCGAGCGGTGCGGCGGCTTCGGCCAGTTCGGTGGGGCTGCTGGCGTAGGCGAAGCGGGCGGTGCGCAGGCCCAGCTCATCGGCGGCCAGATCCCGGATCCGATCGCGGTTCATCGTCACCGCCGTGGCGCGGGCGGTGGGAATCACGGTGAAGCCTTCCGCTTCCAGCTCCAGCAGCGCCTCCACCGCCAGGGCTTCGATCTCCGGGATGAGCAGATCCGGCCTGTGGTGACGCACCACGGCCTTGAGGGCTTCCGGATCGGTCATGGCGATCACCTCGGCGGCATCGGCCACCTGCATGGCGGGGGCGCCGGCATACCGGTCGACGGCGATCACCCGGCAGCCCAGTCGCTGGGCGGCGATGGCCAGTTCCTTGCCCAGCTCGCCGCTGCCCAGCAGCATCAGGGTGCGGGGAAAGAGGGCGTCGGTCATGGCGCGCAGCTCGGCGAAGCCCTTGATCCTGCTGCCTGGTGGGCCCTGCTAGAAGTGCAGGTCGATCCGTCCCGCTGCAACGCCCACCCGTGTCGATCACCACCACGGCCGTTCTGGCCTTTTCGACCGCCGGCGATGTGGCCAACGGTCTGCCGTTCGGCTGGAGCGTCGCCGGGCTGCAACGGGGGGTGCTGATCTATCTGGGCCTCTCGTCTCTGGCCTTCGTGGTGGTCTGGGGTGTCGGCTTTCTGCGCCGTTCCTGAGACCGCTGGATTCACGGCTCCGCGATCAGGTCGAGCTGCCGAACCGGCGGTTCCTCGCTGATGAACCCGTACGACTCGAAAACGCTGTTGTCGGAATGGGTGATGTGCTGGCCATCGCTGTGGCGCTCAAGCACGAAGCCCTCGCCGTCCATGCGCCGCATCAGGGCTGCCGCTTCCTCGAAGCGGGCGGCCATCGCCGCGAGGCTGGCGCAATCGGCCGTGAGTCCTTTTTCCTGCCAGGTGAAGTAAGCCATCTCTCCTGCTTGCCCTGACATTCCAGCTTGCCCTGAAATCAGGGAAGCAGCGCCAGGGCGATCAGCACCAGCAGCACGCTGACCATCCAGAAGCCCACCACCACCTGCTGTTCCGGGTGTCCGGCCAGTTCAAAGTGGTGATGCAGCGGGGCCATTCGGAACAGGCGGCGACCCTGGCCATCCGCTCCCTTGGTGGCCTTGAACACCCAGACCTGAAGGATCACCGAGAGGGATTCGGCCAGGAACACACCACCCATCAGCAACAGGGGCCAGAGGCTGTTGCTGAGCAAGGCGACCGCACTCAGGGCTGCTCCCATCGCCAGCGAGCCGGTGTCGCCCATGAACACGCTGGCTGGATGGCGGTTATGGGCCAGGAATCCAAGCCAGGTGCCGGCCATGGCGGCCGAGAATCCCGCCAGCACCGGATCACCGAGGTGGCCCCTCAGCATCAGCTGCAGGGCCAGGCCGCAGAACACGACCGCGCCGCAACCTGCCGCCAGGCCATCGAGCCCATCGGTGAGGTTGGTGGCGTTGCTTTCGGCCAGAAACACGAACAAGCCGAGCGGCAGGATCAGCAGTCCGAGCGGCAGGGCCAGACCGAACGGCAGGGCAACCGTGGCGCCGATCCAGTCGTTCCAGGCGGCCCAGGCCAGGAAGAGGGCCGCCGCCAGGGCCTGGAGCAGCAGCTTGCCCCTGGGGCTGAGGCCAGTGTTGGTGCGGCGGGTGAGGCTGCGCCAGTCGTCGAAGCCGCCGATGGCCAGGAAGGCCAGGGTGATCGCGGCCACGGCAAGCAGGCGGGGGTCGGAGGGGGCGATCAGGCCACCCACGATCACTCCCACCGGCACCACCAGCAGCCCGCCCATGGTCGGCGTGCCGGCTTTGCTGTGGTGAGCCTGGGGCCCTTCCTGGCGAATCACCTGGCCCAGTTTCAGGGCCCGCAGTTTCGGCACCCCCCAGCGGCACAGGGCCCAGCTCAGCAGCGCCGCCACCAGCAGCGGCGGGGTGAGTTGAGCCGCCCGCGTCAACCCGTCACTGAGCAGGCAGGCGCCAAGCACAAGCAGGCCAAGCCAGAAGGCCGGAGAACGGCCGGCCGGAGAGAGGGACGCGGGAACCTGCAGAGATCGGCTCACAGGGGCTCAGTCTTCCCAGTTTTCCTCGGAAGGCTCATCGGCGGGGATGTACTCCTCCTTCTCGCCCATCAGCGCTGAGAGCTCCTCCTCCTCCACGGTGCTCACATCGGGAGCGGCGGTTTCCTCGTCGGCCACCAGGCGACCGCTGCTCTCCAGCCAGCTGAGCAGATCGGGCTCATCGCGCAGTGGCAGCACCGGGGCAGGCTCATCCCGCCGGTAGCGGGTCAGGGAGGGGTTGATGCTGTCGAGGGTGCTCATGGACGGCCTCAGGGCGGGCGAAGTCAGCGAAGCGCAAAGCACGCCAATCCATCACCATAAACCAGCTCGCCCAGCACATCCCCTTGACCTCCTCCAAATCGGTTCAGCTGCTGATCGCCTGGGGGGCGGCCCTGCTGCTCAGCAGCCTGCTGGTGATGGCGGGGCAACGCTGGCCCGATCCCCTGCCGATTCGTCCCGTCCTGCTCTGGTGCCTGCTGCTGGGCCCGCCGGGGCTGCTGGGCGCCTGGCTGGCTTCCCGCTGGCGCCGCTGCGACGACGAGGAGGGACAATCCTCGGAAGAACCTCATGAGCAGGCTTGAGCGCATGGCAGAGCAGCAGTTGGTCCGGCCGGGCCCTCGCGCCAGAAAGGTGGTGCTCGCCTACTCAGGCGGAGTGGATACCAGTGTCTGCATTCCCTACCTGCTCCAGGAGTGGGGGGTGGAGGAGGTGATCACCTTCGCCGCCGACCTCGGCCAGGGCGATGAGCTCGAGCCGATCCGGCTCAAGGCCCTCGAGGCCGGCGCCAGCCAGTCGCTGGTGGGGGATCTGATCGAGCCGTTCATCACCGAGTTCGCCTTTCCCGCCATCCGGGCCAATGCGCTCTATGAGGGTCGCTATCCCCTCTCCACCGCCCTGGCCCGGCCGTTGATCGCCAGGGAGCTGGTGGCTGTGGCCCGCCGGGTGGGGGCCGACGCCGTGGCCCACGGCTGCACCGGCAAGGGCAATGACCAGGTGCGTTTTGATGTGGCGATCGGCTGTCTGGCACCCGAACTCAAGGTGCTCGCCCCGGCGCGGGAGTGGGGGCTGAGCCGGGAGGAAACGATTGCCTATGGGGAACGTTGCGGCATCCCGGCGCCTGTGAGCAAGGCCAATCCCTATTCGATCGATCTGAACCTGCTGGGCCGCAGCGTTGAGGCGGGCCCACTCGAGGATCCGATGGTGGAGCCGCCCGAGGAGGTGTTTGCGATGACCCGTTCGATCGCTGCGGCACCCGATCAACCCCAGGTGGTGGAGATCGGCTTCGAGCAGGGATATCCGGTCAGTCTGGATGGAGTGAGCCTCGATCCGGTTGAGCTGATTCGGCAGGCCAATGCCCTGGCGGGCAACCATGGTTTCGGTCGGCTCGACATGATCGAGAACCGGGTGGTTGGCATCAAGTCGCGGGAGATCTACGAAACCCCCGGACTGCTGCTGCTGATCCGGGCCCACCAGGAACTGGAAAGCCTCACCCTGGCGGCCGATGTGCTGCGTTACAAGCGCCAGGTCGAGGCCAGCTGGGCGGATCTGGTGTATCAGGGTCTCTGGTTCGGGCCGCTCAAGTCGGCCCTTGATGGCTTCATCGAGGCCACCCAGGCCACGGTGAACGGCACGGTGCGGATCCGCCTGCACAAGGGCAATGCCACCGTGATCGGTCGCGCTTCCAGCGACAGCCTTTACGTGCCCACGATGGCCACCTACGGCGGTGACGATCGCTTCGATCACCGCGCCGCCGAAGGATTCATCTATGTCTGGGGTCTGCCGGCCCGGCTGTGGGCCGCCTCCCGCAAGCCCTAGGGAAGCGCAGGGGCGGCTGGCGGCCTGAAGCTGAACCAGCTCAGCTGATCGATCCGCCCGAGTTGTTTCGGCCTGGCGCTTCCCTGGCGGACGGTGAGCAGGTCGGGGCGGCCGGCCAGCACCTGGAGCCCCTGGCCGAGCGACAGTGTTTTCTGGCCCTTGAGCATGCCTTCATAGACGGGTTGCCGGTTCAGGGTCCGGACCTGGACCCAGTTCGGTCCTGAGCTGTTGAGCACCAGCAGGTTCGCTGCCGGTTGGGCGGAAGGCGCTTTGGTGACGGCCGGTTTGGTGGCAGCGACTTTGGATGGCAGAGAGGCGGTGTTCTGCTTCTGCGGCGGGATGCTCGCCTGGGGCTTGGCTGGTGTCTGCGCCGTTTGTGGTGGCTGTGGTGGCAGAAGCCTGGCCGCTGGCGCTGGCGTTGCTGGTGCCGGCATTGCTGCGGGCTTGGGTTCCGGGGCCTGGCCCACCAGGCTCTGACGCACCGTGCCGAGGGCTGCGCCCAGGGCGATGAAACCGAGCAGGATCGCCAGCCCCTTGGCGGCCAGGGCCACTGGAAAGGCCTGAAGAAGGTTTTGTTTCGCTGGCGCCGGGCTGGAAGGAGCGGGATCCGGACGGCTGGGTTCGGCGGGAATGGGAGCTGAGGCCGGGACCGGCACGGCGGGCGTCAGGGCGGCGGCAGGCGGCGGTGCGGCAGGGCGATGACGCGCTGTTCGCACGATCTCCCGCAACGACTCATTCTCCTTGGCCAGTAACTGCTGTTGCAGTTCAAACGGCTGTTGACGCTGCAGATACTTCCGCTCAAAAATGCCGGGCAGCTCGCCCAGCAGAGCCTCGTAATCGGCCAGTTGGCTGCGAATCTGCTCCAGTTCCTGACGGGTGACGTTCAGCTCTTTTTCGGCCGCCTGGAGACTCTCCATGGCATGCCGGCTGTCATCGGAGCTGGCCGCGTCGCCTTTGCTCAAGTGGTGTTCACTGAAGCCCCCTATCTCACCATCGGCGAGGGGAGGCCTTCCTGGCTGGCATCTGTGAATTGCCTGTGAGTTGGCTGTGAATCACGCCATGACGGCGTGATCGCCTCAGGCTTCGCTGGCCACACTGGGCGCGGGCTCGGCCTCAGCGGAGCCCGCGGCGTTGCGGGGCGCTGGCAAGGGGCCGTCCTGCTTGACGGTGAGATAGCGGATCACATCTTCACTGAGGCGCATGGCCCGCTCCAGGGCCGCCACCTGCTGGCCATCGCCGTTGTGGTTCAGCTGCACGTAGATGCCTTCGCGATGCTTGGCGATCGGGTAAGCCAGGCGCCGCTTGCCCCGCATCTGGGTGTCGAGCACCTCAGCGCCGGCCTCGGTCACGAGGTCGCGGTACTTGTTGACATGGCCTTCGACTTCCTCCTCCGCGATGTCGGGGCGAAGGATGTACATCGTTTCGTAGTAGGGCTGCTGCGACATGACGGGCGGATCACTCCGTGACGGGCTCAGGTGAGGCCGGCTGCCAAGGGCTGCCAGCGACGGACTCAACACCCTATCGCGCAGGCGGATCGGCTCAGTAGAGCTGGATGCGCACAGCCTCGGACACGGTCGGGATGTCGGCCTCCTTGCCGCGGATGCACTGCACCACGGCGAACAGCACCAGCAGCAGCGTGCCGAGGAACACCGTGTTGCTGAGGGTGCGCAGGGCGAAGCCGGCACCCAGCGGAGCGAGCAGCACCCGGAAGGCCAGGGACAGCAGGATCAGCACGATGTCGAGCAGGATCGCCTGGAGCACGTTGAAGCGGATGAAGTAGGGCACTTTCTGGTTCCGCACCACCCCCAGGAACAGGGCGAGGAACAGCAGGAAGCCGCCGAACGGCACCAGTCGCTGCAGGGTGAGCAGCGGCAAGGCGGGAAGCACCAGCCACTGCAGCGCCGGGAAAATCCCGAACAGCGACTCCCCGAACATCACTCCGTCGCTCCAGGGCAGGAGATAGGCGAGCAGGGCCAGCAGCCGTTGCCAAAATGGAATCTGCATGGTCATGGCTTCGTTTCCAAAGGCTAGAGGGCCTGCCCCAGCTGCTCGAGTGCCGCCCGCCGCATCGCCGCCACGGGAATCTCGGCTCCGCCGGTGGCGGCGCTGCTCCAGAGCCGCAGGGACGCCGCTCCTTGCTGGATCAGCATCTCGAGGCCATCGAGGCCACGGCAGCCCCGTCGGCGGGCCTCCTGCAGCAGGCGGGTCGGCCGCGGCGTGTAGATCAGGTCGTAGACGAGCGCTCCCGGCTGGAGCGCCTCCAGCTCCTGCGGGTCGAGCGGGCAGGCTTCAGACCGGTTGCCCGCGCTGGCCATGCCCACCGGCGTGGTGTTGACAACCAGATCGGCCCGACCCAGGGCCTCCAGCAGGTCGGCGGAGTTCCACGGCAGGCCGCGCAGTTGCGGGGCCCAGGGACGGCAGCCGGCCACGAAGGCTTCGCGCCGCCGGGGTTCGCGGCCGACCAGTTCGATCCGCTCCAGACCCCGTTCCACCAGTCCCGCCACCACGGCCCGGGCGCTGCCGCCGCAACCGAGCACCAGGGCCCTTGATCCCGTCGGCTCCTGCTGCAGCGGGGCCAGAAAGCCAGCCACATCGGTGTTGGTGCCGAGCCAGCCGCCCGCCTCCCGTCGGATCAGGGTGTTCACGGCTCCCAGCCGCCGGGCCAGGGGCGTGAGTTCAGCGGCCAGGGCCGCCACCGCCTGCTTGTGGGGCAGGGTGATGTTGAGACCGCGACAGTCGAGTGCCTCGAGGCCGCGGACCGCCACGGCCAGATCCGCCGCCGCCACGGGCAGGGCCAGGTAAATCCAGTCGAGGCCCAGCTCGCGCAGGGCCGCATTGTGCATCGCCGGCGAGAGCGAATGGCGCACCGGATCCCCGAGAACACCCACCAGGGCTGTCTGGCCTGAAATCGAAACGGACATGGACCCTGGCACCGTGCCTCTGCCGATCGGCGGCACCGTAGGGGGCCTGTACGGCAGCTGTTCGGAAACCACCCCTCGCCTGGTCAGGCCCCAGCTGATGAGGATGCATCAGGAAGAACACATTCGTTTCAGGAGGCAAGAACCCATGGGCAAGGTTGTCGGCATCGATCTGGGCACAACCAACAGTTGCGTGGCGGTGATGGAGGGGGGCAAGCCCACGGTGATCGCCAACGCCGAAGGTTTCCGAACCACCCCCTCGGTGGTGGCCTACACCAAGAACCAGGACAAGCTGGTGGGGCAGATCGCCAAGCGCCAGGCGGTGATGAACCCCGAGAACACCTTCTATTCGGTGAAGCGGTTCATCGGTCGCCGTGTGGACGAGGTGAACGAGGAATCCAAGGAAGTGAGCTATGGCGTCGAGAAGGCCGGCGCCAACGTCAAGGTGAAGTGCCCGGTGCTCAACAAGCAGTTCGCCCCTGAGGAGGTGTCCGCCGAAGTGCTGCGCAAGCTGGCGGAAGACGCCGGCAAGTATCTGGGTGAAACCGTCACCCAGGCGGTGATCACGGTGCCCGCCTACTTCAACGACTCCCAGCGCCAGGCCACCAAGGATGCCGGCAAGATCGCCGGCCTTGAGGTGCTGCGGATCATCAACGAACCCACCGCTGCGGCCCTGGCCTATGGCCTTGATCGCAAGAGCAACGAGCGCATCCTGGTGTTCGACCTGGGCGGCGGCACCTTCGACGTGTCCGTGCTCGAAGTGGGCGATGGCGTGTTCGAAGTGCTCTCCACCAGTGGCGACACCCACCTGGGCGGCGACGACTTCGACAAGGTGATCGTCGATTACCTCGCCGCTTCCTTCAAGGCCAACGAAGGCATCGACCTGCGCCAGGACAAGCAGGCCCTGCAGCGCCTCACCGAAGCGGCCGAGAAAGCCAAGATCGAGCTCTCCAGCGCCACCCAGAGCGAGATCAACCTGCCGTTCATCACGGCCACGCCGGAAGGCCCCAAGCACCTTGATCTCACCCTCACCCGGGCGAAGTTCGAGGAGTTGGCCAGCACACTGATCGACCGCTGCCGCGTGCCGGTGGAGCAGGCGCTCAAGGACGCCAAGCTCGCCAGCAGCGAGCTGGATGAGGTGGTGATGGTGGGTGGTTCCACCCGCATCCCCGCCGTGCTGGAGCTGGTCAAGCGGGTCACCGGCAAGGACCCCAACCAGACGGTGAACCCCGATGAGGTGGTGGCCGTCGGTGCCGCCATTCAGGGCGGTGTGCTGGCCGGTGAGGTGAAGGACATCCTTCTGCTCGACGTCACCCCGCTGTCGCTGGGCGTGGAAACCCTGGGCGGCGTGATGACCAAGATGATCACCCGCAACACCACCATCCCCACCAAGAAGTCGGAGACCTACTCCACCGCCGTCGACGGCCAGACCAACGTGGAGATCCACGTGCTCCAGGGCGAGCGGGAGCTGGCCTCCGACAACAAGAGCCTCGGCACCTTCCGCCTCGACGGCATTCCGCCGTCCCCCCGTGGCGTGCCCCAGATCGAAGTCACCTTCGACATCGACGCCAACGGCATCCTCAGCGTGACCGCCAAGGACAAGGGCAGCGGCAAGGAGCAGAGCATCTCGATCACCGGGGCCTCCACCCTCAGTGAGAACGAGGTGGAGAAGATGGTCAAGGATGCCGAGTCCAACGCCACCGCCGACAAGGAGAAGCGCGAGCGCATCGACCTCAAGAACCAGGCCGAAACCCTGGTGTACCAGGCCGACAAACAGCTCGGTGAACTGGAAGGCAAGGTGAGCGCCGAGGACAAGGCCAAGGTGGAGGGTTTCTCCACCCAGCTGAAGGAGGCGATCGCCCAGGAGGACTACCCGACGATCAAGACCGTGCTGGAACAGCTTCAGCAGGCCCTCTACGCCGCCGGTGCCTCCGTGTACCAGCAGGCCGGAGCGGCGGGTGCGGATGGACCCGCCGCCAACGGCGCCGGATCCAACGGATCGTCGGCTGGCACGGCCGGTGGCGCCGAGGATGTGATCGACGCCGAGTTCACCGAAAGCAAGTAGGCGGCTCGGTTTCTCCGCCTGGCCCCCAGGCTGCTGCATCGGCAAGCCCTCCGTCCGGGGGGCTTTTTTCATGGTCAGGAGGGGGCCCCTGCCTCAATCTGGCTGGCCACCCATTCGGCACTGGCCGGTGCCAGCAGGACACCGTTGCGGTAGTGCCCGGTCGCCAGCACCAGGCCTGGTTCGAGCTGCTCCAGCAGCGGGGCCGGGCGGCCGACGGGCCGGGCCCGCAGACCCTGCCAGTGGCGGCGCTCCACCGACTCCCTGAGCCAGGCCGGTGCGTCTCCCCCCAGCTCTCGCAGCGATTCAAGCTGGCCTGGATCGGCCACTCTGCCGGGCTCGAGCGTGGCGCCCAGCCAGAGACGCCCTTCGGGCCGCGGCACCAGGTTCCAGCCTCGCCAGACCAGGCTTGCCGGCCAGTTCAGCTCAGCCCCTGCCGGTCGTTGCAGCTCCAGGGCCTGGCCCAGCACCGGCTCCAGCTCCCGCCTGTGGCCCGCCGTCTCCAGCAGCGCCGCGCTGGAGAGGCCCGCTGCCACCACCACCCAGGCGCTGCTCAGCAGGGAGCCTCCCCCAAGTGCAAGCTGCCAGCCTGCTGTGCGCCGCTCCAGCCGGATGGCAGGGGCAGCCAGCAGCTGCATCCCTTGCCGCTGGCCATCGGATCGCAGGGCGGCCATGGCCCCCAGGGGATCAAGTTGGCCGTCTTCCGAGGAGAACAGGCCCAGCTCGGCATCACCCGGCAGCTCAGGCTGCAGCTGCCGCAGGGCGGTGCGATCCCAGAGCTCGATGGCCATGCCTTGTCCCTGCCTGGCCTCGGCCAGCCATTCGAGTCGCCGGCGCTCGTCAGGGTCAGCGGCCAGCAGCAGCAGGCCGGAGCGAAAGGGAATCGGTTCGCCGGCCATGGCCAGTTGCTGGCGCCACTGGCGCCAGAGCTGCAGCGAGCGTTGACGCAACCGCCAGCCCCTGCCGCTGCTTCGGTGGAACACCTGACCCATCAGCACGCCGAGGGCCGCGCCGCTGCCGGCATCCTGCGGCTGGCGACCGAACACTCCGGGATCCAGCACGGTGACCTGATGGCCACGGCCCTGGAGCAGCCAGGCACAGGCCAGGCCGACAATCCCGGCCCCGATCACCACGATCGACTGGGGATCGCAGCTGCGCTCCGGGCGGTCGGCCGGAGCGGATCGAGCGGTGATCAGCGTCAGGCGATCCCGTCGGAATGGAGCACTTCGTCGTAGTTCCCGAAGCCGCTGGCCACCTTGATGTAGGCCTTGCGCAGCCGCTCGCCGTCCTGGAGCCTGGCGGCCTCATCCAGTTCAGCCAGGGCGGCCTTGAGCTGGTTGGCCCGCTTGCCGGCCTCGGCCCGATCGGCGGGCAGCAGCCGTTGATTGATGTAGAGCATCTGCCGCCCCACCTCCTGCATCGGGCCGTGGATCAGGTTGCGGGTGAACACCCAGTTGCGCTCGTTCACCAGTTCGGCCAGCTCTGGCAGGCGATCCTTGGCGGCGAGAAAACCTTCGGCCTGTCGCTGAATGGTCGCCAGATCGGCTGCGCTGATCGTGGGGGGTTTGGCCTGCGTGCCGTCACAGGCGGTAAGGCCGAGCGACAACACCGCCGCCAGGCAGAGCAGGGCCAGGCGCTTCAAGGCAGGACGGAGCGCGGAAACCAGCTGTGCGGCCATGGGGTGGGAAACAGGCGCTCGAAACTGTAGGTCTGATGCTCTTCCGGCGCTGCAGCGGCCACAATGCCCCGAATGGCTGTGCAAGGCGGCGCGATGAGCATCCCCACAGCGATCCTGCAGGTGATCTGTCCGGATCGCCCTGGCCTGGTCAGCGAGCTGTCCGGCTGGGTGGCGAGCCATGGCGGCAACATCCGTCACGCCGATCACCACACCGATGCTGGGGCGGGTCTGTTCCTCAGTCGGATCGAGTGGGAGCTGGATGGCTTCGGCCTGACCCGCGAGGCGATGCGGCCGGAGGCGATGGCCCTGGTGGAGCGACTGGGTGGCGAGGGTCAGCTGCGTTTCTCCGCTGACATTCCCCGGGTGGCGATCTTTGTGGGCCGTCAGGACCACTGTCTGCTTGATCTGCTCTGGCGCACCCGCTCCGGCGAGCTGCCGATGCAGGTGCCGCTGGTGATCTCGAACCATGCCGAGCTGCGGACGCTGGTTGAGGACTTCGGTGCCCGCTTCGAGCATCTGCCCGTCACGGCCGCTGCCAGGGAGTCGGCCGAGGCGGCCCAGCTGCAACTGCTCCAGGAGCACGGCATCGAGCTGGTGGTGCTGGCCAAGTACATGCAGGTGCTCAGCCCCTTCTTCCTGGCCCGGTTTGCGCAGGTGATCAACATTCACCACTCCTTCCTGCCCGCCTTCCAGGGAGCCCAGCCTTACCAGCGGGCCTGGGAGCGGGGCGTCAAACTGATCGGTGCCACCGCCCACTACGTGACTGAAGACCTCGATGGCGGACCGATCATTGAGCAGGCCACCGTGCCGGTGAGCCACCGGGATGAGGTGGAAGACCTGATCCGCAAAGGGCGCGACACCGAACGGCTGGCGTTGGCCCGGGCCCTGAGGCTGTGCCTGCGCCGCCAGGTGATGGTGTATCGGGGCCGCACCGCGGTGTTCTCCTGACCATGGTGCTGTCGCGGAGGATCTGGTCGTGCTGAGCAGCCGTGCCCTGGTTCAGCTCAATGCCGAGCGCCCCGTTGACGCCGCTCCGCTGGGTTGGCGCTGTTTCCAGCTCGGGGTGTTCGTCCTGCCCAGCAGCGCCCTGATCGCCGGGGTGCTGTTGCTGGTGGCTCTGCTGCTCGGCAGCCGCGGCCGGCCCCAGCCCCTGGCCGATCCGGCCAATCGGGTGCTGGTGGTGGTGGCCGCCCTGATGGTGCTGGGTTGCTTTCGTGCCACCAGCGGCTGGCTGGCCTGGGTGGGGATGGGCAACTGGCTGCCGTTCTTCTGGGCCTTCTGGGGCTTCCAGCCCTATCTGATCACCCCGGCCGCCCGGCGGCGGGTGGCGCTCTGGCTGGTGGCCGGCACGGTTCCGGTGATCGTCACCGGCTTCGGCCAGCTGTGGTGGGGCTGGGCCGGGCCCTTCCAGGTTCTGGGTGGAGCGATCATCTGGTATCTCAATGCGGGGGGCAATCCAACCGGGCGGCTCTCGGGCCTGTTCGACTACGCCAACATCGCCGGCTCCTGGCTCTCCCTGGCCTGGCCCCTGGCCCTGGCGGCCGTTCTGCAGCCGCAGCAGGGCTGGAAAGGCCGGCTGCCGGCCCTGGCGATCGCGGTTTCCCTGGTGGCTGCTCTCTACCTCACTGATTCCCGCAACGCCTGGGGCGCCCTGGTGCTGGCCCTGCCGATCGTGGCCGGGCCTGGGGCGTGGCTCTGGCTGCTGCCGTTGTTGGTGCTGCTGCTGATTCCGGTTGTCCTGGCCAGCCTGCCGGGGGTGGCTCCCTTCCTGCAGCAGCCGGCGCGTGAGCTGATCCCGGAGGCGATCTGGGGCCGGTTGAGCGACCTGGAGCAGGCCGGCCGCAGGCCCCTGGCGATCACCCGGCTGAGCCAGTGGGGTGTGGCTCTCGGCCTGGTGGCGGAGCGGCCCTGGCTGGGCTGGGGGGCGGCGGCCTTCAGCGTGATCTATCCGCTGCGCACCGGTAAATGGCATGGCCATCCCCACAACCTGCCGATTGATCTGGCCGTGAGCCACGGCCTGCCGGCGGCAGTGCTGCTGGTGGGGCTGATCCTGTTTCTGCTGGTCCAGGCGTCCGTCAGGGGGATGGCCGCCGGCCGCCTGTTCGATCGCGCCTGGTGGGCTTCGGTGCTGGTGCTGGTGGCGCTCCACGCCACCGACATGCCCCTCTACGACAGCCGCATCAACATTGCCGGCTGGATTCTGCTGGCGGGGGTCCGGGCCTTCCTGCTCAACCCGTCACCGCCGTGAGCGGGTCGGCCGGACCGGGCGGATGGGTGCTCAGCGCTTCTTCGTGGTGTCTGGCCAGGGTGGAGGCCGGCAGTGGACCCTCCAGGTGCACCCAGGGCAGCACCCGCTCGGGGCTCCAGCTGGCGTGGATCACCTCCTGCCAGGGCGGCGGTGGCGGCAGCGCGCCGGCTGGGGCAGCCAGCGCCTCGCGGTAGGCGGCCTTCCAGCCGCCCAGTTGCCCGTGGCGGCCGCGCACGGCGGCGATCACCGGGGCGAGGCGCCTGTCGCTGCGGGAGAGCAGGGCCTGCACCACGCTCCAGCCGTAACTCTCGGGCCGCAGCTCGATCCCCTTGGGCTGCAGACGGCGGGCCAGCCGCTTGAGCCGCTTCTCCGCTTCCGGCCGCACCCCTTCCCACTGGAAGGGGGTGTGGGCCTTGGGCACAAAGGTGCTCACCCCCAGGCTGAGCCGCAGCCCTGGCGTGGCGGCCTTGATCGCCAGCAGCAGATCAGCGGTGGCTTCGATGTCGGCGTCGTCTTCGCTGGGCAGGCCGGCCATGCCGTAGAGCTTGAGGCCGCTGAGCCCGCCTTCCTTGGCGTAGCGGGCAGCGGCGAAGATCTCCTCGGTGGCGAGCTTCTTGTTCACCACCCGGCGCAGGCGCTCGCTGCCGCTTTCGATCGCGATCGTGAGCGACCTGCTGCCCCGCTTGGCCAGGATCCGCCCAAGCTGGGGGGTCACGGTGGCGGCTCGCACCGAGCTGACGCTCAGGCGCGTGCCCTCGAAGCGGTCGTGATCGAGCCAGCTGAGCAGCTCGGCGAACTGCGGATGCTGGGTGACCGAGGCCCCCAGCAGGCCCAGCCGCTGGGTGGCGGTGAGGCCTTTCTCCACGGCGGGGATCAGGCCGTCGTCAAGCGACGGGGTGCGGAAGGGCAGGGTGAGGTAGCTGGCCAGGCAGAAGCGGCAGAGCTCCGGGCAGCTGCGCACCACCTCCACCATGTGGATCGAGGGCCAGGCCGCCTCCGGGGTGATCACAGTGGAGTGGCTGAGGGTATTGCCGCGCCAGGTCTGCTTGGCGATGGTGGCCGGCAGGCCCGGCTCGATCGGCTCGACGCCCAGCAGCTCCCCTTCGCTGCCGTAGCGAGGGGCATAAAGGGACGGCACATAGATTCCCGGCACCTGCGCCAGCGCCCGCAGCCGCTCGGCTCTTGGCGCCTGGCGACCGGCCTGGACGGCGTCGATGAAGGCAGGCAGCAGCAGCTCGCCATCGCCCAGCAGCACCACATCGAAGAAGGGCGCCAGCGGTTCGGGGTTGGCGGTGAGCACCGGGCCGCCGCCGAACACGATCGGATCGTGATTGCCACGCTCGTGGCTCCAGAGCGGAATGCCCAGCGGCTCCAGCAGATCGAGCAGCACGGGGCCATCGAGCTCCCAGCTCAACGACAGACCGAACAGATCGAGGCCTGCACCGCTACCCCGCTGAGCGGCGTGGGGCGGATCGCCCTGATCGGTGAACAGCCGCCGCACATCCACATCGCTGCGGCCCGCCAGGCTGGCCCACACCACCTGAAAGCCCAGGCTGGTGATGCCCACTGAATAGGTGCTCGGAAAGGCCAGCACCGCCTTCAGGGCACCGGCCGCCGGCACGGCGGGCTCAAACAGCAGGGTTTCCTGATTCAGGGGTGGAGGTGCCGGCCGGGAGTGGTCAGTCTGGAGGGTGAGTGGGCGGGGAACCCTGAGGGGCAAGACAGCTCTTCCGTCGCCATGACCCATGACACCCGCCCACCAGGATTGATCCAGTGCTCCAGAGAAGAACTTCAGGTGCGGCACCACGCCCGCCAAACGTCCTATTTGCCAGCAAAGACGATGGATGTGAGGGGGTGGCGGTTTTTGTGGACTGGTGCAACCACCGTCACCGCCACAGAGGCATCAAAGTCGTCACGCCCCATCAACGACACAGCGGAGCCACCACCACAATCTTCAAGCAGCGAGCCGATGACAACGAGAAGGCCAGTGGGGCCAATCCAACTCGGTGGAGCCGAAGCACTCGATGCTGGTGTCAACCAGAAGAAGCGTGGATCAACAAGCCACCAGACGAGAGTGAAGCGATCCAGGCGCTGATCGTTATTCAGGCCGCCTGAGTGGCCGCTCAGCAGTGAAATCTTCTTCGAAAGTCACTGGGCTTCGGCTCTTCAGTGGTAGATAAAAACTTAGCGTTTTACAAGGCGAATCGCTCCGATGGTAATGATGCTAAGTTCAATTCGGCTGACCGTCTTCAACAGGCGAGACTTCGACTCTGCGAAATACGAGTACCTGAGGCCGAGTAAACAACTTGTAACTATTTGGCCTGCGTCGGTTTGCATCTACTTCGGCCCAAAACATTTCAACGGTACCGTTTTCACCTGTTAAATGTTGGTCCACAAGGTCGTTGAGTTGCTCTTGATCAATGGTGTCCGGAGTAGGTGCTTGTGAACCCACCGTGAGCAGACTATTGTTTCGATAATAGAATGGGACGACTGCAGACAGACTGAAACCTACCGACTGGATCAAGTCCACGTAAGCAGTTACAGGGTACGCCCATTCATATTGATGATAACGGACGCGAGTCGGATGCGTTTCCATTGCCTGGATAAACTCTGCTGGCGTGTCGGCAAACCATTCCATCACGACAAACCAAAACGCACCCGATTTCATTGTACGGCGGGCTTCCAGAGCGATCCAGGGTATGTGATCCCAGTGATGAATGGTAGCTACTGACACCAGTGCATCGAAGCGATGACGAATACTCCTCCAACAGTCAAGGTCGGTCACAATTTCGATCCGCTCTTCAGTTGCTTCTTTGAGGTGTCTTACCGCATTACTTGGTTCCATTGCAACAAGATCTTTGTAGCCCAGGCGATCAAGTGAAAAGGGTAGCCAACCCCAGCCGCAACCAACGTCTGCAATGCAACATTGTTCTGTGATTCCAAAGCGGCGCATCAGCTCAGCGATCGACTGAGCGACTCCTAGATTATAGAACTGCTCAAAAAGTTCAGCTGGAGAACCCCAGAGATTGTAAACATCAAAGAGTTTGGAGATATCTGGATCAGTTTGGGCATCGGCCCGAAGTCGCTCCCAAAATTCTTCGTCATCTTTCCCTTCAATATCTTTGACTAAAACCAGCTCATCCATTCCGTCCCATTCCTTCCCCGGTTCTGTTTTGATCAAGACAGGATCTGGCCGAGTTAGCGCTGACAAAAGTGATTGAGCCGAGAGAGATGGGGGCGCCCACAAAGTGTCAGATGGACAATTGGCGGCCCCTGCTGGCGCCATAGCCGCGTGTTCCCCAGCAGGCGCGATGCCAGGTTCTACCGTCCCATCCTTGCTGATAGGCCCGCGTCCTCTGGCTAAGAATCGATCAGGCAATTGGCTCATCGAAACTGATCCATGATTGGCATCTATACTATAACATGTGTGCTTTGGTCTATCCATTGTTGTTTCTACTGAAGCCATTGCGCTGGTGATTCTTCTCCAAGTCAATTCTTGTTTGCTGCTTATGAGTGTTCCGGGAGTTAGCGTTCAATGCTTTTCTCGTCTTGAGTTCACTTGCTGGACCATGCCTTAGTATCGGCAGATTGCCCGTTTCGTTCGGCGTTGCATCATCTAAGATTGGCCAATTCATCTGAGTTTACCTATCGAGATGGCATAATGCCCTTCCGAGTCGTTTTATTTGTGTCGCCTCCTGTGCCTTCTTTGACTCTCTTGCTTCCCTTGTTTTGTGATGAATCTCTGCGCTGCTAAAATAGATTCAAAAATCGGTGTCCTTGGGTTTCCTGTGGCCAGGCACAGGGTCATGTGCGTCATCCATTTTATGCATCCATAACGAGAAATTCAACGAAGGGGATTGAGCATATCTATTGTTGCTCAAAAGACAAAGTGTCTAGCATTGAGGTTTGGAGCGGCAACAATTGAATCGTTGGCTCCTGTGAAATAAGCCCATTTGGATTAAGATTGTCACGGTTATCATTGACTCGTTGCCAACGGCCATTCCGACCCTCTGTGAAGCCATCCAGGTTTGATTCTAGCTGCGGAACATCCCTTTGAGTGTCCCAACGATTCTGGGAAGCCGTGGGAATCTGAATGAGTGGGCTTTCAAGTTGTGCCAGCTAGATCCCAACAGGACCGACTTCAAGGCCACCCCGAGGATTCGGTCATCCCCAGGGATCTGGTATCCCTCGCTCTCAAAGCGGAGGGTCAACTCACATTGACCCATCAGTTGGGAAAGGGGGACGACGCGATCAAAGGTTCGATGATTAATAGCACCACTCAGCACATTCACGTCATTCGCGAATACCTTCAGATTGCTTCCCTCAATGGGTGTGATATTCCATGCGCATACCCTCAACCAACTTGGCGGATTAACTGGGTCAATCCTTATTGTTAACGTTGCCAAATCAGCCGTCCAGCGAAGAGGGCATCCTTCGAATTGCTCTAACGGCCCCAGGCCCTGCGAGCGGATCCAGTGGGAGCTGATATTGTTAACATCTATGACCTGATTTTTGTGTCTAGTTCGTATGATCTTCTTTTTGCCCCCAGCTGGGGCTTTCTGGAAACGTAGCAAGGACCACGCCTGAATTTGCCGAGGCATTACCCCCTTAGAGATGGCTGATTGGATCAGCATGGGCCAGGCGGTTCGGCTTCTGTCCAGATTGCTGTCGCGAATTTCATCCATCAGCCGCGACAAATCCTCCAGATTGCCTGGAGAGCGGATGATGCCGGTAATGAGTTCCGCAGCACCCTTTGGATCGTCTAGTGTGAAAAGGGGGATCCCAGTGGAGCCAGGTACCCCGGTCAGTGCTTCTGCTGTGGCAACCAGAGGTGTGGCATGGGAAAGGGCTTCTAAAATCTTGATTTTGGATCCGAAGCTATTTTCGATCGGTGCGATGAAAATTCCACAAGCGGTGAATTGTCGGAGGACCTCATCTGCTGTGGATCGCCCAAGCAGCACGACGTTGGGCTGTTTCCACGTCTCCGGTGCTTCTAGGGGTTCTGCTCCGATGATTGTGATCCGTAACTCGGGAGCACAGGCTGCGAGATGAGGAGCTAGTGATTCGCACAACCATCGAACTGCACAAAGATTTGGATAATGGTTCACATTTCCAACAAAGAATACATTGCCTTGCTCTTCATTGCACCACCGTTTTGGATGATTATCGAGCATTGGCTCAATCACGGTAGTGCGCGCCGCTTGCTTGCAGTCCGTGGGAATATCATGAGGGCTCAGGACCACGATATGGTCAGAATTAGCATGCACTTCGTTTTCGAACCGCCCTAGACGCCACTCGGCAATTCTGCTGTTGCTAGCCTGCGATGGTATAACCCCAAGTTTGCGTTGATCACGATAGAACTCCTTTTCCCTATTCAGTGTGATCATCACCACAGGAACGCCGCAGTGAAACGCTGATGGCACATAGAGACTCGTGAACAAGTAGT
Source organism: Synechococcus sp. CS-1326 (assembly GCF_025128115.1). Lineage (NCBI taxonomy): Bacteria > Bacillati > Cyanobacteriota > Cyanophyceae > Synechococcales > Synechococcaceae > Synechococcus > Synechococcus sp. CS-1326. Next base: position 68,028 of record NZ_JAHLYV010000035.1, on the reverse strand, counting down.
CAATGATGATGACATCGGGACGGATATCACGTACGATTTTGCTAAAATGATGATCTACTGGTCTGTGCAGAGCGGCATGACGCTCCATGCTGAATGGATGGGAAAAAATGAGTGGTAGATCGGGAAAGAAACGCCGATTGTGTTGAAATTCTAGTGGATGAAAAAACGCCCCAACAGCTTTTGCATAGTCTGCACTTCCCCCTATCAAAGGACCTGGCGGCGCAAAGACGTGAGTCTGGGTACCTGATGTACTGGAAATGCTGCGCAAATGCTCGCGACATACGATGGTTCCTCCGCTTGATGTGTCGAGTGGAACCACGGTGGCGAAAAGGACAACCTTCCCCTGACAGTTTTCCGTGTCACTGGGAATCCGGCATGATGCCGGTTGTTTCTCACTTGTCATCGTCAAGGTTTTCGGCGTATAGCGAACCAGGTTGGGCTGGAGATTGTAAGGCTTCTGGTGGTTGACTTTCAGTCCCTATGTTTGAAGTGGCAAGAATGCTGTCGAGATACTCCTTGGTTGAGGCATAAGCAAGTCTCAACGTTTTATTTTGTTCGCGCAGTGATTCCAGCTCGTCAATGGATGTTGCAAGTTCCGCTTGGCTCTTGTCTCTGGGCACTCTCCCGATTGAGCTTACCCGTCCACGGAGATATTCTAATTCGGCATCGTATTGCCGGTACGCATCCAGCACATTCACTGGAACTTGAAAGACGTCGCAGAGATGGACACTTTCCTCTCGCACCCAATAATCGTTGATCCCGTCGAAATAGGCAAATCGATAGTGATTCTGCTCAAGCACTTCCTGCCAACGTGTCACCATTCGGATATTTGTGTATGGCTCGCTGCTTTCTACAACCATGACCTCCGGACGGTGCCGCGACCAGTCGGATGCAGAAATGATGGCGTCCTCGGCCCCCTCGGCATCAATCTTAAGAAATTGGATGTGCCGTCCAGGCGCGTGCTTATCGAGAATGGCTGGGAGGGTTGAGAGGCGGACTTTGAGTGGTTTGATCTCTCCGGCCCGTTCGGCCACAAGATCCGGAACTTCGTCAAGTAAGGATGATGTGCCCGTATTACCAGAATGAACCCAGAAGGTGGTCTCGCCATCGCGATCGGAAACGGCAAGCTCCAGGTTGATGTCGCGTGGACGGTCGGCACGCAGTGGGACGATTCCCTCTCCGGGCTCAACGTTGATTCCCGACCACCCTTGCTCGTAAAACCACCGGGTCACCGAGGCATTTGTTGGGTGATGGGCACCGATGTCGACGTAGAATCCATCAGTCACCCCCCCGAAACAGCGTCGCAGGAGAACGTCTTCCAGATTGCCGGTATAGCTCGTCATAGGTTCGGCGAGGCCACTTTGGGGAGCCATATACGCAGCTTCTCTCTGTACGTAGATGTTATTCGGGCTTAGACGCTGCCAGCGCACGTAACCATGGCTGCCGAGCAGATCATCGACTTCTGTGAGGCCGAAGAGATCCTCGATGATGAGAGCCTTTGGGTGAAACCGTTCAAACGAAAATCCTTTCAGACATTCCAGTTCCCAGCCCTCTGTATCGATGCAGAGGATGTCGACCTCTGACAAGCCATCAATGGCTCCAAGAATCGTATCCAACCGACGTTGTCTAACCCTGATCTCCCTGGTCGTGAAGCGATTCGCCATGGTGTCGAATAACTTCTTGAATTTTCCACGGATTCCCAGTGACGAGAACGATTCATAGGAAATATCTCCACCTCGATATTTTGAGCCTAGGCTCCTTGCTTGCGCCAAAGTGAAGGGTACATCCTCACAGTCACTTTCTCCACAAGCAAACTCATGGATCTCGTGTCCTCGCTCACGATGCTTTTCAGCGAAGATAGGATTTGGCTCGATGCTAATTACCCGCCAACCGCATTTGCGAAAGGAGTTGCCCAATGAGAGGTAATCCGGCAAGGCCGCTCCAACCTCAACAAGGATCCCGGTGCCACACCCGGGAAAGAACGTGTCTCGCACCAAGGCGTCTACAGCTCCTTCGGCCTCATTGCCCTGAAGTTCACCGGAATGGTTTTCGAGCGTATTTCCACTTGGAGACATGCAGCCTGGAGGTCAGTTATCTTCAAAATCTACTACAGAGACATGGATGTTCGCAACAGTCGGATCGGTGGTGACGTGTGGGCATCCTACAGTTATTATCATCTTTGTGGTCTGAAGTTTATTGGAGGTTTGAGCTGTTTCCGGAGAAGCTTGTCCTTCTCCGTGGCAGTGTGACTATCGAGTTGATTGCCTTGATCGCAATTTCCATTGGGTCTGGTGTTTTCTCTTCTTGGCTTTGCGCCAGCGTGCGACCTCGCATGTTGATTTTCGTGACTTCTCTTCCAACTTTTTTCGTTTGCCCTGTTGCTGAGCGCAGTATCCCTGTGTTGTGTTAAAAGACTCTTCGGAGGCTTGGCACCTTCGGCTCCCCTCCCCCCTCTGCTCAAACAACTGTGGTTCTTCGTCCCCAAGTCATCGTCAGTGCCCCTTCAGGCTCATTCCCTGACGATTTGGACTGCTTTCAGATGAATGGCTACGAGGATCCCGGCGAGTGGGAGGCGGCAATGAAGCGGGCGTTCATTGAAGCAAGGTCTGATGCAGAAGTAGCCCAGTTGCTCAGAACTCATTACCTTGAAGAAAATGTTGCCGCATCATTTGTTGCCTACCGCGAATCAGGTGTCCCCGAAGCAGTTGACGGGTTGTTGAAGCGTCTTGGGCTATCTCTGCAAACCCCTGTTGCTGATATCGGTTGTGGCCGTGGCCATGCTGCTCACGCCATGGCCAGACTGGGTTATGAAAAATTAACGGCGATGGACCCCAATGACGAGTGGTATACGGGTACTGGATTTTTGCGCTCGTTAGATGACCATAATATTCGTATTGTCAATCATCTGGATGAATGGGGGAAGCTTGGTGGGAGTTTTGGAGCTATTATTTCATCTGGAACAGTTCATCACTGGCAGCACATCCCTCAGATTGCTATTGATACAAGACGAGCCATGCAACCTGGTGGATATTGGTTGATGATTGCTGAATATTTTGCCAATAGCGCCCGCGACCTTGTCGATGGACTCAATAGCCACCCGACCGCTACCCGCTACGGATCGTTCGAGTGGGCTTATCCGGCTTCGGCTTACGTGGATCTCATTCAGGCATCTGGTTTTCTACTTGTCGGTGTCATCCCTCTTCATTATAGGGGTGCTCTATTTTATAGTGGGTGTGAGCTTCCATTTGACGAAAAACTTGATCAGTGGGTTGATGCGAATCTGACCTTGCCTGGCGGAACGGTTGAGGAATTCTGGTCTGAGGTTGATGCTTGGCGGCGTGGTATTGGAGTCGCACGTAACTATACTGTGCCTCAAGTTCTTATCTTCAAGCGAGTGCAAATCTGATGTTGCCCGCATGTCATTTGTGCTTTTTTGTTTGCAGTTTGGCTGGATTGATCTGATGTTTTGTTGAGAATGTGTGTTCTGATATTCTTGTCTGCAGCCTAGGATCTGGACATTGTTGAAGTGATCCCTTCAATGTCTGTACCACGGCATTCACTGACACCTTAGTGCTTTTTGTTGACTCTAGGATGACTGGACCGAATCGCTGACGATGCAACTTGATGCCTTGTCTGGGATAGAATCGAATTTGCTTTGTGAGTATGTATCGACGGCTTTCAATGCATGGCCGTGCCCGATGTTGATCCAGTTGACGGGTTTGTCGGATCTGAGAATTAATTTTGTTCTGGGTGGACCCTTGACTTGATCTCCATCTTGGTAGTTGCAAAAACGCCATGGACCTGCCTATTCCCAACCATGGGTTCAAGAATCAGAACGTCTGGCTTGTAGTGCATCACTTGGAATTGTGTTGCATCCCCCTCGCTAACTGCTGCAGACAGGCTGTAGCTCCCTGGATATAGGTATGGCATCACAAATTTAAAGACTACAGAAACTGTCTGCTTTGAGTTGGCCCTGATCATTTCGTGCGAAGTGGTGTTTTCGCCAAATACTATTTGCCCTGTCCGGTCCCTGACCACAAACCCAGCCAAGAAACTCTCAACCTGAATATTGCATTTGGCTGTTATTTCCACTTGGATCATCTCTCCACAGCATGGTGTATTTGTAACTTGGCCCCCCATTGTTTTCAGAACAACTTCTGAGATGTAGGCACGTCGATTGCCGTAGTCACATTCTGAATTCCAGTCTACTATTTCTGTTCCGACTTCTTCCCGATCTACGACTGAGGGAAGCTGTTCTCCCTGTTTTTCATTTGGATTCGCCCCGAGGTCGTTCGTATCTGCCCCCTGTGACTGACTGGGTCTTTTTGACTTGCCATTTAGAGGATTATCAAGGCTAGGGTTGGATTGGGCTTTAGACGCCTTTTCAATTTCTGCATTTGATGCTTCTAGGCAATATCGAGTGTAGGATGTGAGAATAGGTGCTGTCGTTGTATCCATCTTGACTTGGCCCGATTCAATCCAGATTGCTCGACTACATAGACTGGATACTGCGTTCAGATCATGGCTGACAAATAGAAGAGTACCCGTTTCGGTGAATCGTCTTATAAAGCGCATGCAGCGTTGCCCAAACACTGCATCTCCAACACTCAGTGCTTCGTCGACGATGAGAACAGATGGTTCAACATGGGCAATGACTGCAAATGCGAGTCTAACGAGCATTCCACTGGAGTATGTCTTTACAGGTTGATGTACGAAGTCCCCAATATCTGCAAATGCCTGAATGTCGTCCAGTCGCTCTTTGGTCTGCTGTTGCGTCAAACCTAGTAGAGAGGCGTTGAGATAGACGTTCTCAATCCCTGTAAACTCAGGATTGAAGCCACTGCCTAATTCAAGTAGAGCTGCTATTGTTCCACTTGTTTTGACGCTGCCTTCCGTAGGAGAAAGTGTACCACAAATGATTTGCAGCAGTGTACTTTTGCCGCTGCCATTGCGCCCAATGATGGCAACGGTTTCTCCACGTTTCACTTCTAGGCTTACATTTCTTAAAGCCCAGAACTTGCGATGATATGTTCGCCGTCCGCCCCAGATGGCTTGCTTCAGTCTGTCAGAGGGGTTTGCATAAATTTGATAACATTTTCCTAGGTCTCTTGCAACGATCGAGTTCAAACTGTCCTTAGCTTGTGGTACATAGGATTGCATGTTAGATCACATCTGCAAAGGCTGGCTTTGCCCTTTGGAAGGTCCGGTAGGAAAGTTCGCATGCAATCAGGCTTAGGCTTATTCCCATGATCAGATAAGTTATGCTTGGAGCTTTCCCGATGATAGCTACCATTCTTGTCTGTTCAATGATGTGGGCCAGCGGGTTGATATTGAGCAATGGTAACCATCGTGGGGGCAATGCTGAAAGTGGGAAGAAGATTGGACTCAGAAACATCAGCATGCTGATGACAACGCCTACCAGTTGGCCGATATCTCTTAGGAAGACTCCAACTGCAGATAGCACCCAGCTGACTGCTAGGGTTCCAAGTAGCAATGGAATCCAGACAACAGGTAGCCATATAATGCTGGATGGGATCCGACCAAACGCAGCTATCTCAAATATGATCAGTACCACAACACTGGTGCCCGCATGAAATCCCGCCGTACCCAGGGCAGCTGGGGGCAGAACTTCTAGTGGAAACACTACTTTCTTTACATAGTTTGGATTGGCCAGAATCAGCCCGGGAGCTCGATTAACGCATTCGGCGAACAAGTTGAAGACGATCAGCCCTGCAAACAAGTTGACTGCAAACGCTAGTGGACCTGACTCTACGCCATTTCCCCATCGAGCTTTGAATACCTGGGAAAACACAAGTGTATAAACAGCGAGCATGGCTAGTGGCTGGACGAAGCTCCAGCCCAGGCCCAGTACTGAGCCTCTATAGCGACCTTGGACTTCTCGCTGGATGAGCCGCCATATAAGCTCACGATTTCGGATGATTGCTTTTTGAAACTGTATTCCCATGTCTACTTCATCTAAGATTTTGTGAACTGTGAACAGGTGGTTGTGTCCCTCGGCGCCTCTTCGCTAGGTGTGGAGGTCCGAGCGAGGAAACTGATGATTCATTTTGCTTCGTTTTTAGATTTGAACGCTCCTCCCGATTGGTGGCCGCATGAGACACATGTTGTCGCTCGATCTGTCTACGCCATCGCATTCTCTCTGCCACCATCCCATTCGTCCAAAACTTTGTCATTGCTAAATTCCACCCCTGTCTACTCATGCTGGATGCCATAGGTGCTTCATCTCGCCTCTGCCCTCTCCTGCCACCTCAGTAGGATCACCTGCCCAACGTGATTTCAGCGGACGGTTCGGTGAGGGTAGCTCATTCGAAAGCAACGATCTTTCGTCTGCAATTGGTTTTGGATTTGGTTGTTCATGGCTATTTTCATGATTGAGTAGTTTTCTCCACTTTCTCCATCCTGCAAGGTGAGACCAGACATTGACCAGGCTATCTTTCGACATTTCCAGTTGCTCTAGCGTATTCATCCTGGATTTTCAGCCTACCTGTTCTAGTTCCAGCACCCTCTTGCGGATGTGGCTCATTGGGAGAGCATCTCCTTGCCAAGGAGAGGGTCGAGAGTTCGAATCTCTTCATCCGCTTGAACGTCCTGAAACCCTTTGCAGCAGCAGCAGGTGCTGGGTTTCCGACCCTTGGAAACCCAGCTGCTGGTAAAAGCCAGAGCTGTTCGTGGTCATCAGGTACACCCGCTCCACGCCGGCCACGGCAGGCCTGCTGAGCAGGGCCTCAACGATCCGCCTGCCGACCCCGTGCCCCTGGTGGTCAGCGGAGACCACCACATCCCACAGCACGGCCCGGTAGATGCCATCACTGGTGGCTCGGCCGAAGCCGATCAGTTGCCGATTGCTCCAGGCGCTGACAACGGCCTGGCTGCCCACCAGCATCCGGTTGAGATCAGCCCGGCTCCGCGCCTGGGCCCAGAAGCTGTGGTTGTCGAGCAGCCGCTTCAGAGCAGCCAGTCCCAGCAGGCGGAGACCAGGCGCTCTGGCTCGATGGCAGACGATCCTCACCGGTGTGCCCCCAATGCCTTGTCTCTGGCCCTCGGACCATTCGTCTTGCCAGGGATCGTCTGAAGTGAAGTGAGTGGCCATGCCGGTGGCCTGCTCTGGCAAGGATCGTTGGGTGGATCTGGCCATGTCGATCTGAAAGTCTCCAACCAGCAGCTCCTTGGGGTTCATACCGAGGGGCGCTGGCCTGAATTGAGGGCCATCAAGCCTTTGGACAACCCTACCTCCAGGGCTTCCATCTGGCGAAACCCCTTGCCCTGCCTAGGCTCTAGAGGGTCGATGACCTGTGGGCGGTGATAGGCTGAACCAACCGGGCGGCTGCTTTCGATGCTCAAATTCCTGTTGGGCGATCCCAATGCCCGCAAGCTGAAGCGCTACCAGCCACTGGTTTCAGACATCAATCTGCTGGAGGAGGAGATCGCTGCCTTCAGTGACGATCAGCTACGCGGCAAGACCGCCGAGTTCAAGGAGCAGCTCCAGAAGGCTGAAACTCCGGCCAGGCAGCGGCAGTTGCTTGATGCGCTGTTGCCTGAGGCCTTCGCGGTGGTTCGGGAGGCCGGCAAGCGGGTGTTGGGCATGCGCCACTTCGATGTGCAGCTGATCGGTGGCATGGTGCTGCATGAAGGCCAGATCGCCGAGATGAAGACTGGCGAGGGCAAAACGCTCGTGGCCACCCTGCCGGCCTATCTGAACGCCCTGACCGGCGCCGGGGTCCACGTCGTCACCGTGAACGACTATCTGGCCCGTCGGGACGCCGAGTGGATGGGCCAGGTGCATCGCTTCCTCGGCCTCTCGGTGGGGCTCATCCAGCAGGACATGCCCCCGTTTGAGCGGCGTCGCAACTACGGCTGCGACATCACCTACGCCACGAACAGTGAGCTCGGGTTCGACTACCTGCGCGACAACATGGCCAATGACATCGAAGAGGTGGTGCAGCGCAACTTCAACTATTGCGTCATTGATGAGGTGGATTCCATCCTTGTGGATGAAGCCAGAACTCCCCTGATTATTTCTGGCCAGATTGAGCGGCCCCAGGAAAAGTATCGCCGGGCAGCCGAGATTGCTGAGTTGCTGCAGCGCGCTGAAGGCACTGCCAAGGATGGAATTGATCCAGAAGGGGATTATGAAGTGGATGAAAAGCAGCGCAATGTAACCCTTACGGATGAAGGCTATGCCAAGGCTGAAACGTTGTTGGGTGTTGGAGACCTGTTTGATCCAGCAGACCCCTGGGCGCATTACATCACCAATGCGCTCAAAGCCAAGTCCCTGTTCATCAAGGATGTCAATTATATAGTGCGCGGCGAGGACGCCGTCATTGTCGATGAATTCACCGGCCGGGTGATGCCGGGGCGCCGCTGGAGTGACGGCCAGCATCAGGCGATCGAGGCCAAGGAGAACCTGCCGATCCAGCCGGAAACCCAGACCCTCGCCAGCATCACGTACCAGAATTTCTTCCTGCTTTATCCGCGCCTGGCCGGCATGACCGGCACCGCTAAAACCGAAGAAGTGGAGTTCGAGAAAACCTACAAGCTCGAAGTCACGGTGGTGCCCACCAACCGGCAGCGCTCGCGCACCGATCTGGTTGATCAGGTGTACAAGAACGAGGTGGCCAAATGGAGGGCTGTCGCCGCAGAAACCGCCGAGATCCACCGGGCTGGACGGCCCGTGCTGGTCGGCACCACCAGTGTCGAAAAATCGGAGTTGCTCAGCGACCTGCTTGCAGAGCAGGGGGTTCCCCACAACCTGCTGAACGCCAAGCCGGAGAATGTCGAGCGCGAGGCAGAGATCGTTGCCCAGGCAGGCCGGGCCGGTGCCGTCACGATCGCCACCAACATGGCCGGCCGCGGTACCGACATCATCCTTGGTGGCAACAGTGACTACATGGCACGCCTCAAGTTGCGGGAGGTGCTGCTTCCTCGCCTCGTGCGTCCGGAGGAGGGCCATCGCCCGCCGGTTCCCCTGCCGCGCGAGGCATCCAGTGGTGGTGGCTTCGGCAACACTGCTGAGGCCCTGCCCCACGCCCCCAGCGAGGCCCGTGCCATTGGGGCGCTCTACCCCTGTTCCCTCACTGACGCTACAGAGCAGTCCCTGGTCGAGCTGGCCAGGGAGCTGGTCAAGGCCTGGGGGGACCGGGCCCTCTCGGTGCTCGAGCTTGAGGATCGAATCGCCCAGGCGGCGGAGAAGGCCCCCACCGATGACGTCCAGATCCAGAACCTGCGCCAGATGATCAGCCGGGTGCGTGGTGAGTACGACGCGGTGGTGAAGGAGGAGGAGGAGCGGGTGCGTCAGGCCGGTGGTCTGCACGTCGTCGGCACCGAGCGGCATGAATCGCGACGGGTGGATAACCAGTTGCGCGGCCGTTCCGGTCGTCAGGGAGATCCAGGCAGCACCCGTTTCTTTCTCTCCCTGGAAGACAATCTGCTGCGCATCTTCGGCGGAGAGCGGGTGGCTGGCCTGATGAATGCCTTCCGGGTAGAGGAGGACATGCCGATTGAGTCCGGCATGCTCACACGTTCCCTGGAAGGGGCTCAGAAAAAGGTGGAAACGTATTACTACGATATCCGCAAACAGGTTTTTGAGTACGACGAAGTGATGAACAATCAGCGTCGTGCTGTTTATGCCGAGCGTCGGCGTGTACTTGAGGGCAGGGAACTCAAGTTGCAGGTGATCGGCTACGGCGAGCGCACCATGGACGATATCGTTGAGGCCTATGTCAATCCTGATCTTCCTGCGGAGGAATGGGATCTGGGACAGCTGGTCGCCAAGGTGCAGGAGTTTGTTTATCTGCTGGCAGATCTGACCCCAGAGCAGTTGCAGGGTCTGTCGATGGAGGAGCTCAAGGCCTTCCTGCGTGAGCAGCTGCGCAATGCCTACGACCTGAAGGAGAGTCAGGTTGAGCAATCCCGTCCAAACCTGATGCGCGAGGCTGAACGCTTCTTCATTCTGCAGCAGATCGACACACTTTGGCGTGAGCATCTCCAGGCCATGGATGCGCTGCGCGAATCGGTGGGGCTGCGTGGCTATGGCCAGAAAGATCCGCTGATCGAATACAAAAACGAGGGCTATGACATGTTTCTTGACATGATGACCTCGATGCGGCGCAACGTGATCTATTCCATGTTCATGTTCCAACCTCGTATGGAAAGCGCCGAGGCGATTGCCACGGGCTGAAGCAGGCCCGGCGGCTTCAGCCGTTGATGCTGGAGCGATCCCCCAGAAACTCCAGAATTTCCCGATCCTTGAGATTCTGGGCCTTGGCTCCGCAGCCTTCCAGCAGGGGCCGTCCGGCTGCCACATCCCGCAGGCAATGCTGCAGCTGACTCAGGTCGTTTTCCAGCACATCAATCCGCTCCATGAGGTTGCGGATCACCCGGGCTTCGGCGTCCGGAAGGGCTGAATGGGCCAGGGGGTCGATGCGCACCCCTGACTGATGCACCACCCTGCCGGGAATGCCCACCACCGTGCTGTCGGGTTGCACGTCGCGCAGCAGCACCGAACCGGCTCCGATCCGGGTGTTGGAGCCCACGGTGATCGCGCCGAGCACATTGGCACCGGCCCCCACCACCACGTTCTCCCCCAGGGTGGGATGGCGCTTGCCGTGCACCTTGCCTGTTCCCCCCAGGGTCACTCCCTGGTACAGCAGACAGCGGTTGCCGATTTCGGCGGTCTCGCCGATCACCACCCCCATGCCGTGGTCGATGAAGACCCCGGAGCCGATCCGGGCGCCTGGATGGATCTCCACCCCCGTCAGGGAGCGGCCCAGCTGTGACAACAGCCGGGGCAGAAGCGGGATCCGGCACCGCCACAACCGATGACTGAAGCGATGCAGCACCAGGGCATGAAAGCCGGGGTAGCAGAGCAGGATCTCAAGCGTGCTGCGGGCGGCGGGGTCGCGCTCCTTGATGATCCGCAGGTCTGCCGCCACGGTGCTCAGGAGGTGCCGGAACGAGGAACCCAAGGCGAACGGATACAGGGGAACGGGGAAGACGCTGGTGCCGCCACACCCACGAACCCTGGGCCCGTGGGACTCAGCCTGCCTGGAGGGTCTGAGGATCGATCAAACCGTCTGGCGGTTCGGTCAGGCCAATCTCCTTGCGCAGCAGGTTGATCGTGGAAGCCCCGAGATAGCTCTGGGCGCAGTGGACCTGGGGCATTCGCATCAGCTGAGCCCGATTCTGGCGCAGGGTCTGCTCCACCAGCGGCAGGCTGGGCCGGTCGCAGAGCACGTGGCTGGCGGCGCGCAGCAGGGCCAGCAGGCGGCTGCCGACATCGGGGTTGGCCGTCATCACCAGCAATTCGTTGCCGCGCATGCTGTGCAGGATCACTTCGGCGGCGCGCAGGATGCCGGGGCTGATGCTGACCAGACCGACACAGCTGCCGGTGCGCAGTTCCTTCAGCAGGTCGAGTTCCTGGCGGAAGTCGTTGAGGTCCACCGCCACGGCCCGGATGCCGTAGCGCTGGGCAAGCTCTTCGACCGGCTGGAGGAAATAGCGACTGGTGACCACGGTTCCGTTGCTGGAGCTCTCCAGCACCGCTTCGAGTTCCTCCAGGGGCACCACCTCAACAGGAACCTCCAGTACCGGCGCCAGTTCCTCGGCGATCAGCAGAGAGGCGCCGATGTCTTCGCGGGGGGTGGAGACCAGCACCCGGGCGCCGCAGCGCAGTCGCCAGTCGATCTCCCGGGTGAGCAGCTCCCTGGCCTGCTGAAGGGTGCAGCCGGCGTTGAGCAGGCCGTCCACACACTGACGCACCTCACGGTCGATGTCGGGGCGTAGGCGGTTGCGGAGGCCGGGCGGCACCTTGATTTCGCGTGGCTTCTGCTGGTCGCGCACATAAATGCCCGAACCGGCCATGGCTTCCACCACGCCGTCATTCTCGAGCTGGCGGTAGACCTTGCTGATCGTGTTGCGGTGCAGGCCGGTCTGCATGGCCAGCTGCCGGGTGCTGGGCAACCGGTGACCGGGCGGGTAGTGTCGCGCCGCGATCGCAAAACAGATCTGGTTGTACAGCTGGGTCGACGCCGGGATGTCGCTTTCCTGCTGAATGTGGAATCGCACGCCCGTTGGAACCTGCAGCTTTGCTGCCACCCTACGGAGCATCGGCCCCGGTGACAATTCCCCCTGTGGCATAGGAGGCTGTGCCGGTTGCCGACCAGCCGCTCCTCGGACCTCAGCTTTCGGCCTGGGCGACCGCCGCGTCGGCACCACTCACCTGACGCACTGGTGAGGGGATCGTGCGCACGGCCTTCGAGGCCAGGGCGGCGGCGTCTTTCTCTTTGGTGAGGGGTGTTTTGCGCGGGGTCAGGAACATGATCATGTTGCGGCCTTCCCGCTTGGGGTCCTGCTGAATCTCGGCACTCTCCTCGAGATCCTTGGCCATCCGGAACAGCAGCAGCTCGGCCAGGGCCGTGTGCTGAATCTCACGTCCCCGGAAGATCACCGTGCATTTGACCTTGTCACCGTCCTTGAGGAAGCGGACGGCCTGGCCGATGCGGACCTGATAGTCGTGGGAGTCGATCTTGTAGCGCATCTTCACCTCCTTCACTTCCGTCTGGTGAGACTTCTTCTTGGCCTCCTTGGCTTTCTTCTCCTGCTCGAACTTGAATTTGCCGTAATCCATGATCCGGCAGACTGGCGGATCAGCCTTCTCGCTCACCAGCACCAGATCCAGCTCCCGATCCTTGGCCACCTCCAGGGCCTCTTCCCTGGTGATCACCCCGAGCTGGCTGCCGTCGGCATCGACCACCCGGAGCTGGGGGTAGCTGATGCGATCGTTGATGTTCGGGAGCTCCCGAACGGGGGCACGACGGTCGAAACGGGGACGAGGTGGCATTCAGAAGAGCGAGGGGGCGAAGCGTGAGGCCGCAGCGATGGCCGCAGTGGGGATGGCCATGAACGACATCCATGACCCTGTTCAAGCATGGCCCGGCACAAGCGTTGGCTTGGTCAGGGCATTGCCATCACAATCGGGCGCGTTCAGGGGGCAACACGCAGGTTTTCACTCTAGGACGCGCTGGACCGACTCCAGGGCTTCCCGCAGTGGATCAGCTCCCGTCAGCCAGAGGGCCTGATGCTGGCGACGAAACCAGGTGCGCTGCCGCTTGGCGAACTGACGGGTGCGCAGGTCGGTGAGCCGGATGGCCTCGGCCTCGTCGAGTTCACCCGCCAGGTGGCGCTTGGCTTCTCCGTAGCCGATCGTGTTCAGCAGGGGCAAGGTTGCGCCATAGCGTCGGATCAGCAAGGCCGTTTCCGCCACCAGCCCGGAGCTGTAGAGCTGGCGAGTGCGTCGGGCGATGCGATCGGGCAGATCGGGTGGGTCAAGTCCCAGCTCCAGCACCTGCCAGGGCGGAGGCTCGGTGGCTTGCAGGCTGGAGGCTGGCCTTCCGGTGGCATAGAGCACCTCCAGGGCCCGCTGGGTTCTCACCGCGTCTGCGGCGGCGATGCGGGCGGCTGTGACCGGGTCGGCCTGGGCAAGCAACTGGCGGCAGGTGCTCTGGCCCAGGGCAGTGAGCTGGGCACGCAGGGCCGGTTGCGGCGGCACGGCTGGCGGCAGAAGCCCACGGATCATCGCCTTCAGGTAGAGGCCGCTTCCTCCCACCAGGAAGGCCATGCCCCGGCGTTGTCGTTCGGCGGCGATGCGGTCTGCGGCGGCAAGCCGGAAGGCATGGAGGTTGATCGGCCGATCCGGTGGGGACAGATCCAGCAGCTCGTGTCGCACCCGGGCCCGCTGCAGGGGGGTGGGCTTGGCGGTGCCGATGTCCATGCCGAGGTAGAGCTGGCGGGAATCCACCGACAGAATCGCCAGGTCGAGGGCCTCGGCGATCCGGATCGCCAGCTCCGTTTTGCCGCTGGCGGTGGGGCCGAGCAGCACGATCACAGGCAGGGTTGACAGGGCCATGGAATGGGCCGGCCGCTGGGCCGATCAGGCTTGGTCTGAATTGGGGTTGATGCATCCCAGGCCTCAACAGCCTCTCAGAGGCCCCTGGAAGCCACCCTGAGTGCTCGGTGGTAAGCTGGAAGCCCTCGTCAGGCCTGGAGCAGTTCTTGAGCCTGTCCCTGAGCTTTCAATGAGCCCTCTGGCAAGCCTTGTCTGTTGAGCCCGGTGCCGAGCTGATACCAGTGTTGAGCTGAAACCCAGTGCTGAGTCCAGTCATTCTCACACCACCAGCGCTGATCGGTCGTGTCGGCCTCGATCGGTCCGTCTCCCACGCAAGTCAAGCGGAATGAGCGATTCCTCCAAGATCGAGCATGCCTACGGCGCCGAGCAGATCCAGGTCCTGGAGGGGCTGGAGCCGGTGCGCAAGCGGCCGGGAATGTACATCGGCACCACCGGTCCCCGTGGCCTTCACCATCTCGTCTACGAGGTGGTCGACAACTCCGTAGACGAGGCCCTGGCCGGCCATTGCAATGAGATCTTCGTCCGGCTCTGCGAAGACGGATCGGTCGAGGTCACCGACAACGGTCGCGGCATTCCCACCGACATTCACCCCCGCACCGGTAAATCCGCCCTTGAAACGGTGCTCACCGTTCTCCATGCCGGCGGCAAGTTCGGCAGCGGCGGCTACAAGGTGTCCGGGGGCCTGCATGGCGTTGGTATCTCGGTGGTCAATGCGCTCAGCGAGTGGGTCGAGGTCACCGTGCGCCGTCAGGGACAGGTGCACCGGCAGCGTTTCGAGCGAGGCACTCCGATCGGCACGCTCCGCTCGGAATCCGACGACTCCGGAGCCACTGGAACAGGCGTGCGCTTCAAGCCGGACAGCGAGATCTTCACCGGCGGCATCACTTTTGACTACACCACCCTTTCGGGCCGTCTGCGCGAGCTTGCCTACCTGAACGGTGGTGTGCGGATCGTGTTCCGGGATGAGCGCTCGGAGGCCCGGGGGCCTGAGGCTGAGGGGCACGAGGAGATCTATCACTACGAGGGTGGTATCCGCGAGTACGTGGCTTACATGAATGCGGGCAAGGAGCCGCTTCATTCCGACATTATTTACGTCAACAATGAGAAAGATGGCGTCCAGGTTGAAGCCGCTCTGCAATGGTGTGTTGATGCCTATTCCGATAGCATTCTTGGCTTTGCCAATAACATTCGCACCGTGGATGGTGGCACCCACATTGAAGGGCTCAAAACAGTTCTGACCCGCACGCTGAACACCTTTGCCAAGAAACGGAACAAGCGCAAGGATGTGGATCCGAATCTGGCTGGGGAGAATATCCGGGAAGGGCTTACTGCCGTTCTTTCGGTGAAGGTGCCTGATCCTGAATTCGAAGGCCAAACCAAAACCAAGCTCGGCAATACCGAGGTTCGCGGCATCGTGGATACGGTGGTTGGCCAGTCACTGGCCGAATACCTGGAGTTTCACCCCCAGGTGATTGATCTCATTCTGGAGAAGGCCATCCAGGCCTTCAATGCGGCCGAAGCCGCCCGGCGAGCCAGGGAGCTGGTGAGGCGCAAATCTGTGCTGGAGAGCTCCACCCTGCCTGGCAAACTGGCTGACTGCAGCTCGCGAGATCCTTCCGAATCCGAAATATATCTGGTTGAAGGCGATTCCGCCGGGGGCTCTGCCAAGCAGGGCCGCGATCGACGTTTTCAGGCCATTTTGCCTTTGCGTGGAAAAATTCTCAACATCGAGAAAACGGATGATGCCAAGATCTATAAAAACACTGAGATTCAGTCCCTGATTACCGGATTGGGTCTTGGCATCAAGGGAGAGGAGTTCAATGAATCGGCTCTGCGCTACCACCGCATTGTGATCATGACCGATGCGGATGTGGATGGAGCTCACATCCGCACCCTCTTGCTCACTTTCTTTTACCGTTATCAGAAAACGCTGCTGGAAGGTGGCTACATTTACATTGCCTGTCCGCCCCTCTATAAAGTTGAGCGGGGCAAGAATCACACTTACTGCTACAACGAGCAGGATCTGAAAACCACGCTTGATGGTTTTGGCGAGAAGGCCAACTACACGATCCAGCGTTTCAAGGGCCTAGGTGAGATGATGCCCAAACAGCTCTGGGAAACAACCATGGATCCCACCACCCGCACCATGAAACGTGTGGAGATTGAAGACGCCGCCGAAGCCGACCGCATCTTCACGATCCTGATGGGCGACAAGGTGGCTCCACGACGGGAATTCATCGAGAAGCACAGCGCCGAGCTCGATTTTGCCCAGCTCGACATCTGATGGACTGGCGCCTGGCCTGGGTTCTGGGGATGGCCCTGATTGCTCCTGCCGCCCTGCCGGCTGGTGGAGGGGAGCGACGCTCCCCCGAGCTGCGCAGGCGCCAGAGCCAGGAACCCCTGCTGGCTGCAGGGTCATTGCTGCTGCGATGTGCTCCACAGCACTCCGCACCCGCCCTGACCCGCCTGCAGGCAAACGTTCCCTTGCGGCTCCTGCGCACCTGGTGGGAGCCTGACGGTGACCGGTGGCTGCAGGTGCAGATACCCGCTTCCGGCGGGGCTGGTCCCCGCCGTGGTTGGTTGCCCGGGTGAACCCGTCAGCCTTGATGAGCCGTGAGCAGCAGCAGCGGGACTGAATTCCTGCTCGTTTCGCTTGGTGCGATTCCGGGGGCGTGGTTGCGGCTGCGGCTGGTCAACCATTTCGAGCCGATCCTGCCTCGGCGCCACTGGGGCACCTTCGCTGTGAATGTGGTTGCCGCTTTTGCCCTCGGCTTGCTCGTTGGCTTCGACCGGCGCCACAGCCTGGCGGGCACCGGCTTGTTGCTCCTGCTGGGCACTGGTTTTCTCGGTAGTTTCAGCACCTTTTCCACCCTTATGCTGGAACTGCTGCAGGAGCAGCGCCAGGGCCGCTGGGCCGAGGCGGGGATCCTGGCAGGAGCCTCGGTGCTGGCCGGGCTGCTGGCCGTCCAGCTGGGTCTGCGAATGGGGGCGTCCTGAGGTGAGGCGTCGTCTTCGTTTCGCGTTCTGGGAGCTGGGGCTTGTGGCTGCAGGAGCTGTGCCCGGCGCTTTGCTGCGCTGGCGGATCGGGGTTCAGATCGGCCCCTTGCTCGCCGATGGGGCCGCCGGGGTGGCGGCGGCCCATCTGTTGGCCAATGTGGCGGGTTCGTTCCTGCTCGGGGTGCTGGCGGGGCCGATCCCGTGGCGTGCGCCCCTGCTGCTGCTTGGTGGCGTCGGCTTCTGTGGATCCCTCACCACGTTCAGCTCCTGGATGCTGGATCTGGTCTGGTTGGGGGAGGAAGGACAGACCCCAGCTGCGCTGGCCCTGCTGGTCGCCAGCCTGATGCTCGGCCTGGCCGCAGCAGCCATCGGGCTGGCCAGCAGCCGAGCCGCGTTCAGGCCGCCAGAGCCGCCTCGATCGCCGCGGTGAGCTCTGCGCCATCGGGTTCGATCGCACTCTTGAACCGTCCGAGGACGGTGCCATCCCTGCCCACCAGGAATTTCTCGAAATTCCACTCCACGTCACCGGCAGGTTCCACCTGGGTGAGCAGGTCATAGGGGGGGGTCTTGACCCCCTTGGCGTGCACCTTGTCGAACAGGGTGAAGCTGGCCCCGTAGGTGGTGGAGCAGAACTGCTGAATCTCGCTGAGGCTGCCCGGCTCCTGGGCGCCGAAATCGTTGCAGGGGAAGCCCAGCACAACCAGGCCCCGGGGCCCGTAGGTGTCCTGCAGGGTCTGCAGGCCGGCGTACTGCCGGGTGAAGCCGCACCGACTGGCCACATTGACGATCAGCAGCACCTGACCGCCGAACTCGCCAAGCCGCTGGGCAGCTCCGGTGGCGCTGGTCACCACCACATCCGACACATTCAGGGTCATGAAGCGATTCCAGTGAGAAATGACCCTAGGCGCTCGAGACAAGCCTGGTGCCCCCTCCCCATACACTCGGGGTGCTGCGATCCTCCCGGGCGATGAGCGAGGCCACCAGCCCCACCACGGTGAGCAACAGCAGCCTGCAGGTGGCGGAGATCGTTGCGCGCCAGCTCCAGGGCCTGCTGGCGGCCGGCAATTACGACGGCGTCAAACTGCTGTTGGAGCCGGTCCAGCCGGTGGACTGCGCTGAGGCGATCGGCAGCCTGCCCCGCACTCTCCAGGCCCTGGCCTTCCGGCTGCTCGCCAAAGATGAGGCGATCGAGGTCTACGAATACCTCGATCCCGCCGTGCAGCAGACCCTCCTGGAACGGCTGCGATCCGGGGAGGTGCTTGAACTGGTCGAGGAGATGTCCCCGGACGACCGGGTGCGGTTGTTCGATGAACTGCCGGCCAAGGTGGTGCGGCGGTTGCTGATGGAGCTGAGTCCTGCCGAGCGTCGGATCACCGCTCAGCTGCTCGGCTACGAGGCGGAAACAGCAGGCCGGTTGATGACCACGGAGTTCATCGACCTCAAGGAGTTCCACAGCGCCGCCCAGGCCCTCGACATCGTGCGTCGCCGCGCCCGCGACACCGAAACCGTCTACAGCCTCTATGTCACCGATGCCTCTCGCCACCTGACCGGCATCCTCTCCCTGCGCGATCTGGTGACCGCAGAGCCCGATGACCGCATCGGTGACGTGATGACCCGTGACGTGCTCAACGTCAGCACCGGCACCGATCAGGAGGAGGTGGCCCGGATCATCCAGCGCTACGACTTTCTGGCCGTGCCGGTGGTGGACAGGGAGCAGCGCCTGGTGGGGATCGTCACCGTCGATGACGTGATCGACGTGATCCAGCAGGAGGCCACCCGCGATCTCTATGCCGCCGGCGCCGTGCAGGCCGGTGATGAGGATGACTACTTCCAGAGCAACCTGTTCACAGTGGCCCGCCGTCGGGTGGTCTGGCTGCTGGTGCTGCTGGTGGCCAACACCGGCACCTCAGCGGTGATCGCCTCCGAGGAAGGGGTTCTCAAGGAGGTGGTGCGGCTGGCGGCCTTCATCCCACTGTTGATCGGTACCGGTGGCAACGTGGGCGCTCAGAGTTCCACGGTGGTGATCAGGGGTCTGAGCACCCAGAGGATCCAGTCGCTCGGGCTCTGGCGCACGGTCGGTCGGGAAGCTCTGTCCGGGCTGTTGCTTGGGCTGCTGCTGGTGATCGTGGTGGTGCCCTGGGCCTGGCAGGTGGGTGGGGGGATGCTGGTGGCCACGGCGGCAGGAATCAGCCTGGTCTGCATCACCACCCTGGCCGCCACCGCCGGAGCGTCCCTGCCGTTGCTGTTCGACCGGCTGGGGCTTGATCCGGCCCTGATGTCAGCGCCGTTCATCACAACCGCCACCGATGTCGCCGGCGTGTTCATCTACCTGCAGACTGCCTCCTGGCTGCTCAACCACGTGGGTCTGAACCCCTGAGCGCTCCGGGCTGCGCCGCAGGACCTGGCAGAAAACAGAGTTTCTTTGGTTTTCTGAGAGGTCCTTCACACTTCTTTAGGTTAGGCTTCACACACCTTCAAGAGCTTCGCTGTGGTTGTCGCTCTATCGCTGGATCGGATCCCTGATTCGAACGTCGCTCCCGGGCCCAAGACCTTCCAGGCTGCGGGTCGTTCCCACCCCCCGGTCGACGGCGACCTGGTGCGTTCCTACCTGCGGGACATCGGCCGTGTGCCCCTGCTGAGCCATGAGCAGGAGATCACCCTGGGCCGCCAGGTGCAGGAGCTGATGCGTCTGGAGGAGGTGGAGCAGGAGCTCCAGATGCGCAGCGGCAGCAAGCCGAACCCCGAGCAGTGGGCCGAGTCGCTCGGGCTGAGCCTGCCGGTGCTGAAGCGCAAGCTGATCAACGGCCGCCGGGCCAAGGAGCGGATGGTGGCGGCGAACCTGCGGCTGGTGGTGAGCGTGGCGAAGAAATACACCAAGCGGAACATGGAACTGCTGGACCTGATCCAGGAGGGCACGATCGGCCTGGTGCGGGGTGTGGAGAAGTTCGATCCCACCCGCGGCTACAAGTTCTCCACCTATGCGTATTGGTGGATCCGCCAGGGGATCACCCGGGCGATCGCCGAGAAGAGCCGCACGATCCGGCTGCCGATCCACATCACCGAAACGCTGAACAAGCTGAAGAAGGGCCAGCGGGAACTGAGCCAGGAGCTGGGCCGCACCCCCACCCTGAGCGAGCTTGCTGTGGCTGTGGAGCTGCCGGAGGAGGAGGTGAAGGATCTGCTTTGCCGGGCGCGGCAACCGGTGAGCCTGGAAACCAAGGTGGGCGACGGCGAAGACACCGAACTGCTGGATCTGCTGCAGGGGGATGGCACGTTGCCGGAGGAGAACGTGGACAGCGAGTGCCTGCGGGGTGACATGCGGGCTCTGCTGGAGCAACTGCCGGAGCTGCAGCGTGATGTGCTGAAGATGCGCTACGGCATCGACGTGGAAGAGCCGATGAGCCTCACCGGCATCGGCCGCATCCTCGGCATGAGTCGTGATCGTGTGCGCAACCTGGAGCGTGATGGCCTGGTCGGCCTGCGGCGCCTCAGCGCCAGTGTTGAGGATTACGCGGCCTGCTGAATTCGATCCCCACTGCCTGGTGAGTCTGTTCACTCAGTCCCGCAGATAGCCGGGGGCCTGGGGATTCAGGCTCACGTTTCCGTAGCGTTCACCAGACGGGAAGTATTCGGTGGCCAGCTGCACCTGCCCTGCCACCTCATCGCCTGCTGTGGCTGCGATGTAACGGAGGGTCAGGTCGATGCCAGCCGAAACGCCTGCTGAGCACCAGATTCGTCCGTCCCGGGTGAAGCGTTCTTCCACCACGGTCACATCACCGAGCGAGCGGAGCCTCTCCAGGGAACCCCAGTGGGTGGTGGCGATCCGGCCACTGAGCAGTCCGGCGGCGTGCAGCAGGAACGCCCCCGTGCAGACCGAGAGCAGGGCCTGACACTGGCTTGCCTGGCGGGCAAGAAAGTCGATCAAGGCAGGGTTGTCCACTTCCCTGCGGCTCCCTTGGCCACCGGGAACGATCAGCACATCAAGGGGAGCGCAGCTGGCGAAGCTCAGATCAGGATTGATCGAAAGGCCCTTGGCACAGCGAAGTGGCTGGGTTGATTCCGCCACGATCCGGCAGCTGGATGGCCCACTGGGCAACTGGCTCCAGGTGGTGACCATCTCCCACGGGCCCATCACGTCGAGTTCCTCGACCTGGGGGTAAACAAGGATTCCGAGTTGCACCGGGTCTCGACCGCGATCGTCTGTCCCGCCATGCTGGCCGCAGCGGCCGGCCTTCAGCCATGGACAGCAGCACGGAAGTTCTTGCCCTCTTTCCCCGATACATCCTCAGGAGCCGGCTGCCTGAACCCCTGCTGGCCGACCTGCTGCAGCTGGCCCAGCAGGTGCTGGCCCAGCCAGAGCGAAGCCCGGATGCCTCCGCCAAGCTGGCCGGACAGCTGGCCCAGCAGCGGGAGCTGGGCCCCCAGCATGCCTGCATCCAGTCCCTCTGCGCCGAGCTGATCCTGCCGGCCTGCGAACACTGGATCCGCCATGTGATCGACCGGCAGCCGCCCCAGGGGCGTGGCCCCTGGACGCCCGGCCGCTATCGCTTGCAGATGATCGATGTCTGGCTCAATTCCCAGTCAGCCGGGGATTACAACCCGATGCACACCCACGGTGGCTCCTTCTCCGGCGTGATCTTCCTGCAGGTGCCCCCCCAGATCCACAACGACAGCTTCGACGGTCAGCTCTGTTTCCACGGCCCCGAGGAGTGGCACATCCAGAGTTTCCGCACCGGCATGGCCCAGTACATGCTGCCGGTGGTCGGGGATGTCTATGTGTTTCCCGCCTGGCAGCCCCATTCGGTGCCGCCGTTCCGGGGTGATGGTGAGCGCTGGTCGCTGGCCTTCAACGTGGTGGCGGTGCCGACGCCGGTCAATCCCGCCGGGTCCGGTGTTTCTGCCGCCGCCCCTGCTGCTGCCAAAGCCAATCTCTCCCTTTCCACCTCCCGCCAGCGGCCAGGGGGGTTCGCCTGAACGACGCGATGCCGACCTGCCGACCCCGATGGTTTGTGGCCGGCGACATCGACGGCCTGATGGGCCTGGGTCTCGACAATCTGATCCAGATCCTGCTGATCCTCGGCCTCTGCCGTGGGGTTCTGGGCTACCCCGATGGGCTGATCTTCGGGGTGATCCTGCCCGCCACCGGTCTGAGCCTGGTGGTTGGCAATGCGGCCTACGCCTGGCAGGCCTACCAGCTGGCCAGGCGGGAAGGGCGCGACGACCGCACCGCCCTTCCCTACGGCATCAACACGGTGAGCCTGTTCGCTTACGTGTTTCTGGTGATGCTGCCGGTGAAGCTGGCTGGGCTCGGCCAGGGGCTTGCCGAAGCCGACGCGGTGCGACTGTCCTGGCAGGCGGGGTTGATCGCCTGCCTCGGCTCCGGAGCGATCGAGGCGGGCGGGGCCTTCTGCGTGGCTGGCTTGCGTCGCTGGCTGCCACGGGCGGCCCTGCTCTCCACCCTGGCAGGCATCGCCCTGGGTTACATCGCGCTTGGGTTCCTGCTGCGCACCTACGCCCAGCCGGTGGTGGGCCTGGCCGTGCTGGCGGTGATCCTGCTGACCTACTACGGCGGCGTCAAGCTGCCTTTGCCCGGTGGCCTGATCGCCGTGCTGCTTGGGATCGTGCTGGCCGCCGCCACCGGCCTGCTGCGGATCGATCCGGCCAGCTGGCAGGCGAATGCCGCCCAGGTGGGCCTGCACCTGCCGGCGTTGCAGCTGGGCGCGCTCTGGCAGGCCCGTGGCCAGCTGCTGCCCTGGCTGGGGGTGATCGTGCCGATGGGGCTGTTCAACCTGCTCGGTTCCCTGCAGAACCTGGAGAGCGCCGAAGCGGCGGGCGATCGCTATCCGGTGAGGAGTTCGCTGCTGATCAACGGCATCGGCACGCTGGTGGCCGCCGCCCTCGGGTCGTGTTTTCCCACCACCCTCTACATCGGCCATCCAGGCTGGAAGGCGATGGGGGCCCGGATCGGCTACTCCTGGCTGAACGGGCTGCTGATGGGGCTGGGTTGCCTGCTTGGGGTCTTCGGTCTGGTGGGCCAGCTGCTGCCGATCGAGGCGGGCATGGCGATCGTGCTTTACATCGGACTGGTGATCGCCGCCCAGAGTTTCCAGGCCACACCGCCTGCCCATGCGCCGGCGGTGGTGCTGGGCCTGCTGCCGGGTCTGGCCGGCTGGGGAGCCCTGTTGCTCAAGGCAGGCCTGCGGGCCGGCGGCGCCGGCAGTGCCGCGAATCCCTTCGGCTCGGCGCTGCTGATTCCGTTGCAGCAGGCTGACGTCTGGGCCGCCGGCGCCTTTGCCCTTGAGCAGGGCCAGATCGTGGCGGCCATGCTGCTCTCGGCGATGCTGGTGTACGTGATCGAGCAGCGCTTCGCTGCCGCGGCGTTCGCTGCCGGCCTGGCTGCCCTCGCCGCCTGGTTCGGTCTGATCCACGCCTGGCGTTTCACCCCCGCTGACACCGTGCTGCAGCTGGGTTGGGGCAGCGGTGCCCCCTGGGCCCAGGGCTATCTGGCGATGGCCCTGGTGTTTGGGGCGGCGGCCCTGGCCCGGCGGAGGGGGCCAGCCGGCTGAGTGGGTGAGAGCCTGATCCCACGCGAAGTCCCGACCGCTGCTGAATCACGGCTGGATGCCGTGGTCCTGAGGCGGTTGGTGCTCAACTGGTGGGAATCCCATGGCCGCCACGGGATTCCCTGGAAGCGGCTACCCGATGGCCGGCGACCCGGCGATGGGGAGCCCCTGGACCCCTATGCCATCTGGGTGGCGGAGGTGATGCTGCAACAGACCCAGCTGACGGTGATGCTGCCCTTCTGGCGGCGCTGGATGGCCGCCCTGCCCAGCCTCACAGCGCTGGCCGCGGCCGAGAATCACGACGTGCTGATGCTCTGGCAGGGGCTGGGCTATTACGCCCGTGCCCGTCGCTTGCAGCAGGGAGCGCGGCAACTGCTGGCTGCCCGGGTCCCCGGGGGCGGGTTGGCGTCCGGCGATCCCTGGCCCCGGGATCTGGCCGGCTGGCTGGCGTTGCCGGGAATCGGCCCCAGCACGGCCGGCGGCATTCTCAGTTCCGCCTTTGATCAGCCGTTTGCGATCCTCGATGGCAACGTCAAAAGGGTCCTGGCCCGGTTGGTCGCCAGCCCGCTTCCCCCGCAACGGGACCTGGCCGGGTTCTGGCGGCTCAGCGGCTCGCTGCTCGACCCGCGGCGGCCCCGGGCGTTCAACCAGGCCCTGATGGATCTCGGCGCCACGGTCTGCACACCCCGCCAACCCGGCTGTGGCCTTTGCCCCTGGCAGGGGCATTGCGCTGCCTACGCTGCCGGCGATTCCGGCAGCTATCCCGTGAAGGACGCCATCAGATCCGTTCCTCACCAGGTGATCGGTGTGGGTGTGGTGCTGGATCCAGATGGCCGGGTGCTGATCGACCAGCGTCAGGCCGAGGGGCTGCTGGGTGGCCTCTGGGAGTTCCCCGGCGGCAAGCAGGAGCCAGGTGAGTCGATCGTCACCACGATTGAGCGGGAGCTGGCCGAGGAGCTGGCCATCCAGGTGGTTGTGGGAGAGGAGCTGATCAGCATGGAGCACAGCTACAGCCACAAGCGGCTGCGCTTTGTCGTGCATCTCTGCCGCTGGCTTTCGGGGGATCCCCGACCCCTGGCCAGTCAGCAGGTGCGCTGGGTCGCGCCGGAGCGGCTGCAGGAGTTCCCTTTCCCGGCCGCCAATGCCCGCATGATCCAGGCCCTGCAGGAGCGGCTCGGGTTGGCGAAGGTCGATCGGCTCAAGGGCTCGGTGGGCCCAGCAGGGCAAGACGCCCCTCCTGGTGATGCCGCAGCTCCACCTGCCAGACGGGCTCAGGCTGCAGGCTGAGCCGCTCCGGCCATTCCACCGCCAGCAGGGCACCGAGTGAGCGGGCCTCCTCCTCCTCCTGGGCGAACAGCTCATCGGCGGCGGCCGGTTGCTCGAGCCGATAAAGATCAAGGTGCACCAGGTGGGTTGTCTGACCCAGGCGACGACCTCGGTAGTGCTGGGCCAGGGCGAAGCTGGGGCTGGTGATCGGCTCCGTGATGCCCAGGGCCTGGGCCAGTCCCTGCACCAGGCTGGTCTTGCCGGCTCCCAGCTCGCCCTTCAACAGCAGCAAGGGCGCGGGTGCTGCCTGGAGCAGAACGGCGAGCTCCTCCCCCAGGCAGCGGGTGGCGGCCAGGTCGGGCAGAAATCGAATGGTGGCGCGCATGGACTTGATGGCCCCTGTAGATTCACCTTCAGCGAGCCCGAAGCCTCGGCGTCTCTGCAGATATTCCACACCCAAATCTTCCTCCCGCACGGGAGCTATCCCACCATGGTGGCCGCACCTTCTTCCACTGTTCAATCCGAGGCCGCAACGGCCAGCTTCACTCCCGGGCTCCAGGCAACCTCCTCCTATGTGATCGCCGACCTCGGCCTGGCCGACTGGGGCCGCAAGGAGCTGGCCATCGCCGAAACGGAGATGCCCGGGCTGATGGCTCTGCGCACCAAGTTCGGGGCGGAGCAACCGCTCAAGGGTGCCCGGATCGCCGGCAGCCTCCACATGACGATCCAGACGGCGGTTCTGATCGAAACCCTGGTTGCCCTCGGTGCTGAAGTGCGCTGGGCCTCCTGCAACATCTTCTCGACTCAGGACCACGCCGCCGCAGCGATCGCGGCGAAGGGTATTCCTGTCTTTGCCTACAAGGGCGAGACCCTCGATGAGTACTGGGCCTTCACCCACAGGATCCTGGAGTGGGGCGATGGCGGCACCCCGAACATGATCCTTGATGACGGCGGCGATGCCACCGGCCTCGTGGTGCTCGGCACCAAAGCCGAGCAGGATCTGTCCGTACTCGACAACCCCGGCAGCGAAGAAGAGATTGCCCTCTTCAAGTCGATCCGGGCCCGGCTGGCTGTTCAACCCGGCTTCTATTCCCGCATCTATGCCCAGATTCAGGGTGTGACCGAGGAAACCACCACCGGTGTGGCTCGCCTCTACCAGATGCAGAAAGCCGGCGAGCTTCCCTTCCCGGCGATCAACGTCAACGATTCGGTCACCAAGAGCAAGTTCGACAACCTCTATGGCTGTCGTGAATCCCTGGTGGACGCCATCAAGCGAGCCACGGATGTGATGGTGGCCGGCAAGGTGTCCCTGGTGATCGGCTACGGCGATGTCGGCAAGGGATCAGCCCAGTCGCTGCGGGGCCTGGGTTCCACGGTGATGATCGCCGAGGTGGATCCGATCTGTGCCCTGCAGGCGGCCATGGAGGGCTACCGCGTCGTCCGTCTGGAAGACGTGGTTTCGGATGTGGACATCTTCGTGACCGCCACCGGTAACTTCCAGGTGATCGGCCACGATCATCTGATCCGCATGAAGGACCAGGCGATCGTCTGCAACATCGGCCATTTCGACAACGAAATCGACGTTGCCTCCCTCAAGCAGTACGAGTGGGACACGATCAAGCCCCAGGTGGATCATGTGATCTTCCCGGATGGCAAGCGCATCATCCTGCTGGCTGAGGGTCGTCTGGTGAATCTGGGCTGCGGCACAGGCCACCCCAGCTTCGTGATGAGCAACTCGTTCACCAACCAGGTTCTCGCCCAGATCGAGCTGTTCAGCAAGGGAGAGCAGTACGAGAAGCAGGTGTACGTCCTGCCCAAGCATCTCGATGAGATGGTGGCTCGCCTTCACCTCGAGAAGATCGGCGCCAAGCTCACCGAGCTCAGCCAGATCCAGGCCGATTACATCGCGGTGCCGGTGGAGGGCCCCTACAAGCCCGACCACTACCGCTATTGATGGGGGTTGCCGAACTGGTCCAGCAGCTGCCCGAACTGATCGGTGCAGCTGTCGGGGCCAATCCATGGGCGGGCTATGGCGCGATCTTTCTCGCCATGTTCCTCGAGAACCTGTTCCCGCCCATTCCCTCGGAGCTGATCATGCCCCTGGGGGGGTTTTACGTGCACCAGGGCCAGCTGGCCTTTGTGCCTGTGGTGATTGCCGGTCTGCTCGGCACTGTGCTGGGTGCCCTTCCCTGGTACGGCATCGGTCGGTTGGTGAACGAGGAGCGCCTGGAGCAATGGCTTGATCGCCACGGCCGTTGGATCGGCATCCGTTCCGAGGAACTGCGCCGCAGCCGCAACTGGTTCAACCGCCATGGCACAGCCCTGGTGTTCTGGGGCCGGCTTGTGCCGGGCATCCGCACGTTGATTTCGGTGCCTGCCGGCATCGAAATGATGCCGATGCTTCCCTTCCTGATCTGGACCACGGCAGGCAGCCTGATCTGGACCCTGTTGCTCACCCTGGCCGGGATGCTGCTCGGCGAGGGCTACAGCAATGTGGAGGTCTGGATCGAGCCGGTGGCCCGAGCCATCAAGGTGCTGCTCGTGGTGCTTGGTCTGGCCTTTGCGGTGTGGCTGGGCCTGCGCATCTGGCGACAGCGCCAAAGCAACCACTGAGCTGATCCGCCACCGTCTGCGGGAGATGCTCCAGCCGGCAGTGGCCGGTTCTTCGGCACCGGACTCTGGTTCTAGAAGGGAACTTCCTCTTCGCTGGGCTCACCCTGGTAAGCGGAGCCGGCACCTGGCCCGCCATCGCCGTAGCCGCCCTGGTCGGCGTCGCGTTTTGAGCCGAGCAGTTCCAGGCGATCGACTCGCACCACGGGCTTGGTGCGCTCCTCGCCACTGGTGCGATCAGTCCAGCGGTCGAGCTTGAACGAGCCGATGATGCCGAGCAGGGAGCCCTTTCGCACGTAGTCGGCGGCAACCTGGGCCTGCTTGCCCCAGATCTCCAGGTTGAACCAGTCGGGCTCGTCATCCCTGCTGCGACGGTTCACAGCCAGGGTGAGGTTGGCGACCACCGTGCCGGATTCGAAGTAACGGACTTCGGGGTCGCGGCCGGCTCGGCCGACCAGGGTTACGGAATTCACGCCCATGGGCTTTCAGTTGATTGGGGGGTTGGTTGGATCAATGATGCGCCATTCGATCAAGGCGCTTCTCCCATTAGGTTCCACCGATCGGTCCGGATGTACCAGAGAGGAGCCGGTGGAGCCCCGGGTCCCCCACACCTATGATTCACCCCGCTCTGCGGCTGCCCAGTGTTTTTCCGACGTTTCCAGCTCTCCCGTGACATCGGCATCGATCTGGGAACGGCCAACACCTTGATGTACGTGTCCGGCAAGGGCATTGTGCTGCAGGAGCCCTCCGTGGTGGCCCTGGATCTGGAGCGAGGCATCCCCCTCGCGGTGGGCAATGAAGCCAAGCTGATGCTCGGTCGCACCCCAGGCAATATCAGGGCCGTTCGTCCGCTGCGCGACGGCGTGATCGCCGATTTCGATGCCGCCGAGATGATGATCAAGACCTTCATCCAGAAGGGCAACGAGGGCCGCGGCATCGTGGCTCCCCGGCTGGTGATCGGCATTCCAAGCGGCGTCACCGGTGTCGAGCGGCGGGCCGTGCGTGAGGCCGGCCTCGCCGGCGCCCGTGAGGTGCATCTGATCGATGAGCCGGTGGCTGCGGCGATCGGAGCGGGTCTGCCGGTCACCGAACCGGTCGGCACGATGATCGTCGACATCGGCGGTGGCACCACTGAAGTGGCTGTGCTCAGCCTCGGTGGCACCGTGGTGAGCGAGTCGGTGCGGGTGGCGGGTGATGAGATCAGCGAAGCGATCACCGTCTACCTCAAAAAGGTTCACAACCTGGTGGTCGGCGAGCGGACGGCCGAGGAGATCAAGATCCGGATCGGCTCCGCCTTCCCTGACGACGCCCATGACAACGGCTCGATGGATGTGCGTGGCCTTCACCTGCTCTCGGGCCTGCCACGCACGATCAACGTGCGGGCCGGTGACATCCGCGAAGCGATGGCCGAGCCGCTCAACGTGATCGTGGAGGCGGTGAAGCGCACCCTGGAGCGGACGCCACCGGAGCTGGCCGCCGACATCGTCGATCGAGGCATCATGCTGGCTGGTGGCGGTGCCCTGGTGCGGGGGATCAGCGACCTGATCAGCCATGAGACCGGCATCCTCACCCACCTCGCCCAGGATCCCCTCCTGTGCGTGGTCAACGGCTGCGGCCAGGTGCTGGAGGATTACAAGCGGCTGGAGCGGGTGCTTGACACCCCTGACTTCACTCGCCTCTCCGCCTGATCGTCATGCCGTTCGGGCGCCTGCCCCGCGTCCCTTCCCTGCGGCTGTTGATCCAGTCCTGGCCCTGGTGGTTGTTGCTCGTGGCCCTGGTGGGACTGCGGCTCAGCAAGGGAGCCTTCCTGAGCGATGTTTATGCGTTGATCAGCCGGCCGTTCTGGCCGGGCAGTGCGCAGCGTGAGTGGTTGCAGGCTTCGAAGCAGCTGGAGCTGCAGGCCCGCCAGGCCCACCTGGAGCAGGACAATCGTCGTCTTCGCGCCTTGCTGGGCCTGAAGCGGGCCGATCCGGGCGAAGTGACCGCCGCGGTGCTCTCCCGGGAGACGGCAGGTTGGTGGCATCAACTGCTGCTGGGTGCTGGCCAGATCCAGGGCATTCGTGCCGGGGATCCGGTCGTGGGCCCCGGGGGACTGGTCGGTCGGGTGGCGAGCGTGACTCCCACCACCGCCAGGGTGTCCCTGCTCACCGATCCGGCCAGCCGCGTGGGGGTCTGGGTGGGGCGCACCCAACGCCATGGCCTGCTCACCGGCGTCGGCACCAGTCGGCCGACTCTGGTCTTCCTCGAAAAGGATCCCCAGGTTCGCCCGGGTGACCTGGTGGTCACCTCACCGGCGAGCACCCTGCTGCCGCCGGGCCTGAACGTGGGAGTGATCCAGTCGGTCGATGAGAAGGGGGTGCCGGCCCTGACGGCGGTGGTGCAGCTGGGCGCACCAGTGGGCTCGATCGACTGGGTGCAGGTGCTGGTCCAAGCTCCGCCGGCGCCCTGAGCGATGGGGATTCTCCACCGCCAGCCCTGGGCCGTCGCCACCGCTGTCGCCGTGCCCCTGCTCAATCTCGCTTCGCCCCCTTTCCTCAAGCTGGCGGGTGTGCCGCCCAGCTGGGCGGTGCTCTGGCTGTTGCCCTGGGCTCTGGCCGATGGCCCGCTCTCCGGCGCCCTGGCCGGGCTGGGGCTGGGACTGTTGCTGGACGGTCTCAACCTGGGAGGCGCCACCCAGATCCCTGCCCTCGCGCTGCTCGGGTGGTGGTGGGGGCGCCTGGCGCGCCAGGGACCGCCGATCCAACGCAGCCTGAGCCTGGGGCTGCTGGCCCTGCTGGGAGCCTTTCTGCTCGGCCTGAGCCTGCTGGTCCAGCGCCATGGCTTTCCCCTGCCCGGGTTCATTCCCCAGCTCTCGATCCTGCATACGCTGCTGGCCCAGACTCTGCTCACCGGTCTGCTGGCACCGATGATCTGTTCGCTGCTGCTGCTGCTCTGGCGTCAACAGCAGCGATGACAAGGCACAGATCCTTTGCCGTCGCCCCGATGCCGCTGATCCGATGCCGCTGATCCGATCAACACTGCAGCGAAGCTGGTCTGTGCTCGGCTCGGCCCTGTTGCTGCTGGCGGGCTGCGCCCCCGGCCCGCCAGCCCAGAAGGAGCTGCAGCTCTGGACCCTTGATCTCTCGCCCAAGTTCAACGCGGAGATCGGCCGGGTGATGGCTGCCTGGGAGAGCGATCATCCGGGGGTCTCGGTGGGCTGGACGGACCTGCCCTGGGGCTCGGTGGAGCGCAAGCTGCTGGCGGCGGTCTTTGCCCGCACGGCGCCGGATGTGGTCAACCTCAACCCTCTGTTCGCCGCCAACCTGGCCAGCAAAGGGGGCCTGCTGGAACTGGATCCGCTCTTGCCCCCCGGGGCCGGTGACGCCTATCTGCCGCGGATCTGGCGGGCGAGCCAGGCCGAGGGTCGCCAGTTCGCCATTCCCTGGTATCTCACCGCCCGCATCACCCTCGCCAACCGGGACTTGATCGGCCGTTCCGGCTACACCCAGCCGCCCCGCCGCTGGGAGGAGGTGCCCGCCTTCGCCGAGGCGGTCAAGCGCCGCACCGGGCGTTACGCCCTGTTCGTCACGGTGGTGCCGGACGACTCCGCCGAACTGCTGGAGTCGATGGTGCAGATGGGGGTGAGCCTCCAGGATGGGCGACGCCGTGCGGCCTTCAACAGCCCGGCCGGTCGCCGCGCTTTCGCCTTCTGGAGCGATCTCTATCGCCGGGGTCTGCTGCCGCGTGAGGTGGTCAGCCAGGGCTACCGGCGCGCCATCGAGCTCTACCAGAGCGGCGAGCTGGCGACCCTGGCCAGCGGAGCGGAGTTCCTGCGCAGCATTCAGACCAATGCCCCCCGGATCGCCGACCTCACCGAGCCCCATCCACCCCTGACCGGGCCGGACGGCACCACCAACGTGGCGGTGATGAACCTGGCGGTACCCAGGCAGAGCGCCCTGCCGGAGCAGGCGGTGAGCTTTGCCCTCTTCCTGACCAATGCTGAGAACCAGGTGCGCTTTGCCGAGCAGGCGCGGGTGCTGCCTTCCGCCACGGTCGCCCTGGGCCAGATCGAGCGCCGGCTGCGCACCCAGGACCTGAGCGATCCCCGTCAGGAGCTGGTGCGCCGGGCCCGGTTGCAGTCGGTGGAGGCGCTGCGGCGGGCGGAGGTGCTGGTGCCGGCGAGCCCTGGGGTGAAGCGGCTCCAGGCGATCCTGTATCGCCATCTGCAGCGGGCCATGCTGGGTCAGATCAGCAGCGATGCGGCCCTGGCCGCGGCGGAGCTGGAGTGGAATCGTTATGCCGCGGCCCGCTGGCCCTGAAGCCTTGATCAAGGCCGGTCTCTCGGGGCCAGGGCCCTGAGCTGTAGGGTTTCATTTCGTGAAAAAAACTTTGCCATGTCCTTGGAAGCGCAGCCCCGGCCAGGTCAGGGTGAGGCTTCCGAGGATCAGGTGGCTCGCACCCTGGCCACGGTGCTTGTCGTCGACGACGAGGCGACCGTTCGGCGGGTGCTGCAGATGCGCCTGGAGCTGGCCGGCTATCGCGTCCTCTGTGCCGAGGATGGCGAGCAGGCCCTGGCCGTCTTCCACAAGGAGCAACCCGATCTGGTCGTTCTCGATGTGATGCTGCCGAAGCTGGATGGTTTCGCCGTCTGCCGAAGGCTGCGGGCAGAATCCTGCGTGCCGATCATTTTTCTCTCGGCCCTGGACGCCATCGCCGAACGGGTTTCGGGCCTCGACCTCGGCGCAGACGATTATCTGCCCAAACCCTTCAGCCCCAAGGAGCTCGAAGCCAGGATCTCGACCATCCTGCGCCGGGTGGGCCGGGGCTCGGCCACCCTTGAGCCGCGGGAGGTGCCGGCCGGTCAGGGCATTCTGCGGGTCGGCGATCTGATGGTCGACACCAATCGCCGCCAGGTCACCCGGGCCGGCGACCGGATCGGCCTCACCTACACCGAATTCAGCCTGCTGGAGCTGCTGTTCCGGGAGCCGGGGCGGGTCGTGCCCCGCGCTGAGATTCTCGAACAGCTCTGGGGGTACCCTCCCCGTCGCGCCGCTGATCTGCGCGTCGTTGATGTTTATGTCGCCCGGCTGCGGGGCAAGCTGGAGCCCGATCCCCGCAATCCCGAGCTGATTCTCACCGTGCGCGGCACCGGCTATTCCTCCCAGCGGATCGGCGAGCCGCTCGCGAGCGCCGCGCTCTGAGCCCAACCGGCCGAATCAGCCTGCCGCCCGCCGGCCCGTCCTTCAGGATGGGGCGCTGAACCGCTTGATTCGTCCCTTGTCCGAGCTGCGCCACAACCGTCTGGAGCAGGCCCGTCTGGAGAAGGGTCAGGCCCTGGCGGCCCTCGGTCAGGGGCCTTACGCCCTGCACTTCGAGCCCAGCCACCGCACCGCTGCCCTGCAGCAGCAGCACGCTGACCTGCCCAACGGCGAGGAGCGGCCGGTGGCCGTGGCCGTGGCCGGCCGGGTGATGACCCGCCGGGTGATGGGCAAGCTCGCCTTCTTCACCCTGGTGGATGAAAGCGGTCCGATCCAGCTGTTCATCGAGAAGGCCCACCTGCTGGCGGCGCTGCCCGAGCAGCCCGAGGCCTTCGCCCAGATCACCTCGCTGGTGGATGCCGGCGACCTGATCGGTGTGCACGGCACGCTGCGCCGCACCGACCGTGGTGAGCTCTCGGTGAAGGTGAGCGGCTGGGAGATGCTCTGCAAATCGCTGCAGCCCCTGCCCGATAAATGGCACGGCCTGGCGGATGTGGAGAAGCGCTACCGCCAGCGCTATCTCGATCTGATCGTGTCTCCGCACACCCGCGAAACCTTCCGCCGCCGCGCCCGCCTGGTGAGCGGCATCCGCCGCTGGCTGGATGCCCGCGACTTTCTGGAGATCGAAACGCCGGTGCTCAACCTGGAGGCCGGCGGTGCCGATGCCCGCCCCTTCAGCACCCACCACAACGCCCTCGACCTGCCGCTGTTCCTGCGCATCGCCACCGAACTGCATCTCAAGCGGCTGGTGGTGGGCGGCTTCGAGCGGGTCTATGAACTGGGTCGCATCTTCCGAAACGAAGGCATCAGCACCCGCCACAACCCGGAATTCACCTCGGTGGAGGTGTATCAGGCCTATGCCGATTACATCGACATGATGGCGCTCACCGAGCAGATGATCGCTGAAGTCACCGAGCAGGTGTGCGGCAGCACCGCCCTCACCTATCAGGGCGTGGCCATCGATCTCACGCCCCCCTGGCGCCGGGCCACCATGCACGAGCTGGTGGAGCAGGCCACCGGGCTGGATTTCAATGGCTTCGCCAGCCGCGAGCAGGCCGCGGCCGCCATGGTGGCCGCCGGGCTGGAGGTGCCCGCTGCCGCCGACAGCGTGGGCCGCCTGCTCAACGAAGCCTTCGAGCAGCGGGTGGAAGCCAGCTTGATTCAGCCCACCTTCGTGCTCGATTACCCGTTGGAGATCTCACCGCTGGCGCGCACGCACCGCAGCAAGCCCGGCCTGGTGGAGCGCTTCGAGCTGTTCATCGTGGGGCGCGAAACCGCCAATGCCTTCAGCGAGCTGATCGATCCGGTGGAGCAGCGCCGGCGCCTGGAAGCCCAGCAGCAGCGCCGCCTGGCAGGGGATCTGGAGGCCCAGGGGGTGGATGAGGATTTTCTCCAGGCCCTGGAGGTGGGCATGCCCCCCACCGGCGGGCTGGGCATCGGCATCGACCGATTGGCCATGCTGCTCACCGACAGCCCCAGCATCCGTGATGTGATCGCCTTCCCGCTGTTGCGTCCGGAAGCCGGTTCCACAGGGGCTTGAAGGCCAAAGTGGATAATGGGGTCACGTTGGCACTGACCTTGGCCCATGAGCGGTGAGCGCGTCGGATTCCGCTTCAAGCACGCAGATGCCGTGGTCAAGCGCAACCCTCAGGGCCGCTCCCGTCGCGGTTGGGTGATGGAGCCGGTGGAGCAGACCACCAGCCGTGGCACCAAGATGCCGGCTTACCGCATCCGCTGGCGCGACAGTGAACGCCCCGAGATCGTGCTGCAGCACATGCTGATTGCCGATCCCGACCCCACACCACCGCCGGAAGGGGTGAGCCTGGTGCCGCCGGCGCCGAAGAAGTGAGGCCTGGCCACGGCATGGGATTGGGCGATTGGGATTGGGGGATTGAGATCGGGGGATCAGGGTCGTGGCGAGATCAGGATCAGCTCCAACCCTTCAGCCTGTAGATCAGCAGGCCGAGATGCTCCTTGATCACCAGGGTGCTCAACTGCAAGGACCCGGCATCAGGAAGCATCGAGCCCAGCAGTGAGCCGGCGGTTGGCTCGCCCAGCTGGGCCCGGGCCGGCAGAAGATAGTCGCAGGCGACGGGGATCACCTTCAATGACGTGCGCCGTTCGAAGGTGGCCAGGGAACGGGGCATGTGGATGGCGCTGGTAATCAGGATCACCGAGCGCCAGCCCTCTTGCCTGGCGAGCTGATCGATCGCCGCGGCTTCTTCCGCCGTGGTTCTGGCCTGGTCACTCATTCGGATTCTTGCGGCTGGAACGCCGAGTTCAACGGCCAGGTTGCGGGCCGCCAGGGCCTCCGGCGGCGCCGGGTCGTCCTGGCGGAACGTCACCCTGCCTCCACTGACCAGCAGGAGTGGAGCGCGATCCGCTCGCATCAACCGCACCCCGCTGAGCAGGCGGTCGCCAGCCTCGTTCACTTCCACGCCGGCGCGGGGTGGCAAGGGGGACTGCAGTCCGCCACCGAGCACGACGATGGCATCGGCGCGGGGGACCGCCGCCGGGGTGAGGGCGGCACTGCGCTCCTCAAGGCCCCAGACCAGCTGCCGCGCCGTGAAGGGCATGGCACTGATCCAGAGCAGGGCGATGCCGCCACCGCCCAGCCAGGCCGACCAGTGGCGGCCGCGTCCCAGCTGCGCCGTGAGCAGCATCACCAGGCTCAGTCCGAGCGGGTAGACGAGCAGCGGCAGCAGTTTCGAGAGCAGGAATCCCATCGGCAGCAGTGATCAGGAACCTGGGGAGCTCCTGCTCCGCCGCAGGTCCTCGAGGTCCTGCTGCTTCTCGAAACGGGCCCAGGCCTGCTCCAGGTCGGGGCTCC
Organism: Synechococcus sp. CS-1326; assembly: GCF_025128115.1. Taxonomy (NCBI): domain Bacteria; kingdom Bacillati; phylum Cyanobacteriota; class Cyanophyceae; order Synechococcales; family Synechococcaceae; genus Synechococcus; species Synechococcus sp. CS-1326. The sequence goes on along the minus strand of NZ_JAHLYV010000035.1, from coordinate 32,601 downwards.
CGGGCTCTGGCGGGCTGGCCGGAGTGCTCGGGCTCGGGGCCGCCGGGCCGTCCGGCTCCAGCAGCTCGGCCAGCTCGGCTTCCACCTGTCGCAAGGAGCTGCCCAGATCATGCAGGGCCTGCCAGCGGTCGCGGCCAAGCCCCATCAACTGGCGCAGGTGGGCTTCGGCCTGATCAGCCAGGGCCAGGGCTCCGGCGGCCCTGGCCCGCCCCACCCGTTGCTGCCACTGGGTGATCTCCCCTGCCAGCTCCAGCAGCGCCTGGCGGCTGGAGTCCGCCTGCATCTGAATCTGCAAGCGCTGGTGGCTGAGGCGTCGTTGCCGCTCCTGCCGCTCCTCCGCATCAAGCAGGTGCCGCTGATCGGGGTTCCTGCTCAGGAAGGCTTCCAACTGCCGATCCAGCTGGGCCTCAAGCTGCTCGAACCAACTGCCGCTCATCAGGACCTGTTCATTGCGGTGCCCGGGTGATCAGCGGAGCTTCGATCTCCTCGTGCAGCGGGGTGATCGCCGCTTCGCGGGAGCGGAGCAGCAGCTGGGTGAGCCGCGCGATCGCCCCTTCGCCGAGGTCCTGGCGGCTGATGTCGTCGAAGGCCTGGAGGTAAAGCTCCTCAAGCTGGTTGATCAGTCCTTCGCGCAGCTCGCGCATGGCCCGCCGCTGGTCATCCCTGCTCATCGCTGTGGCTCCAGGAGGTGGAGGCTGAAGTGGTCGTTCGGGTCGCTCCAGCGCCGCACGGCGCGCCATCCCGCCTCGGCTGCCAGGGCCGTGAAGGCCTCCGGGGAGTACTTGTAGCTGTATTCGGTGATCAAGCTTTCGCCAGCGGCGAATCTCCAGTTTCGCCCGGCCACCGCCACCTGTTGCGGCCCCTGGCACACCAGGGCCATTTCGATCCGGCTTTCCAGCGCCTGCCAGCGGGCGCGGTAGGTGAAGGCCCCTGGCTCGAAGCCGGCGTTCAGGTCGCGGTTGAGCCGCAGCAGCAGGTTGGTGGCGAAGGCGGCGGAGTAGCCGGCCCGATCGTTGTAGGCGGCCTCCAGGCTTGCCACCTGCCGGGGTTGATCGATGCCGATCAGCAGGCAGCTGTCCGGGCCGAGCAGACGGGCGAACTGGCTCAGCACCCCCCGGGCCTGGACGGGGTCGAAGTTGCCCAGGGAGCTGCCGGGGTAGAAGCCGAGCCTCCGCCGGCCCGCCAGCAGGGGATGGTTCGGCAGGGCCTGCAACTGGCTGTAGTCACAGCAGATGCCCAGCACATCAAGGTGGGCATGGCGCTTCTGCAGGGCCCGGCAGGCTGCGGCCAGATGGCTGGAGCTGATGTCCAGGGCCACATAGGCCGTGGCTGGCAGGGCCTCCAGCAGTGGCGACACCTTGCGGGCGCTGCCGGCGCCGAACTCGATCGGAATGCCCGGGCCCATCGCCGCCGCCATCGCCGCCGCCTCCTGGCGCAGCAGGTCGGTTTCGATCGCGGTGAGCCGGTATTCGGGCTGCCGGCAGATCGCTTCGAACAGCCGCGAGCCCTCGGCGTCATAGAGGAACCAGGCGGGCAGCTGCTTCGGGACCCGGCTGAGCCCCTCCACCACCAGCCGCTCCATGTCGGCGGCCACGGGGTGCAGATCGATCAAGGTGATGTCTTTGCTGCGGGGCTGGGTGCTGTTCATGCGCTGTCCCTGGCCAGCCTCAGGCCGGCCGCCATCCAGCGACTGGCCGGCGGGAAGAAGTTCCGGTAGGTGGTGCGCCCATGCCCGGCCGGGGTGAGATAGCTGCTGCCGCGCAGCACCATCTGGGAGCTCATGAACTTGCCGTTGTATTCGCCCACGGCACCGGCGGCGGGCCTGAAGCCCGGATAAGGGCGGTAGGGGCTGGCGGTCCATTGCCACAACACCCCGTGGACCTGCTCCAGGGCGGTTCCCTGATCGATCGCCGCTTCCCATTCGGCTTCCGTGGGCAGCCGCACGCCGGCCCAGCGGGCGTAGGCGTCGGCTTCGAACCAGCTGAGATGCCGCACCGGCGCCTCGGGATGCAGGGGCCGACGGCCGGCCAGGCTGAACTCCCAGCCCCACCTCGCGGCGTGTCCGCTGCCACGCCAGTAGCGGGGAGCCTGCCAGTGGTGCCGCTCGACCGTCTCCCAGCCCTCGCTCAGCCACAGCTCGGGCCGTTGGTAGCCGCCATCGGCGATGAAGCAGGCGAACTCGTCGTTGCGCACCAGGCGACTGGCCAGCTCGTGGGGCTCCAGCCAGAGCCGGTGCCGGGGCGCCTCGTTGTCGAAGTGGAAACCCCCATCCCGGTGACCGATCTCCACGAGCCCGGCGGAGCCGGCCAGCCAGCGGAGAGGATCGGTCACCCGGCTGACCCCGTAGCTGGATTCAGGTCCATCAGCCCCTGGGAAGGCAGCCGGTTCGAGGGGATTGCGGCTGAACCCGTCGAGCAGGTCCATCAGCAGCAGCTCCTGGTGCTGCTGTTCATGCTGGAGTCCCAGCTCGAGCAGAGCCAGCAGTGGGCCCGACTCGGCTTCACTGAGCCGGGCGAACTGGTGCACGAGGGCTTCGAGGCCGGCATCGACCCGGTGACGCCAGGCGATCACCTCGCCGATCGTGGGGCGGCTGAGCAGGCCCCGCTCGGGGCGGGGATGGCGGGCGCCGATCGCGTCGTAATAGGAATTGAACAGGTAGCCCCAGCGGCTGTCGGCAGGGACATGACCGGGCAGATGGGGCGTCAGCAGGAAGGTTTCGAAGAACCAGCAGGTGTGACCGAGATGCCATTTCGGCGGGCTGGCCTCGGCCATGCCCTGCAGGCCGAGGTCTTCGGGCTCCAGGCCCTCGACCAGCTCCTCGCTGCGACGGCGGGTGGCTTCAAGCCTTTCGAGCAGGGCCTCGGTCGGAGCGGAGGCGGCCATGGCCAGAGGTTCGCTGGATCTGATCGTAGGGGTCTCAGGCGTCCCGGCTCGCCGCCCCTACGATCAGCCGCAGTCCGTTCACTTGATTCAGGGCCGCGAGATGGGCAGCAGCCAGCCAGCGGTCAGCAACACGGCGGTCAGCCCGTTGCTGGATCGCAGCAGCACGATCTGTCGGGGCTTCGTGGGGGCGGTCGGGAACACGCCGCTGATCCGGCTTGATCGGCTCAGCGAGCGCACCGGCTGCGAAATCCTCGGCAAGGCCGAGTTCATGAACCCGGGCGGCTCCGTCAAGGACCGGGCTGCCCTGGGGATCCTGTTGGAGGCTGAGGAGTCCGGAGCACTGCAGCCGGGCGGGACTGTGGTGGAGGGAACGGCCGGCAACACCGGCATCGGCCTCACCCACCTCTGCAATGCCCGCGGCTACCGCAGCCTGATCGTCATCCCCGACACCCAGTCGGCGGAGAAGATCGAGTTGTTGCGCAGCCTGGGGGCCGACGTGCGCACGGTGCCGGCGGTGCCTTACCGCGATCCCAGCAACTACGTGAAGCTTTCGGGCCGGATCGCCGCGGAAACCCCTGGGGCCATCTGGGCCAATCAGTTCGACAACCTGGCCAACCGCCGCGCCCACTACGCCAGCACCGGCCCGGAGATCTGGGAGCAGACCGGCGGCCGCATCGACGCCTGGGTGTCGGCCACGGGCACCGGCGGCACCTATGCCGGTGTGGCCCTGTTCCTGAAGGAGCGCTCGGCTGCGGTGCGCTGTGTGCTGGCCGATCCCCACGGCAGCGCCCTGCACAGCTGGGCCACCACCGGTGCGCTGCAGGCGGAGGGATGTTCGATCACCGAGGGGATCGGCAACAGTCGCGTCACCGCCAATCTGGCTGGGGCGCCGGTCGATGACGCCGTTCGAATCGATGACCAGACCGCCCTCGACACGATCTACGACCTGCTCTGGCACGAAGGCCTGTTCCTGGGCGGCTCGGTGGGCATCAATGTGGCGGCGGCGGTCGAAACCGCCCGGCGGCTTGGCCCTGGCCAAACGATCGTGACGGTTCTCTGCGACAGCGGCGACCGCTACCGCTCCCGCCTCTACGCAACCGATTGGCTGGCGTCCAAGGGGCTCCGCCAGCCCCGACGCGGGGCCTGATGGATCCCATGCCTGCCGCAGCTGCCGGCGTGCTGATCGCCGATCGGTATCGCCTCGAGGCGCAGCTGAGCCAGGGCGGCCAGGGCACCCTCTGGCGGGCCAGCGATCAGTTGGCGGCAGACGCTCCGATGGTTCTGCGACAACTGGGGCCGGATCAGGACCAGGCCGCCCTGCAGGCTCTCTGGCCCCGGCTCCAGGGGGTGCTCCATCCCCAGCTGCCGCGCTTCGGCGAGGTGATCAGCCGTGCCGGTGATCTCTGGTTCGTGCGTGAGTGGCAGGGCGGTCGCAGCTTCCACGACCTGATCGTCTCCCGCCGTGAGCGCCAGCTGGTGTTCGGCGCCGGTGAGGTGCTGCTGCTGCTTCGTCAGCTGTTGCCTGCCCTGGCGGTGCTGCATGGCCAGGGCCTGGTCCACGGCGATCTGAGCCCCGCCAACCTGTTGCGCCGCGACCGGGACGGCCTGCCGGTGTTGCTGGATTTTGGCCTGACCCGCAGCCAGGCCACCGCACCGGCCGGCGCGACACCGGGCTACGGCCCACCGGAGCTGGGTCGCGGCGAGGCGGCCCAGCCCTGGATGGACCTCTACAGCCTCGGTGTGGTGGCCCTGGTGATGCTCAGTGGCGAAGAGCCCGCCCAGCTGCTGGATCCGGCCAGCCTGTCCTGGCGCTGGCCGGCGGGTCTGGTTCTCGATCCGCCCTTCCGCGCCGCCCTCGAACGCCTGCTTAGCTCCGATCCCTCCAGGCGGTTCGGATCGGCGGCCCAGGCCCTTGCCGCCTTTCAGCAACTGCCGATGCCGGAGAGCACCGGACCGGTGCCCCGCGCCGATCGTACCGTGGTGCTGGTGCCCGCGGCCGCGGAGCCCCCGCCCACCGATCCGCCTCCGGCACCTGTCCAGCAGGAGGACATCCAGCCCCAGGTCCTGGACGTGCCCCTGGCAGAGCCGGTCCTGCCGGCACCGCAGCCAAGGCCGTTGGCGCCGCCACCGATCCAACCCCCCCGGCCATCGCCACGCAGCCGTCAGCAGGACAAGGAGGACGCCGTGGAGGGACGCCTGTGGCCGGTGGTGGTGGCGCTGGTGTTGTCCGCCGTTGTGGGAATCACCCTGGGCTGGTGGTTGCTGGGCCGCGGCCGCACCCCGCCGAGCGCCGGATCTGAACCATTGCTGGAGGTTCCCGCCAGCCTGCCGCCGGCGGAGGTCGACCAACGGCAGCAGCTGCTCAACCGGTTGCGGGCGCTGCAGGTGAACCGTGGCTGGTTTCTGAAGCTGGTGGATGCCAGCCTGCTGGCCCAGTTCCCCGAGCGCCGTGGTCGCCTGCCGGCTGACTCGCTTGAGGACGCCCCCTTCCGCAAGGTCTGGAACGAGCTGGCCGAGGAGTGGCTGGTGCGGGTGGAATCTCTGCCGCTGCAGTTGCGCAGCAAGCTCGGTGATTTCAACTCCGCCGACTGGGAGGCCCAGCAACGGCGTCTGGCCGCTCAGGGTCTGAGCCCGGCCGTTCTGCGTCAGCTGGTGTCGGGCAGTGCTCAGAACCTGCTGCCGGGCCGCTCCGGCCAGACCATTCCACCCGAACCCCTGCGCCAGCTCTGGTATGCCGCCGCCGAACAGACCCTCCAGAGCCTGCGGATCGAATCGATCGAGGCGGCACCGGGCGTGGCCAGGGTCGTTTCGGCCCAGATCGAGGCCGGTGGCGCTCGCCTTTTCCCGATCCGGGTGCCGCCGGGGTATCGGCTGGCGCTGGGGGTGAACGGCTCGCCGCTGATGCAGATGAGCCTCTACGACTCCAGCGGGGCGCTGCTGGAGCCGAGGGGTCCGTTGCGGGTGGTGACCCTCGGCAAGCTGGAAAGCTCCCAGGTGCAGCTTCTGGTCAACAACGAAGGGGTGGCACCGGCGATGATCACTCTGTCGTTGCGGGCGGATGCTCCGCCGCCGGAGCCACCGGCCGCGCCGGTGGAGGTGGTGCCGGGTGAACCGGTCGAGGTGCCGGCAACGCCGCCGGCCAGTTCGCCTGCCCCACGGGAAGAGCAGCCACAGACCCCTGCGGCTCCACCGGCGCCGGCGGCTCCCCAGGCTCCGCCGCCGCCGACAGCACCACGGGAGTGAGCTGAGCCTCCTGGCTCAGAGAGGCTCGGCCCGTTGCTGGCGGGTTTCCGCCTTCCACAACCGCCAGCGCACCTCCATGTCTTTCGGGGTGTACACCACGATCGGCAGGCTGGCGTTGTAAGGCAGAACGAAGGGTTTGCTGCCGACCTTGACGAAGCTGGAGCGGAGCGGTTCGCCGGGGGGGCAGGCCATGCGAGTGGAAATCATCGGCCCCGGCGACACCAGGCGAAACACCGTGTAGCCCCAGCCCTTGACGGGTTCGCTGCTGAGCTGGCCGCCGAGGCGATGGCGGTTGCAGTCCACCCGGCGCTCCTGGCCGACGATCAGCTCCACCCGCCAGTCGGCCGGATTGGCTGACAAGGCGGGGTCCGCCGCTGGCGGCAGCACACCGGGCAACTGAATCACCCAGCGCTGTTCTCCACTGCCGGCCGCTGGATAGGGCCTGAGATCGAGCCGGGGGATCGCCCCTGCAGGTGCTGGTAAACCGAGCGCTCCACCGAGCGCTCCGCTGAACGCGGTAACCATCAGCAGCCAACGCCAGGCCATCCGCCACTCCGCAGGGTCGGAACGATCATGACCCGACAGGCACCAGAATGGCCCCAGGCTCTGCCTTGCTCCTTTGATCGCCATCGCCCTGCTTTCCGGCGGCCTGGATTCGGCCACCGCCGCTGCCCTGGCCATCGAGGCAGGCCACCGGGTGATCGGACTGTCCTTCGACTACGGCCAGCGGCATCGCCGGGAGCTGGAGGCCGCTGCCGCCCTGGCCTCGGACCTGGCTCTGGTGGAGCACCACACGATTGAAGTGAACCTGGCTGTCTGGGGTGGCTCGGCCCTGACCGATGCCTCCACCCCGGTGCCCACCACCGGCGTGGAGGAAGGGGTGATCCCGCCCACCTACGTTCCGTGCCGCAACACCGTGTTCATCGCCCTGGGCCTGAGCCTTGCTGAGGCCCGCGGTGCCTCCCGGCTGGTGCTCGGGGTGAACGCGATCGACTATTCCGGTTACCCCGACTGCCGGCCCGATTACCTCGCCGCTTATCAGCAGTTGGCCGACCTGGCCAGCAGAAGCGGCCGCGAAGGCCATGGCGCCCGGCTCTGGGCCCCTCTGGTGGAGTGGAGCAAAACCAGGATCGTGCAGGAGGCCCTGCGGCTCGGGGTGCCGATCGAGGCCACCTGGAGCTGCTACGCCGGCGGCGAGCAGCCCTGTGGCCGCTGCGACAGCTGCCGCATCCGCGACGCGGCCCTGCGGGAGGCCGGCCGCCCGGATCTGGCCAGTGCCTGGGGGCGGCTGGAGGCCCCATCAGGCTCTGCATGAGCCGGTCCGCGGAGCGCCCGTTGACCATGGCTTTGCCCTGGAGGGACCCATGGTTCCTGGTGGAGCGGCTCGTTGAGCGGCTGGGCCGCGATGGTCTTGCCTGGCTGGATGGAGATGGCACCGCCCTCGGCCGCTGGGGGAGCCTGGGCCTGGCGCCTCTGGAGGTGCAGGTCTGCAGAGGCTTGCCCGGTGAAGCGGGTTCCGCGGATCCGTTTGCGGCCCTGGAGGGGATGCAGCGGGATGGAGGCTCCTGGTTGGGATGGTTGGCGTATGGAGCCGGGGCCTGGATGGAGAAGGGATCCCACTGGCGTTCGTCGTCGATGGCCACGCTCTGGGCTGCCCGCTACGACCCTCTGCTTCGGTTCGATTTCCAGGAACGGCACGTCTGGCTGGAGGGAAGCGATCAGGCGCTGCTCAGCGCAATGGCCTCCGTGATCGAGTCCTTGCCGTTGGGATTGTCCTCCAGCCTTGATGGCCCGTCGATCCCGATCGATCCCGCCCGCTGGCATTGGCACACCAGCGCTACCGCCTTCGCCGCCCAGGTGGAGCAGCTGCTGGAGCGCATCGCCGCCGGCGACCTGTTCCAGGCCAACCTCACCGCCTGCTGTGAGCTGCTGCTGGCGCAGCCTCCTGATCCACTGGCGCTCTATCGCCGTCTCCGTCAGCACTGCCCCGCCCCCTTCGCCGGCCTGGTGGTGGCCGGGGACGCCGCCGTGCTCTCTGCCTCGCCGGAGCGCTTCCTGCGGGTGAGCGCCGATGGACGCGTGCAGACCCGGCCGATCAAGGGCACCCGCCCCCGCCACGCCGCCGCCGCCGCCGATGCTGCCGCCGCTGTCGAGCTGATCACCAGCCCCAAGGACCGGGCTGAGAATGTGATGATCGTCGATCTGCTCCGCAACGACCTGGGCCGGGTCTGCGTGCCGGGCTCGATCCGGGTGCCCCAGCTGGTGGGGCTGGAGAGCTACCGACAGGTTCATCACCTCACTTCGGTGGTGGAAGGGCAGTTGCGGGGGGATTGCACCGTGGTGGACCTGCTGAGGGCCTGCTGGCCGGGTGGATCGATCAGCGGCGCCCCCAAGATCCGCGCCTGCCAGCGCCTGGGCGAGCTGGAGCCGGTGGCGCGCGGACCCTACTGCGGCTCCCTGTTCCGCTTTGGGTCCGATGGCAGTTTCGACAGCAATATCCTGATCCGCAGCGTGATGCTCCAGGGCCGCCGGCTGCGGGCTCACGCCGGCTGCGGAATCGTCGCCGACTCCGATCCGGCCGGCGAGGCCGAGGAGCTGGGCTGGAAACTCCGGCCTCTGCTGGAGGCCCTGGCATGAAGCCGATCGCCTGGATCGCCAGCCCCGCCGAGGCCGACGCTGCTGAAGCGGCAGCTGCGCCGGGCCAGTGGGGCTCGCCTGTGCAGCTGGGGCTGCCCCTGGCCGATCGCGGCCTGCTGCTTGCCGATGGCCTGTTTGAAACGGTGCTGGTGGAAGCGGGCCAGCCGCAGCTGCTCCCGGAGCATCTGGAGCGGTGGAAGGCCAGTGCGGCACTGCTGGGGATGGAGCGGCCACCCGATCGGGCCAGGCTGGAGCCCCTGCTGGCCGAGGCCCTGCGGCGCAGCGCCATCAGCACCGGTGCCCTGCGGCTCAACTGGAGCCGGGGTATCGGCGCTGGCCGCGGCCTGGATCTGCCCGGGCCGGATGAAGCGTCACCACGGCCCCGGTTCTGGTTGCAGCTCAGCGCCGCCGAGCCCTGCTTCGAGCCGGTTCGTCTGATCGTGAGTGCCAGCGAACAACGCAATGCCGCCAGCCTGCTCAGCCGCTGCAAGAGCTTCGCCTACGGGCCGATGGTTCAGGCGCGCCGGGAGGCCCGCGCCGCCGGCGCCGACGATGCCCTGCTGCTCAGCACCGCCGGTGGCCTCTGTTGCGGCACCAGCTCCAACCTGCTCGTGCTGCGGGCTGGAACTGGAACCTGGCTGACGCCGCCCCTGAGCACGGGCTGCCTGCCGGGGGTGATGCGCGGCCGGGCCCTGGAGCTCGGCCTGGCCGTGGAGGCCCCACTTCAGCCGGACCAGCTTGGTGCGGCTCTGTTGATCAACAGCCTCGGCTGCCGGCCGGTGCTCAGCCTGGCGGGGCGGTCCCTGCCGGTGGGGCCGTATCCGGAGCGCTTCTGGCGATCGTTGCTCGGAAGCGGCTGAGCTGCAGCTCGTTCCAGGTGGCTGGGGTCATCCAGCTGCCGACCACAGCCGCAACAGCCGCCAGCAGCAGCAGCACTGGCAGCAGGGAGGCATCACCGCTGATCCGCACCACAAACAGGCTGCAGAACAGCGGGGTGCGGCAGGCGCCGCTGAACAGGGCCACCGCTCCGCTGAGCACAAGTGTCGATCGATCCACCCCGCCAAGGCCCTCAAGCCAGGGCGAGGCGAGCAGCGCACCGAGCGACATGGTGTCGTGGATGAGGCCACCGGGAGCACCGATGCTCAGGCTGAGCAGGGCGGCCAGACCCCGGGGCAGGAGCACCCAGAGCGGCACCGGGGTCGTGCTGTCCTGCACCTGATGCACCATCAGCAGCTGGCCGTCGTTGAGGCTCCAGCCCCCGCTGAGGCTGGCCAGGCAGGTGATCGCCAGGCCCAGAGCCACTGTCACCGGCAGACGATGCCGCTGCATCCCGATCCCCACCCAGTGGGATCCCCAGCCCAGCAGGCGCACGAACAGCCCCCCCAGCAGGCCGCCGACCAGGCCGAGTGCGGCCAGACCAGGCCAGAGCGCCGCCGGGGGAACGCCAGCGCGGATCGGCAGCAGATCCATCGCCGGGGCGCCGAGGCCTGAAGCGAACAAGGTCCCGATGCTGCCCAGAATCAGGCAACTGCTCACCAGGGGAAATGAGAGGCGGCCGCTGAGCTCCTCGGCGGCATAGGCCACCCCCAGCAGGGCCGACTGGAAGGCCACCCCAAGCCCCGCTCCGCCGCCCGCTGCCGCCAGCAGAGGCTCCGGCAGGGTCTGCAACGGCGGCAGCCGCCTTCGGGCGGCCAGCACCAGGCTGGCCCCCAGGGCCGCCGAGGGGGATTCGATTCCCACCGTCAGGCCGGCCAGGTGCGTGAGCGCCAGCAGGGGGAGCCGGATCAGCTGGGTGCCGAGGCTGAGCCGCGCCGCGCTGGCGCCTGCCTGGTTCACGCTGCCGGCCTCCTGCAGGGCCAGCACGGGGGTCACCCCGCCGCCAGCGCCCCGCCGCAGCGGACCGTTGGCCAGGGCCACCAGGGCCCAGGTGCCGAGCAGCGGAGCGGCGAGCAGCACGGGTCTCAGGGGCTGGCCGCTGCCGAGCGGCCAGAGCATCTGAAGCTTGAAACCCAGCTCAGAAAGCCACTGGTAGGGCTGAGCGGCCAGGCCCAGCAGGGGAGCGAGCAGCAGCAGGCTCAACAGGAGAAGCCAGCTCATTCCGGCTTGACGTTCAGACGCTGAGGAAGCGGTGAATCATGTCCTTGCTCAGGGCCTTGGTGGGACCGCTGGCCACGATCCCACCTTTCTGCATGGCGTAATACCAATCGGATTGCCGCACGAAATGGAGATGATGCTCCACCAGCAGAACACTGATGCCGGTGGTGGCGATGATCCGTTTGACGGCCCGCTCGATGTCGAGCACCACCGATGGCTGGATCCCTTCGGTGGGCTCATCGAGCAACAGCACCTTCGGTTTGCCGAGCAGGGCCCTGGCGATGGCCAGTTGCTGCTGCTGGCCGCCGCTGAGGTCGCCGCCGCGGCGGGCCAGGAATTTCTCGAGCACCGGGAACAGCTCAAACACCAGCGGATCGATGTGCCGGTTGCGGGAGAGCCCCCCCGGCAGGGCTTCCAGGCCCAGCAGCAGGTTCTCGCGCACGGTGAGCTGGGGGATGATCTCGCGGCCCTGGGGGACATAGCCGATCCCGGCTCGGGCCCGCTGGTGGGGCGGCAGGGTGGAGAGTTCCCGATCGCCGATCTCAACGGTGCCACTGCGCTGCCGCAGCAGCCCCACGATCGTTTTGAGCATGGTGGTTTTGCCGACGCCGTTCAGGCCGATCAGGCAGACCATCTGGGCTGGTTTCACGCTCAGATCGACATCTCTGAGGATGTGGCTTTCGCCGTAATAGACGTTGAGGCCGCGCAGGGTGAGCTGATTGCCAGCCTCACCGCTGGCCTCCTGCAGGGGAATCGGAGCAGTTGTCGTCGTCATTCGATGTCCTCCACGCTTTCGAGATCGTCGGTTTCGACGCCGAGATACACCTCGATCACCCTTGGATCGCTCTGCACCTCATCCATCGGTCCTTCACACAGCACGTGGCCCTCATGCAGCACCGTGACCTGGGAATCGAGCTCGCGGATGAAGTCCATGTCGTGTTCGATCACCAGCACGGTGTGATCACCGGAGAGCTGTTTGAGCAGATCGGCGGTGCGACCGGTTTCTTCATCGGTGAGGCCGGCCACCGGTTCATCCACAAGCAGCAGGTCTGGATCCTGGGCCACCAGCATGGCGATTTCCAGCCATTGTTTCTGGCCGTGGGACAGTCCCCCGGCCAGTTGATTGGCGTAGGGCTCAAGCCCCACCACTCCGAGCAGATGCTGCACCCGGTCACGGGCGTTCGCATCGAGCCCACCGAACAGCAGGTTGAGCGGCGAGGGATTGCCGCTCACCGCCAGCTCAAGGTTGCGACGGGGTGTGAGGTTCTGATACACCCTGGGGGTCTGGAACTTGCGGCCGATGCCCAGCCGGGCGATTCGGTGCTCGGCGGTGCCGACCAGGGATCGACCGCGGAACATCACGTCGCCTTTGGTGGGCTTCACCTTGCCGGTGATCACATCGAGGAAGGTGGTCTTGCCGGCGCCGTTCGGTCCGATCACCGCCCGCAACTCGCCGGCGGAAAGGCTCAGGTTGAGATCCTTGAGCGCCCAGAAGCCGTCAAAGCTGACGCTCACCGAGCGGAGCTCGAGCAGCGGTTGATCGGCGCTCGGGGCGGATCGACTGGTCATGGTTGTGCTCCCGGGGGCCGAATGGGTTCGAGCTCTGCACTGGAGTCGATCGAGCCCGCTTCTGAGCGCAGGGCCGGATCAAGATCCAGGGCGGGGTAAGTGGGGGAGCGGGGAGGCCAGCCGACCATCGCCTGCAGCTTGGCCACTCCGCCCAGCCGCCACCAGCCGACCAGTCCATCGGGCAGGGCCGTGACCACCAGAAGGAACAGGCCCCCCTGGATGAACAGCCAGGTTTCAGGCAGCTGCTCACTGACCAGGCTCTTGGCGTAGTTGATCACCACGGCTCCGAGCACCGCGCCGATCAGGGTGCCACGGCCACCCACGGCCACCCAGATCACCATCTCGATTGAAAAGGGCACAGCCATGAACTGGGGCGAGATGATGCCGGACTGGACGGTGTACAGGGCTCCGCTGATACCGGCCAGCCCGCCGGCCACCGCGAAGACGAGGGTTTTGTAGGTGGTGGGGTTGTAACCGGTGAACCGCATCCTCGGTTCGTCATCGCGAATGGCGATCAGGGCATCGCCGAATCGACCGGTGGTGAGCCAACGACAGAGAAACCAGGCCGCAACGGTGAGAACCACGGTGATCATGAAGATGTAGCGCTGCATCAGATCGGAGCCAACCAGTTGTCCGAAAATCTGGGCGGTGCTGGTCTTCAGGCCATTGGTGCCGTTGATCAGTTTCTGCTGGCCGTTGAAGAAATTGAAGAAGACCAGCAGGGCAGCCTGGGTGAGGATTGAGAAATAGACGCCTTTGATCCGGTTGCGAAAAACGAGAAAACCCAGCAACCCCGCCACCACGGCAGGAATCACCCAGATCGCGAAAAAGGTGAAGACCGGAGAGTTGAAGGGCTGCCAGAAGCCGGGCAATTCCTTGACGCCATACAGGTCGAAGAATTCAGGCAGTTTGCCGGGCTCGAGGTTGTCGAGGGTGAGAAACATGCCGATGGCATAGCCGCCCAGGGCAAAGAAGATCCCCTGGCCGAGGCTGAGCATGCCGGTGAAACCCCAGATCAGATCGATCCCCAGGGCCACGATGCCAAGGGACAGGAATCGGCCCAGCAGGTTGAGGCGGAAGGGGGGAAGCAGCACCGGCAGAATCAATCCGGCTGCCACGATCAGCACCCAGGGCAACCAGCGGCGAAGGGTGGATGGGGAGGTAGCGGTCATGGCTCAGGCCTCCACCATGCGGCCCTTGGGGGGGAACAGCCCGGCTGGCTTGAACTGCAGGAACACCACAATCAGGATGAACACCAGAACCTTCGCCATTGAGGTGGTGGCGAAGAAGGTGATCACTTCATTCATTCCAGCTGGCATCGTCGGCCAGACGAGCAGCAGCGAGCCCGATCCGATCACATAGCTGAGCACCCCGATGCTCAGAGCTGCCACCACGGTGCCGAGCAGCTTGCCGACCCCGCCGAGCACCACCACCATGAAGCAGTCGACGATGTAGTTGCCGCCCAGATTCGGGCCGACGGATCCGAGCAGGGTCACAGCCACGCCGGCCACACCGGCCAGGCCGGAGCCCACCAGGAAGGTGAGGGCATCGACGGTCTGGGTTGGAATGCCGAGGCAATCACTCATTGACCGGTTCTGGGTGACGGCGCGGATCCTGATCCCCCAGACGCTTTTCTGCAGGAACCAGTTGACCGCCAGCAGGGCCACGAGGCTCAAGGCGATGATGAACAGACGGGCCGTGGGCATCGTGACCCCGCCGACATCAACTGCCCCTTGCAGCCAATCGGGCGCACTGACATCCAGGTTGCGGGCGCTGAACCAGGGTTGATCCATGGATCGGTTCGTGCCCAGGGCAGATGCGGCCAGAATCCCGACCAGGCCAGCCACAAGCCAGCTGGAGACGCCGATGATCGGCGTCCAGCGTTGCTCCCACCAGCGCCTGGGGGTGAACCGCGGCAGCAGCAGCCCGATCGCCACGGCCAGCACCAGGCCCACCATGAAGGCGCTTGATACCGAGCGAACGAATTGCTGCAGGATCAGGCTCACCCCCCAGGTGGCCAGCAGGGTTTCCAGCGGCCGGCCGTAGAGGCGCCGGATCACGGTTTTCTCCAGCAGCAGTCCGGCCAGGCCACTCACCAGGAAGGCCAGGGGGATGGCCACCAGGATGTAGATGGGGAAGAGCGCTTCGAGAGGACCTTCCTTGCAGAGGTTCTGCACCACATAGGTGGTGTAGGCCCCCAGCATCATCAACTCGCCATGGGCCATGTTGATGACGCCCATCAGGCCGAAGACAACGGCAAGACCGAGGGCGGCGAGCACCAGCACGGAGCCGATGGCCAGGCCGTTGAAGAGCGTTTCGTAGAGAAGATCCATGGCGTCCCGTTGGGGACCTGCGATAGGAATGGGTCTGAAAAAAGAGGCCGCACCCGTAGAAAAGGTGCGGCCTGGAATTCAGGGAGCAAAGCAGCTCCCTGAGCAATCAAGCCGGTTGGCCGATCACATCTTGAACTTGCCCGCGTCGGGGCGGTCCTGGGTCCAATCGCAGGTGTATCCCTTGGTTTCGGGCACGAACTGGTTCCAGGCCAGCGGTTTGACGATGCCCTGGTTCTCGATGATCTTGAACATGCCGTCTTTCTGAACCTCACCGATCATCACCAGTTCGGTGGTGTGGTGGTTGGGCTGCACTTCGATCGGGCCCTGGGGAGCATCAAACTTCACCCCGATCAAGGCTTCCCGAACCTTGTTGTCATCGACACTGTTGGCCTTTTCAGCACCCTTGGCCCAGAGGTAGACCATGTTGTAAGCGGATTCAGCGGGATCATTGGTGACCCGCTTCTCGCCGTACTTGGCCTTGAAGTCGGCGGTGAACTTCTTGGAGGCAGGTGTGTCGAGGCTCTGGAAGAAGTTCCAGGCGGCATAGGTGCCTTCGAGGTACTCAGGGCCGATGGCGGCCACTTCCTCTTCCGCGACCGAGAAGCTCATGATCGCGTAGCCATTGCCAGGGGTGATCCCGGCTGCCTTCATCTGCTTGAAGAAGGCCACATTGCTGTCGCCGTTCAGAGTGTTGACGATCACGCCGCCCTTGGGAAGAGCCTGCTTGATCTTGGCGATGATCGGTGCCACCTCGGTGTTGCCGAGGGGGAGATAGTCTTCGCCGACCAGGTTGCCTCCCTCAGCCTTGAGCTGCTCCTTGATGATCGTGTTGGCTGTACGTGGGTACACGTAGTCGGAACCAACCAGGAAGAAGTCTTTGCCCTTGTTCTTGAGGAGCCAGGACACGGCGGGCTCAGCCTGCTGATTCGGGGTGGCGCCGCTGTAGAAGATGTTCTTCGAGCACTCCTGGCCCTCGTACTGAATCGGATAGAAGAGAAAGTGATCCTTGGCTTCGAACACCGGCAGCATCGCCTTGCGGCTCGCTGAGGTCCAACCGCCGAACACCACGGCGACCTGATCCTGATCAATCAATTTCGTGGCCTTCTCGGCGAAGGTGGGCCAGTCAGAGGCTCCGTCTTCTTCGATCGGCACGATCTTCAGCTTCTTTCCATCGACCTTGACGCCGCCGGCGGCATTGATCTCCTCGATCGCCATCAGCTCGGCTTCGGCCACCGTGTTCTCGGAGATGGCCATGGTGCCGGAGCGGGAGTGAAGGATGCCCACCTTCACTTCACCGTCGAACTCACCACCGCCTCCATCAGCGGCTTTTTCGGCGCCGCCCCCACAGGAGGCCAGGGTGATGCTGGTGGCCAGAGCCAGGCTGCCACCAAGAATCCTGAGGGAAACCTTTTGCAGCGAGGCCTGCCGCAGGCGAGTCAGCTGCATCGAGTTTGGCTTCATCTGGTCAATCTCCTGAAGAGTGGTCCGCTCATCGGCGGTACAGGACCGTATCGACTGTTGCCATGAACACCTTGTAGCGATTGGAACACTTTGAGGATCTGCTGTCCTTGGAGCGCTCCGCTCGCCCTGGCTGATCGCTTCAGTGCTCCGGTTCGGCACCGGCCAGCTGTGGCAATTGCTGCCACACAAACGCTTCCACCTGCTCCACCCCTTCGCCGCTGCGCAGGTTGGTGAAGCACCAGGGCCTGCCGCCCCGCATCCGCCCGGCGTCGTGCTCCATCACCTCCAGGCTCGCGCCCACCATCGGCGCCAGATCGATCTTGTTGATCACCAAGAGATCGGAGCGGGTGATGCCCGGGCCGCCCTTGCGCGGGATCTTGTCACCGGCCGCCACATCGATCACGTAGATGCAGCGGTCGACCAGCTCGGGACTGAAGCTGGCGGCCAGATTGTCGCCGCCGCTCTCCACCATCACCAGATCCAGGTTGGGAAAGCGCTCCTCCAGCTCCTCCACCGCCGCCCGGTTGATCGAGCAGTCTTCGCGGATGGCCGTGTGGGGACAGCCACCCGTTTCAACGCCCCGGATCCGCTCGGGCTCCAGGGCCCCGACCCGGGTGAGGAACTGGGCGTCTTCCTGTGTGTAGATGTCATTGGTGACCACCGCCAGCTCAAGGCGATCACGCAGCCGGCGGCAGAGAGCTTCCACCAGGGCCGTTTTGCCGGAACCCACCGGCCCGGCCACCCCCAGGCGCAACTTGCTCATCCCACGATTCCTCCCTGGTGGATCGGGTTCTAAACGGTGATCGGGGTGGCTTGTGTGGCGCTAGCTGCGGAACAGACGGGAATAGAGCTCAGCATGGCGGAGCTGGGCCATCCCTGCCCCCACGCCGCCATTCCAGAGCTGATGCGGATCAGCGTTCACCAGGGCGATGGCCCGCTCGCCCAGGAGGCTGGCCATCGCCAGTTGGAGCCGCTGTCCCTGGGTGGGACCGAGCGGGATCAGGCGCACAGCCGCGCTCACCTGGTTGGCCACCCAGCCATAGAGATAGGCCTCGACCAGCTCCTCCAGCTCCAGCTCCAGGCAGAGGCCCGCCCAGGCCCAGGCGGCTGGCCAGCCCAGGCGCGCCGGTCTGATGGCGTGGCCGTTGCCGGGCAGCGGCCAGCCCAGCTCGCCAAGCAGCTGGAGCAGGGAGTGGCCCATCTGGCACTGCTGGGCCCGCAGCTCCGGCGCCTCCCGCAGGACCCGCAGCCAGCCGTCGCGATCGAGCAGGTCGGATGCGGCGGCGGCGGCGGCCAGCTGATCGTTCCGGTCCTCCGCGTCGCGCCAGCTCGTCAGGGCGGACTGGAGTGGCTTCAGGCTTGCCGCTTCGATCGTGATCGCCCCTCGCCACAGCTCCGCTTCCAGCCAGCGCCGCAGGGCCTCGGCGTTTCCCAGCCTTCCGCCTTGAACCAGCTCCTCCAGCCCCTCCGAATAACTGAAGGCGCCCACTGGCAGGGCGGGGCTGAGCAGTTGCCACAGGTGCGGGCGGGAATCAGTGGTCATGCTGATGGCCGCCTCCCCCATCCCCGCCGCCGGCATACGCTCCCGCTTCCGGCAGGAACGGAGCGGTGAGAGGCTTCACGCTCAGGCCCCGTTGGCGCAGCAGCATCTCGAGCACAGGGTCCTGCAGGATCCGCAGCTGGCCGGGCCGGAGTTCCATGGCCACATGGCGGTTGCCCAGGTGATAAGCGGCCTGCAGCAGGGCCAGGGGATCGGAGCTGCTCACCAGCAGCAGCGGTTCAGCCGCCGCCTCCACGATCACCACGGTGACCTGGGCAGCGTCGCTGAGGGCCTCCCCTGGCAGCAGGGCGCTGCCACGGGGAAGTTGCAGCAGCAGGTCCCTGCCGCAGGCGCTGCGGCGGTGGCCCCGCAGGCTGCTGCGCTGGTCGGCGCTGAGCGGCAGCCGCAGGGCCTGGATCCCCGGGGCAGGCTGGTCGTGCCGCCGTTCCAGCAGGACCGGAGAACTGGCTTGGGCGCTCACGGGCGGATCTGCAGCAAGGGAAACCAGGGAATGATCCGCCACCATCGCCAGACCGCTGGGTCGGAACGGTGGCAATCGATACGGGAATCGACCGATCCGGCGTCGACGATCACCAGGATGACTCCAGCTCCCCTTGCTTCCTGGCGTGGTAGCGCCCAGATGCTCTTTCATCGGGGTTCCACGCCCGGCGGTGCCACCATCCACCAGGGTGGAACCACAGCCCCGCTCAAGTTCCAGAAGGCCTTCGCCGCTGCGGATGGTCGCTGTGAGCTGCCATTGCTGCACACAGCCGGCGGCCTGGTGGGTGGGGATGAACTCTCGATTCAGGTGGCGCTCGAAGCCGGCAGCCGTGCCCTGATCACCAGCGTGGCGGCCCAGAAGATCTACGGTTCGATCGGCCGCTCCCGGCTGACGCCCCAGGGCCGCTGGGCCCGCCAGGAACTGGCCTGCAGCCTGGCGGAAGGGGCTGATCTGGAATGGCTGCCCCAGGAGCTGGTTGTGTTTGCCGCCGGGCTCTTTGAACAGGTCGTCCGGGTGGAGCTGGCGGCCGGGGCCAGCTGGCTGGGGGCCGAGGTGGTGCGGCTGGGTCGCAGCGCCGACGGCGAGCAGCTTGGCAGCGGCCGCTGGCGCTCTCTGCTGGAGATCCGCCGCGAGGGCCGGTGGAGCGTGGCGGATCGGCTCGAGCTCGGTGGCGAGAGCCTGGAGGGGGACCATGGCCTTGATGGCCTGCCGGTGTTCGGCAGCCTGGTGTGGGCTGCGCCGATGCCGTTGAGTGAGCGGTTGATCGAGCACTGCCGCGCCGATCGCGCCGGCCTCGCCGGTGAGATGGCCTGCGGCCGCATGGAGCAGGGTCTCGTCGCTCGCTACCGGGGACCATCCAGCCAGGCGGCCCGCTTCTGGTTCACGCGGATCTGGGCCCGGATCCGGGCGGAGCGCGGCCTGGCCGCGCCGCAGTTGCCCCGGGTGTGGCCGTTTCAGGAGGCGCCGCTGATCGCCGCCTCCGGCGCCACACTCCCGTCGCTCTGACCAGGCAAGCTTCAGCCGGGTGCCTGTCGGCTGGAGGTGTCGGATGAGTGGCTCGGCATTCCTGCCCTGGGAGCATTGGATCCGCCGTTATCGGCCGGAGTGGAGGCGGAGCGATCTGCTGGCCGGGCTCACGACAGCGGCGGTGGTGCTGCCGAAGGCGATGGCGTTCGCCACGATCGCCGGCCTGCCGGTGGAGGTGGGGCTTTACACAGCCCTGGTGCCGATGCTGGTGTACGCCCTGCTGGGGTCTTCGCGGCCCCTGAGCGTCAGCACCACCACCACCCTGGCCATCCTGGTCGGGGCTGAGCTGAACAGGGTGGTCCCGGGGGCGGCGCCGGCGGAGTTGCTGGTGGCCAGTGCAACGCTCGCGGCCCTGGTGGGAGCCATGTTGTTGCTGGCTGCGCTGCTGCGGCTCGGCTTCGTTGCCAACTTCATCTCCGAATCAGTCCTGGTGGGCTTCAAGTCGGGGATCGGCCTGGTGATCGTGGTGGATCAGCTGCCCAAGCTGCTCGGCGTTCCCATCACCAGGGCCGGCTTCTTTGCCGACATCGGCGCAGTCGTGGGCCAGTTGCCGCAGACCTCGCTGCCCACAGTGGTCCTGTCGCTTCTGTCGATCGGGCTGTTGCTGAGCCTGCCCCGTTTGGCGCCGGGGCTGCCTGCACCCCTGGCGGCGATCGCGGTTGCCCTCGCTGCCATGGCCCTGTTCAAGCTGGAAGCACTTGGGGTGGCCACCGTCGGCCCGGTGTCCCCGGGACTGCCCGGCCTCACCCTGCCGCAGCTGGCTCTGGCGCAGCGGATGTGGCCGGCCGCCGCCGGTATCGCCTTGATGAGCTTCACCGAAAGCATCGCCGCCGGCCGCGCCTTCGCCAGCAGCAAGGAACCCCAGCCGCGCCCGAACCAGGAACTGTTCGCCCTCGGGCTGGCCAACATCGGTGGGGCGCTGCTGGGTGGCATGGCCGCCGGCGGTGGCACCACCCAGACCGCCGTGAACCGCAGGGCGGGTGCCCGCTCCCAGCTGGCCGAGCTGGTCACGGCGGCGGTGGCGATGGGAACCCTGCTGCTGCTGGCTCCTTTGATTGCCCGGCTGCCCCTGGCGGTTCTGGCCGCTGTGGTGGTGGTGTATTCGGCTGAATTGATCGCTCCCGCCGATTTCATCGCTATCCGCAGGGTGCGGGTCACTGAGTTCCACTGGGCCCTGATCGCCTGCGCCGGCGTGGCCCTGCTGGGAACCCTGCGCGGAATTCTGGTGGCGGTGATCGTGTCGTTGCTGGCGCTGGCGCAGCAGGAAATGAATCCCCGGGTCTATGTGCTGGCCCGCAAGCGGGGCACGGATGTGTTCAGACCGAGGTTGGGCCACCACCCCGCCCACCCGGATGACCAGACCTGGCCGGGTCTGCTGCTGCTGCGGGCCGAGGGGCGGCTGTTCTTCGCCAATGCCCAGGCGGTCTGGGCCCAGATGGAGGCGCTGATCGAGCGGGCCGAACCCCGGGTGGTGGTGATCGACTGCAGCGCCGTGATCGACATCGAGTATTCCGCCCTGAAGCGGCTCACCGAGGCGGAGCGCAAGCAACGGAAGCAGGGCGTGAGCCTGTGGCTGGCCGGGCTCAATCCGGACAGTCTGCGGGTGGTGCGCCACTCGGAGCTGGGCAGGACGCTCGGTCCGGAGCGCCTCTGCTTCAACGTGGAGACGGCGGTGGAGCGCTACGAGGCCGGTTCAGCGCCTACCGCAATGGCGACCTTGCCCTGAACCTGCCGCTGTTCAAGGGCTGCCAGCGCCGCGGGAACGTCCTTCAGGCCGCAGCGGCGATCGATGAACGGCGTGATCTTGCCGGCTTCGAGCAGATCGGCCAGGACCTGCAGATCGAGCGGATTGGGGTTCGAGGCCAGCACGGCAACCCGGCGGCGGCTGGTGCGGCAGATCCAGGGTCCCTGCCAGAGCATCACCTGGAAGAAACGCGCCATCGAGCCACCCACCAGCACGTAGGTGCCGGTTGGCGTCAGGGCCGGCAGGAAGTCGGCCAGGGGCCGAAAGGCCGCCGTATCGAGGATCAGGTCGTAGCGGCGGCCATCCGCGCTGAAATCCGCCCCGGCCGAGTCGATGACGTGGTCGGCGCCGATCGAGCGCACCATTGCCTGTTTGGCGGCGCTGCAGGCGCCGGTCACTTCAGCGCCGAAGGCTTTGGCGATCTGCACCGCGAAGGAGCCCACCCCACCGGCGGCTCCGTGAATCAGCACCTTCTGTCCCGCCTCAAGCCGGCCCAGATCGCGCAGGCCCTGCAGGGCCGACAGGGCCGAGCAGGCCACCGTGCCGGCGGCTTCGAATCCGACCGAGGCCGGTTTGATCGCCAGGGCCGATGATTCAGAGGCGCGGGCGTATTCGGCAAAGGCGCCGAAGCCGCACTCAGAGAGATCGCCGAACACCGCATCGCCGGGCTGGAAGCGGCTGACTCCCTTGCCGATGGCCACCACGGTGCCGGCCACATCACAGCCGAGGGTCCGGATCTTCGGCCGGCGCAGGCCTCCGTACAGCAGGCGGATCACCAGGAAGGGTTCACCACGCATCAGATGCCAGTCACCGGCATGGACAGAGCTGGAGTGAACCCTGATCAGCACCTCCCGGGGGCCGATCGTGGGGACAGGAACCGTCTGGAGCGAGAGCACCGCCGGCGAGCCGTAGATCTCCTGGGTGATCGCCTGCATCGTGGCGGGGAGCGGGGTGGAGCCGCCGGCCTGGTTGCTGCCTGTCTGCGGCGCTTGCGCCCTGCCGTGAACCGCCATGGCCTCACCACTACTTACAACGTAAGCAAAGCATACACCGTAAGCTTGGTTCGCACTGGCGGGTCGGGATTGGAGCCGGAGAACCGGGCAGGGCTGAGCTCTCAGCAGCCGATCGCCCGGCTGCCCCTCAGTCGGGAGCGGGTTCTGCACGCGGCCCTGGAGATCGCCGATCAGGGAGGGCTGGCTGTGCTCACGATGCGGAAGCTCGCCGAAGCGCTCGGCGTCAAGGCGATGTCGCTCTACAACCACGTGGCCAGCCGCGACGCCATCGTGGACGGCCTGGTTGAAATCGTGGTCGGCGAAATCGCCCTGCCGGCGATCGGCGGGGACTGGAAAGCGGCGATGCGGGAGCGGGCCGCTTCAGCCCACAAGGTCCTGCGCCTCCATCCCTGGGCGGCGCTGGCGATTCTGTCGCGGCTGAACACGGGGCCGGCCATGCTGCGTTATGTGGATGCTTCGCTCGGCTGCCTGGCGGAGGCGGGCTTTTCCCTGCAGCAGGCCGACCATGGATTGAACGCCATCGACAACCACGTCTATGGGTTCACCCTGCAGGAGCTGAATTTCCCGATCGAGGCGCACGATTACGCCGCGATCGCCGCCACCTTCCTGCCGCAGCTTCCCGCCGATCGTTATCCCCACCTGAACGGGCTCACCCTGGAGGTGATCGCACGCCGCTACGACGGGCTCCATGTCTTCGGCTTCGGTCTCGCCTTCATTCTTGATGGCCTGGAGCGAACCCTGACGGGGCTGAACGCCGCGGCCAGCCCCGCATCACCAGCAGACCGAGCAGCACCAGGGTGGCCGGAATCAGGCCGATGCTGAGCCGGATTGTCAGCAGCGCTGTCTGGGGTTGCTCCAGGGTCTGCCCGGCCACGAAGCCGCTCCAGCTGAGCAGGTTGCCGAGCAGGAACACCGATACGGCACTGCCCAGCTTCTGGGTCAGCACCATCCAGGCGGTGAACAGGCCGGCGGGCCGCTCCGGGTCGGCATCGATCGCATCCGGCAGCAGCGACCAGGGCATCAGGTAGGCGGTGGAGGCTCCCAGACCCATCAGCAGCACCACGAGCAGCAGCAGGGTGAACCTGAGCCCGTTGGCCAGGCTGGCGAACGGGGCCAGGCCGGGATCAAGGGGCACCAGCACCATGGCCAGAGCCCCCATGGCGATCCAGAGCCCACAGCCCCAGCGCAGGGCGCACAGCCGGCCGCGCTGGGCCGCCAGCCGGCTCCAGAGTTCCAGCCCCGCCATGGCACTGAGCTGGAACGGGATCAGTATCCAGGTGCTCCAATCCATCGGTACGTGCATCACCTCGGAGAGGTAGAGCAGCGACACCGGCTGCATCAGCTGCAGGGCACCCCAGAGCAGCAGGTAGAGGCCCACCACCCGCAGAAAGCGGCCATTGCGGCGAATCCGGAGCAGCTGGGTGGTGATCGGCTCGGCGCGCCCCGATGGCCGCCGGCACACCCGGGCTGCTGGGGCCAGGCCCCAGCAGCAGAGCAGGGTGGCCACGATCGCCACGGCGCCACTGGCCACCCCCATCCAGAGGTAGCCGGGGGCGCCTCCGCCCACCAGCAGGGCCCCCAGCAGCAGGCCCACCAGGCTGCTGAGGATCGAACCGGTGAAGCGGGCCGCGTTGAGACGGGTGCGCAGCCGGGTGTCTCCGGTGAGCTCGGTGGCGAGGGCGCAGTAGGGGAGGTTCACGCCGGTGTACGCGGCCATGAACAGCACCGAGATCAGCACGAACCAGCCGAAGCGCAGCAGCTCGCCGCCCGGCGGAAACCACCACATCAGGGCCATGCTCACGCCAAGTGGCACGGCGCTGCCGATCATCCAGGGAAGGCGGGGCCCCAGCCGGCTGCGGGTCCGATCACTCAGCCAGCCGAGCAGCTGATCGCTCACCGCATCCCAGGCCCGTCCCACCATCAGCACCAGCCCGGCCAGCCAGGGGGGCAGCCCGGCGATCTGCGTGTAGAACACAAACAGGTAAAAGCCGATCAGCGCCGCGGCCATGCCGGTGCCGGCATCGCCGATCCCGTAGGCAACAAGCGTGCGCCGCCGCAGGGCCGCCGGCATCGCCAGCAGATCGATCGGCTCGACCAAGGCGACAGGAGCCTGGTTCACTCCCTTGGCTCCAGCTCGCGCAGGGCTTCCTGGCGCAGCAGGTCGAAGATCGTGTCGCGCTCGTACAGGTCGGCTACGGCGATCGCCGTGAGCGTGGCGAAGCCGATCGGCAGCAGCAGGGCGTAGTCCTTGCTGAGTTCGAAGGTGAGCAGGATCGCCGTGAGCGGCGTGCGGGTGAGGGCTCCGAGGAAGGCGCCGCCGCCGGCGAACAGCAGGGTGGCCGGGGCGGTGTGGAAGAGCAGCAGGCAGAGCTGCTGCATCAGGGTGCCGAGGCAGGCGCCCACCACCAGGGCCGGGGCGAGGAAGCCGCCGGGGGCTTCCGCCGCCACGGCCACGGCCGTACCCGCCGCCTGCACCCCAAGGGCCACCAGGGCCTTGAGCGGTGTGTCGAGGCCCTGCAGGGCGTCGAAGCCGAGGCTGTCGGGGTTGTCGAAGGAAGGCGGCAGCAGCGACCAGCCCAGGCCGATCGCCAGCCCCACCAGCGGCAGCAACTGCCAGACCGGCAGCCGCAGCCGGAAGAAGCCCTGCCGCATCTTCAGGATCCAGCGCTGATACTGCATGGCCAGCAGCCCGGCTGCCGCCCCAAGCAGCAGCAGCACCGGTACATCCACCAGCCGGAATTCGCTCAGCTGGCTGGGGAAGCTGATGATCGGCGCCAGCTGCTTCAGCCAGGCGGGTCCGCCGCCATGACCGGCCAGCAGCCGGGTCCAGGCCACGGTGGCGAAGGTGGCGAAGGCGGCGATCGCATTCACGCGAATGTCGGCTCGCTTCAGCAGTTCTTCAAGGCTGTAGGCCAGCCCCCCCAGCGGCGAATGGAAGATCGCGGCGAGGCCGGCACCGCTGCCGATCGCCACCGCCAGGCGCCGATCACCGCCATCAGCCTGGAGGGCATCGGCGGATTCCCGGGCCAGGGAGGCACCGATCTGGATCGAGGGGCCCTCCGGCCCCACCGGGATGCCGCTGCCGATCGCGATGCCGCTGGCCAGCAGCTTCACCACCGCCACCCGCCAGCCCATCGGGATCGGCACACCCCGCAGCCAGAGCATCACCTGCACGATTCCCGAGCCCTTGGCGCCAGGCTCCAGGAAGGCGATCAGGCCGCCGGCGATGCCGCCGCCCAGCACGCCGATCAGCGGGAGCACGAGCGGCCGTGGCAGGCGGGCGGCCAGTTGGAGCCGCAGGTTGTTCACCGCCTGGATCTCCTGGCCATAGAGCCAGATCGCCGCGGCCACGCCGATGCCGATCGCGTTGACCAGCAGAAAAAGGCCCAGCAGGCGGCGCAGCTTGCGGCGGCGTTGAGAGGGTGTGACGGTCATCGGGTCAGTCAGGCCAGGGCGGGCAGCCGGGGCGAAGCCGCCACCAGCTGGCGGGTGATCGCCGCCTGAGGCTGCTCCAGCAGCCGATCGCCGGGGCCCTCTTCGACGATGCGGCCGCCATCGAGCACGATCACCCGCTGGCAGAAGCCGCTCGCCACCGAGAGGTCGTGGGTGATGAACAGCATCCCCAGGCCCAGGCGCCGCTGCAGCTCCCGCAGCAGGGCCAGCACCTCCGCCTGCACCTCGGCGTCGAGCATGCTGACGCTCTCGTCGCAGAGCAGCACGGCGGGCTCCAGGATCAGGGCCCGGGCGATCGCCACCCGTTGCTGCTGGCCGCCGGAGAGCTGGCGCGGCAGGCGGTTCTCGAACGCCTCGGCCGGGCTCAGTCCCACCGCTTCAAGCCCGCGTCGTGCCCGTTGCCGTGCTTCGCTGCGACCGGCCAGCCGATGGATCAACAGCGGATCGGCCACGGCCTCTCCAATTGTCATTGCCGGGTTGAGGCAGGCGAGCGGGTCCTGGAACACCATCTGGATGCGGCGCCGGGCCTGGCGCAGCTCACGGCCGCCCAGTTCGCGCAGGTTGCGGCCCTGCAGCCGCACCGCCCCGCCGCGCACCGGGGTGAGGCCCATCAGGGCGCGGCAGAGGGTGCTCTTGCCACAGCCGGAAGCCCCCACCACGCCCACTGTTTCGCCTTCCCGCAGCTGCAGGCCCACCCCGTCGACGGCCTTGAGCCAGCGGCGTTGCCACGGCAGCGACGGCAGCGGGTGCCAGCAGCGCAGCTCCTCCACCTCCAGCAGTGGCGCCGCCTGCTGGGCCAGGGGCGAGCGTCCCCCCTCCCGCAGCCGGGCGGCGGCCACCAACCGCTGGGTCAGGGGGGCGCAAGGCTGGGTGAGCAGGATCGTGGAGGCGGCCTGCTCCACCAGGCGCCCCTGATCCAGCACGGCGATCTGGTCGCACCAGCGGCCGGCCATGGCCAGGTCGTGGCTGATCAGCAGCAGGGCGCTGCCACTGTCGCGGCAGAGGCCGGTGAGCTCGGCCATCACCTGGGCCGCCACCGCCACATCCAGGCTGGTGGTGGGTTCATCGGCGATCACCAGGGCGGGCTCGAGCGCCATCGCCAGGGCGATCGCCAGCCGCTGGCGCATGCCGCCACTGAACGCATGGGGATAGCTGTCGTAGCGCTCCGGGCCGATCCCCACCCGCTGCAGCAGCTCAGCGGCCCGCTGCCGCCGTCGCCGTCGTGACCAGTCAGGTCGATGGGCGGCCAGGGTGTCGGTGAGATGGTCCCCCACCCGGAGCAGCGGATTCAGCCGGGTCATCGGATCCTGGAAGACCAGGCCCACCGCCTCACCCCGCAGGCGGCGCAGGGCCGGACGGTTCAATCGGCGCGGATCCTCGCCGACCAGCAGCAGCTCTCCGTTGCAGACGCTGCCGGCGGGCAGCAGCTGCAGCACGGCCCTGGCCACGGTGCTCTTGCCGCAGCCCGAGGGCCCCACCAGGGCCAGCCGGTCGCCGGGGTCGAGCCGCAGGTCCAGGCCCTGCAGGGTGGGTGCGGCCGTGGAACCCGGGTAGCTCACCACGAGATCGTGGATCGCCAGCACCGGGCCAGGGCTGCGGGGTGCGGCCATGGAGCGATCGATGGTCAGGTGGCCGTTGTCAGGTCATTTTGCCTACTATCAAATGATCAGCCAGCTCCGATGACCGAAATCGCCGGCTCCCTGATCACCCGCCCGCGGGGCGAAGCCCCGGCGGTTTTCAGTGCCGGCAGCGATTCCCAGCCAAGCGGCCCCGCCTTCCTGCTCGGCCGCAAGCGGATCCAGGTGGCCGCCGACTACGGCGTTGCCCTGCCGTCCTGGTTGGAGGCCTGCATCGAGCAGGTTCCACCGGCAGCAGGGGAGAGCTGCCCCAGCGATGGCGAAGCCCTGCTCGCTCGAGCCTTTGATTTCGCCTTCCAGCTCCATGACGGCCAGGTGAGGGCCACCGGCGAGCCATACATCATTCATCCGATCGCTGTCGCCGATCTGCTGCGCGATATCGGCGCCAGCCCCTGCGTGATCGCCGCCGGATTCCTCCACGACGTGGTCGAGGACACCGAGGTGAGCTCCGAGCAGCTGGAGGCCCACTTCGGGGCGGAGGTGCGGGCGCTGGTCGAGGGGGTCACCAAGCTGGGTGGCATCCACTTCACCAACCACACCGAGGCCCAGGCCGAGAACCTGCGCCGCATGTTCTTGGCCATGGCCAGCGACATCCGCGTCGTGCTGGTGAAGCTGGCTGATCGCCTCCACAACATGCGCACGCTCGGGGCGCTCAAACCGGAGAAGCAGCTGCGGATCGCACGCGAAACCCGTGAGATCTACGCGCCGCTGGCCAACCGCCTCGGCATCGGCCGCTTCAAATGGGAGCTGGAGGATCTGGCCTTCAAGATTCTCGAGCCCGAGTCGTATCGCGAGATCAAGCAGGAGGTCGCCAGCAAGCGCAGCGACCGGGAAGACCGGCTTGCGGTCACCGTGTCCCTGCTCAAGGATCGCCTCAGGGCGGCTGGGCTGAGCCAGTGCGAGGTCACCGGCCGCCCGAAGCATCTGTATGGGATCTGGAGCAAGATGCGCCACCAGCAGAAGGCCTTCCACGAAATCTTCGATGTGGCGGCCGTACGCATCCTCACCACCAATGTGGAGGGCTGTTACAGGGCTCTGGCCGTGGTGCACGACACCTTCCGGCCGATTCCCGGCCGCTTCAAGGATTACATCGGTCTGCCCAAGCCGAACGGCTATCAGTCGTTGCACACGGCGGTGATCGGCAGGCACAGGCCGGTGGAGGTGCAGATCCGCACCACGGAGATGCATCAGGTGGCGGAGTACGGCATCGCCGCCCACTGGAAGTACAAGGAGGGGGGATCACCGGCCGCCGGGGGTGACACCGATCGTTTCAACTGGCTGCGTCAGCTGGTGGATTGGCAACAGGACGGTGGCGGTGAAGACAGCAGCGACTATCTCGCCTCGATCAAAGAAGACCTGTTCGATGAGGAGGTGTTCGTCTTCACCCCCAAGGGGGATGTGGTGGGGTTGCGCACCGGCTCCACCGCCGTGGATTTCGCCTATCGGATCCACTCGGAGGTGGGTAATCATTGCCAGGGCGTCCGCATCAACGACCGGCTCTGTCCCCTGGCCACGCCGTTGCAGAACGGTGATTTCGTCCAGGTGATCACCACGAAAACGGCGCGGCCGAGCCTCGACTGGCTCAACTTCGTGGCCACCCCGACGGCGCGCAACCGTATCCGCCAGTGGTATAAGCGCAGCCATCGCCAGGAAAACATCCTGCGGGGTCGGGAGCTGCTGGAGCGGGAACTGGGCCGCAACGGCTTCGATGCGCTGATCAATGGCGAGGCCCTTGCCAAGGTGGCTCGCCGCTGCAATCTGGGCAGCACGGAGGATCTGCTCGCTTCGCTCGGCTTCGGTGGTGTCACCCTGCATCAGGTGCTCAACCGGTTGCGGGAGGAGGTGCGGCTGGCCAGCGCCGCCACCGCCCCGGTGCTCTCGAATGAAGAGCTGGCCCGAAGCGTGGCGGCCAGGGCCGGAAGCGGCCCGGGTGCTGATTCAACCGCCGGAGCCGATGCCGGCGGCGCCGCCATCCTGGGGCTGGAGGGGTTGGAGTATCGGCTCGGGGGCTGCTGTTGCCCCTTGCCGGGGGAGGCGATCGTGGGCAGCGTCGCCCTCGGCAACCACGGCATCACCATCCACCGCCAGGATTGCGCCAACGTCAACCAGATGCCGGTGGAACGCCGGCTGCCGGTGCGCTGGAATCCGCTCGCCGACCCGCAGCACCGCCGGTATCCGGTGCAGATGCGGATCGAAGTGCTCGATCGGGTCGGCGTGCTGAAGGACATCCTCACCCGCCTCTCCGACAGCCGCATCAATGTGAGCGATGCCCGCGTGCGCACCGCCTATGGCAAACCAGCCTGCATCGACCTGAAGGTGGAACTGATCAGCGCCTCCCAATTGCGAACCACGATGGATCAGATCCGCTCGATGGCCGACGTGCTCAACCTCTGCCGCACCGGAATCGGTTGAGCAACATTCGTGTTCTATGGCGAGCCGAATACGTTTGCCAGCCCTCCCACTCCTGGGATTGCAGCCAGCCTTGCTTCATCATTTTCATGGCCATTGCCTGGGTTGTGAACGCCCTACTCGGCACTTGAACACAAGATTCAGTAATGTTCATCATCGCTGATAGCTCAGCGTGAACCACTTGAGTGCCTGCCTGCTGGGCAGGAAGACAATCTAAGGAGACAGATTCAGCAACTCCTTGGCAGAAGCGAGTAAGTCAATGGCAACAAAGAAAATCTTGTTGTCTGGATTGAGGAGGAATCGCCAGGCAACGTTCATGCCCACATCCTGGCCAAACCAGGGGGTTTGCACCTTGCCGGTGACCTTGATCAGGGTGTAGCCATCTTCTTTGGAATCCGTGATGCCTTGCTCAGGTAACAGTGTTAAGTTCTGGCAATCCTCCTGGAAAAAGCGAAGCAAGGCATCCTGGCCGACGATCGGGCCTTGAAAGGGGGGTTGCAGGGCACCATCCAAAGCAAAAAGTTGTACAAGGGCATCAAAGTCATTGGCATTCAGGTTGTCCATATACTCCAGGATCACTGGATTTTCCACGCCAGAAATGGCAGAAATCGGGGTGCGCTCGGCCCTGTCCTTGGCAGGAACCAACGGTTCCGCCACCGAGCTGTAGCTGCCCAACTGTGCTTGGTCAAAGCCCATATTCAACACGGCATTGCGGAGGATCGAAATTTGTTGACCAGGATCGACAATCCGAATCGCCTGCAGGACCGCCGAAGCATTGGCTGAAAGTTGATAGCCGTGTGGTATCGGGGTAACAATTCCTGCTTCCATCCATTTGCCCAATTGGTACCAAAAGCCAAGTTTGATGTTCACTGACCAGGTGGCGTAAATGCGGCAGATGGGCCGATCCGTTCGACTGGCCAGGTCATGCATTAACTGCGTTTGCTCATTGAATTTCATCAGCTTGATTTGGCTGAGCGTGCTACTGGCAAATTGCATATTCACAGGATCGGGAGTCGCAATCGAGAGCGTCTTGCCCATTTCCAGGTAGGCAAACCAGATCAGAGCCAATTTGTCTTCAATCTCAAGTTGATTGAACCGGGCAATCGTGGCTGGCACCACATCTGCAGCCAGCGTTTCAGGGAAGATATTGCTAGCTGATTCAATGGTAAATGACATGCCGCAAAACTCCGTAAACTGGCGATCAGCCGAATGATACATCTCTGGATAATGCCTTGAGGATGGCTACACCAAAGACACCTATTGGCATTGCTGACAATGCAGTTCAGTGATTCGAATGGCTCCACGGCGCTTCAATGGATCCACTGGTCGGCAAGGGCTTTTTCAGGCAATCAAGCCCCCGGCTTCAGCAACGAACGATGCAGCCCCTCTGCCTGGTTCAGCCGATCGCGGTTCGATCTGGCCTTGCAGCGCAGCGCGGAAAGCCGCCGAGCTGAGAACCGGCGTGTTGTGGTCGAGGTCGGGCACCAGCACAAGCTCCGCCACGCCGGGCGGGAAGGCGCGGTGCAAGGCTTCGGCATGGCGCGATGGCACCACCTGATCGAAGACCGCCGCCACGATCGTGGTGGGGGCGCGCACCCGGGGCGCCTCGGCGGCCGCATCCCAGCGATCGTGCAGCAGCAGATCCACCGCCAGCCAGGGCATGGCGCCGCGGGCCACCGCCAGCAGGCTGTCGAACGGCACCAGCAGCACCAGCCGCTGCACCGGGCGGGTGGCAGCGAGATGCACCGCCGGGCCGGTGCCCAGGCTGCGGCCCACCACCGTGATCGCGTCGTGGCGCTTGGCCACGTGGGCATGGAGGGCTTGGGCGTCGGCGCGCAGGGCCGCTTCGCTGGGGCTCCCCTCGCTGCCGCCGTAGCCGCGGTAGTGGAGCAGGTAAAGGGCCGTGTCGGGCAGCAGGGCAGCCAGCTCGGCGCGGGTGCGGGACACGTCTTCGGCGTTGCCACCGAAGTAGATCAGCGCCCGGGAACCCGGATGGGGGCGATGGGCCACCAGCACGCGCTTGCCCTCCACCTGCAGCACCAGCTGGCCGGACGGATCGGCGGCGGGCTGGGGGAGATAGATCAACGAGCGCTGGGTGAGGAACACCAGCAGGCAGACACCGCCATAGCCCAGCGCCAGCCAGCCGGCCAGGCCCAACCACCTACCTACACTCATCGGTGCTGTGCCGATCGCCCATTTACAGCCCAGCTGGTTGGCGTGGCGCAGCAAGCTGAAGACAGCCGATGCCCAGCACAAAAAAGCCGATTCCAAAGCACCCGATCGCCATTGGCGTGTTCGGCAGACGGTTGCGCAGCCTTGTTCCTCACCCCACCAGATCGTGGGAGTTGTCGGGCAGGAGGTTCTTTGTTCAACGCGAGGATCATGAGGCGGCCTGGTTGCGTTGCATCTTCTTGAGCGTGGGGTTGGGGGGCAAGGCGCATTGCTGTCGCAGCTCTCGGATCGCGCTCATCACCTGCAGGGAGGTCTGGGAAAAAGTCGAAGATAGCTTCATTCCGGCGCTTTTCAATCCTTTGGCAGTCCAGTTGTTGCACGTATGGAACAAGGAAAAGCGTCCCTTTCCTTGAAAGAATCGACTGTTGCCGTACAGGCCCGGCATGAGGCGGACAATGCCTCCTTGATGGTCACGGGCAAAACTGTTTGCCACAAATGCTGCCAGAGCAGAAACTTGTTGATCGGTTAAACAGGTGCTGATAACTTCGCTTGAGTCAAAAAACGTCTTCGGAGAAGCCGGGATAGCAACAACGTGCATCACAGCGCCTTCCGACCTGAGGATCGCTTGCAAGGTTAGACCGATTGATAGGTTTCGTGATGGGTAGAACTCCTGATCACCCCAGCCAACTTCATAGTAGGCGGCGTCGCCATAATACTCCTTGAGACCAGGAATGGCTTGAGGGAACCTCGAAATATTGCCACTTTTGAGGCAATATTGAGACGCCGCAAGGAAATCCTCTGCACGTGCAGATGCTCCTGGCGACTGGCATCAAGTACTTTAAGTCGAGTCGGTTTTCTCCCTGTCGAATGATCAGGAGGCCGGCG
>NZ_JAHLYV010000034.1:0-19450 GCF_025128115.1 Synechococcus sp. CS-1326 | reverse complement strand
TCGTCTCGGATAGGGTCGCTAACGTAGGCTTCTTCTGCTGAAGCCTGTGGATGCGCTTCTCCTCATCCCAGAATCCACGCTGTCCCATTCAGCTGTGTTGAACTGAACCAATTCTATTGCTTATTTTAAAGTCTGTCAGGGGGCGACGTTGATTTTTTGAGGTGCCCAACAGATACTGGAGCCTCAAGCTCTTCCAGCGTGATTGCAGTCGAAGATATAATGTCTTTCTTCATATAAAGCTCCTGCTTCTTAATAAATTTGCTGGAGAGGATGTCTTCGTTAGCATAATCATTTTGGCATTGAAATTGGGTCAGTGCCAGTCCCTCGAAGCTGGGATGCTGACGCCTCCACTTCTGGATCCGCCGCTAGTTGTATCGGCTACTACCGATTGAGATGACCAAGCCCTTGGCGGCTGGGCGGGTAACAGTCTTTGGTCATGGCACGTACGGAGCCTGCAGCAGGCTTGCGAACTGTCGCCATAGGGATCCTTCGCGGCTGTTTCGATGTGCTGACCCGGCCGTCATCAGTGCTCAAAAGCGGACTGCAAAGCTGCCCTTAGGCAGCAGCTAGGCACAGAAGCTCTCTGAAGTGCTGGTATGACTGACATTCCAACGGGCTCATAATCCGCCTGAGCCGAGTTCGATCCTCGGGACCCCCATGTTCAACAGTGTGGGCCTGGAAAATCCTTCCGGCCAAACGCAGCAACCGGGAGCAGCAGCCTGAATGGGCAAAAGCTGATTAGGGTAAGCAAGCGCTCACTTCCTATGGCTCGCCCTTCCCTCCCCGCCATCCTCGACAGTCCTCGGGCGGCATCGCCCCAGGCCGAGCCGTCCCCTGGCCCACACCCCATCCCGCCGCCCTCCCGGCAGGCTGCTGGCAAGCTCCTCTGGCTGATTCCCTGGGTGGGCCTGGCCATTGCGGCCGGCATCGGTGGCTGGATGGCCCTGCACAAGGGGGCGGTGGAAACCGATGACGCGCAGGTGCAAGCGAGCCTGACTGAAATCTCCAGCCGTGTTCCTGGAACGATCTCCCGGGTGGCTGTCTCGGACAACCAGGCCGTCACGGCCGGCGCTCTGCTGGTGGCACTCGATGACCGCGACGCACGCACCCAGCTGCAGCTCGCCGAAGCGAACCTCCTGGAGGCCGAACACCAGGCCGATGCCCTGGCGGCCCAGACCGGCAGCGCCGCCAGTGCCGCACAGGCGGCCGGAAACCAGGCCAGGGCCGATCAGGAGGAGGCCAGCGCCGAGTTGATCCGCAGCGGCGCGGAGCTCAGACGCCTGGAGTTCCTGCTCAGCCAGGGGGGCGTGTCCCAGCAGGACGTGGACCGTGCCCGCGCCACCTTCCGGCAGGCCCTGGGCCAACAGACCCGCAGTCTGGCCACCGCCCAGCAGGCCCACTCCAGTGATCGGCAGGTGGGTGTGGAGGCCCAGAAAGCCGCAGCCGCCCGCGCCCGCATCGACCAATTCAGGGCATCAGTGGCTGAGGCGCGCCTGCAGCTCTCTTACACGCACCTGCTCGCGCCGGTGCCCGGACGGATCGGTGCTCGCCAGGCGGAACCGGGTCGCCAGGTCCAGACCGGGCAGCCGCTGATGCTGCTGGTGGGGATCCATCCCTGGGTGGAGGCCCACTTCAAGGAAACGCAGCTGGAGGGCCTGCGGCTGGGCCAGGCCGCCGAGATCAGGCTCGACGCCTTCCCCGGCCGGGTCTTCGCTGGCCGGATCGTCAGCCTGGCACCGGCCTCCGGGGCCCGCTTCGCCCTGCTTCCCCCCGAAAACGCCACCGGAAATTTCACCAAGGTGGTGCAGCGGGTGACAGCGCGGATCGCACTCGATGAGCACTCCGAACTGGCCCAGCTCCCCGCCGGGATCCGGCAGCAACTGGTCCCGGGCCTTTCGGCCTCGGTGCGGGTGCTGCGTCCGTGAGCACCGCCGTTGGGGCGCCTTCGCCGGAGCGGCTCAGCGCCCGGCAATGGGGCGTGGTGCTCACAGCCTCCCTGGCGGCCCTGCTGGAGGTGCTCGACACCAGCATCACCAATGTGGCCCTGACCAGCATCCAGGCCAGCCTGGGCGCCACCTTGGCGGAAGTGGGCTGGGTCGTGACCGGCTACACCATGGCCAATGTGGTGATGATCCCGCTGATCGCCTGGCTGGGTGATGTCTTCGGGCAGAACCGCACCTTCCTGTTCTCCCTGGCCGGTTTCACTGTGGCCTCGGTGCTGTGTGGCCTGGCCCCTACCTTGCCGACCCTGGTGGCTGCCCGGATCCTGCAGGGTCTGCTCGGAGGCGGGCTGCTGGCCAAGGCCCAATCGATCATGTTCCAGGCGGTCCCGCCGTCGCTGCAGGGCAAGACCCAGGGGGTGTTCGGCGTGGTTCTGCTGGCCGGACCGGCCCTGGGACCGACCCTCGGCGGCCTGCTCACCGATGCCCTCGGCTGGCGCTGGATCTTTTTCGTGAACCTTCCCTTCGGGATCCTGGCCGTGCTGATGGCGCTGGCAGTGATGCCCCCGGAGCGGAGTTCCGAACTGTCCCGCAGCCGCAGCGGCGTCGATTGGATCGGAATCGGCCTGCTGATCCTCTGCCTGGCCAGCCTGCAGATCGTGCTGGAGCAGGGCCGCCAGCTCGACTGGTTCGCAAGCAAGGCCATTGTTCAGCTGGCCCTGCTCTCGGCGGTGAGCCTGCCGGTGTTCGTGGCCTGGGAACTGAGCCAGCGCCGATCTGCGGTGGACTTGCGGGTGCTTCGCCACCGCACCCTGGCGGCCGGCTGCCTGTTCTCGATGGTGCTGGGACTGGGGCTCTACGGCACGGTCTTCGTTGTGCCGATCTTCGCCCAGTCCGTACTCGGCTACACAGCCACCCAGACCGGGCTGCTGCTGCTGCCGGGGGCCCTGGCCTCAGCGCTCAGCATGGGGCTGCTCAGCCGCCAGGTGGCCCGCTTCGATCCCCGCCTCCTGATCGTGACGGGTTCCCTGCTGATGGTGCTGACGATGGGCTGGATTGGTGCCATCAGCCCGAACACCGGCGAAGACTCCCTCTACTGGCCCCTGATCCTGCGCGGGGTTGCCACCGTGATGATGTTCCTGCCCCTCAGCCTGGCCAGCCTGGGCTCCTTGCCCCGCGAGGAGGTGGGAGCTGGGAGCGGACTGTTCAACCTCACCCGCCAGCTGGGGGGAAGCTTCGGCATCGCATTGCTCACCGTGGTGATCGACCAGCGCAGCAGTCTGCACCGGGCCCGCCTGGTGGAGTCCCTGTCCACCACCAACCCCCTGCTGCTGGATCACCTGCAGGAGCTGCAGCAATGGTTGCAATCCCGCGGCAGTGCGGCCGGGCAGGTAAAGAACCAGGCCCTGGATCTGCTCAATCAGCAGGTGAATCAGCAGGCGGCGTTGCTGGCCTTCGGCGACGTGTTCCAGGTGGTGGGTGTGGTGTTCCTGGCCGCCATCCCCCTGGTGCTGCTGCTGGGCCGGCCGGCTGTGGCCCCAGCCCCCTGAACAGCACAGCCAGGGCCTGGCGGGTCCGGGCCGGGAGGTCGGCGAGACTGCCATTGATCAGACCCTGCAGCATCAGGCCCTGATAGACGGCGAGCACCTGGCCGGCCAGGGCTGGAACATCCAGCTGGGAATCCAGGATCCGCCGCTCCTGGGCGTTTTGCAGCAGCCGGGCCAGCCGCTGGCGGTAGCGGGCCATGAACGCTCGGCCGGTCTCCCGAGCGGCACTGGTTTCCGGCCGTTGCAATTCCGCGAACAGCATCCGCAGCAGCCCTGGATGTTCCTGAACGAAACCCACATGGACCAGCAGGATGGCCTCAACCCTCTCCATGGGGTGCTCCGGGGCACCGGAGTCGACGGCATCAAAACGTTGCCAGAGGGCCTCTGTGGCCCAGCGAACAGTTTCAGCCCAGAGGTCGTCCCGGCTGGAAAAGTGGCGGAACAGGGCCCCATGGCTGAGGCCCATGCGCTCGGCGATGGCAGCTGTGCTGATCGCATCGGGCGCCATCGAAGCGGCCAGCTCGATCAGGGCGCGCACGGCAGCGGACCTGCGCTCGGCGGCAGGAGCGGGAAGGGCCCGGGCCACAGAGACTCAAAAAAGTGAGTACTCACTTTAAAGCCCGATTGCCGCAAACCCTCCGCCTGTGGGAGAGGCCAGCCCCATCCAGCTGGGCTGTCCCAGGCTCCGCACCTACCAGCTGACACCGTGCAGTTTCGGCAACGGGGCGGTCTGGCTGGTGACGGCGAACAGCCTCGGGATCCGATGGCTGTTGTACACCCGGAACTCCTCCACCAGGCTCACGCCTGCCTTGCGCACGGCCTGGTTCAGCACCAGGGAGCCGTCAGGGTCGGAAACGGAGCGGTGGAAGGTGCCTGGCGGGATCCGCAGGATGTCGCCGCCGGTATCGAGCCGCACGATGTGAAAGGGATAGTTCCAGCCCAGATTCACCAGGAAAAAGGTGCGGCCGCCGTGCATGGCCAGCAGGTTGTCTTCCTGGTGCGGGTGCAGATAGAACTGCCAGGCCCCGGATTCCGGGTCATCGGGAGGGCTGATCGCCGGCCCGGTGTGCACCACCAGGTCGCGGGCATTGGAGGTGGGAACCGTGATGTCGAAGAAGCGGACCGAGGGCGTGTCGCGGAACTTCTCGTAGGGGATCAGCTCGAACATCGGCGCCGGCCTCGGCGCTCTGGAATCGCTGGGTTGCAGGACGGAGCTGGACATGGAACAACGCCGGCCGCAAGGTGACGCCTGAAAGTTCAACCACCTAACCGAAGGCTTCCGCGTCCGAGCCGTGCGAACCGCTACGGAACCCAGCACGGGTGACGGAATCCAAGCCGGGTGGAGGCCGATGGGGAAGATTTGATCGTACAAGTCGGCAGGTACGCCTTCGGGGGAGTGGCTCTGGTTCCCCTTGCTTGAATGACGGCACACCGTGCCGCTGGAGTCGTCTGTCTTGACCGATCGTTCACCCCGCTTTCTCCGCCTGGCAGCCCTTCTGGTCACGGTCAGCCTGGGCCTGAGCAGCCTTGAGGCCCAGGCCCAGGCGGGTCGGCCGGCCAGTCGGCCTGTCGGCCGGCCCACCGTTTCGGTGCCGAACTTCAAGAACACCGTCACCCAGCGGACCTGGTGGTGGCAGGGTCCGGTGGCGGAAGATCTGGCGGCGATGCTCGCCAACGAACTGCAGGCCACCGGCGATCTGCAGGTGGTGGAGCGCAGCAACCTCAAGGAGGTGCTCTCCGAACAGGAGCTCACCGAGCTCGGCATCGTCCGCAAGGGCTCGAACGCGGCCCAGAAGGGTCAGATGACCGGCGCCCGCTACATCGTGCTGGGCACTGTCTCCTCCTACGACTCCAACGTGGAGAACAAGAGCACAGGCAGCAACTTCGGCCTGCTCGGTTTCCGCACCAACAAGGAGCAGGTCGAAACCAAGGATTATGTGGCGATCGACATCCGCGTCGTCGACAGCAGCACCGGCGAGGTGGTGGGGCGCCGCACCGTGGAGGGCCGGGCCACCAACACCGCCGAAGCCAGAGAACAAGGCGTCAGCCTGTTGCCGGCGGCGGTCGGCGCCTTGCTGCTGGCCCCGAACATGGGCACCACCGGACAGGTGCTCACCGGCGCCGCCGGCACCTTGAACTTCGGCTCCAACACGGCCCAGTCGCAGCGGACTCCCGCCGCCAAGGCCATCCGCGCCGCCCTGATCGATGCCTCCAGCTATGTGAGCTGTCTGCTGGCGCCCCGGGGCGACTGCATGGCCAGCTTCGATGCCCAGGACCGGGAGCGACGCCAGCGCACCGGCGAGTCCCTGAAGCTGGAGTGAGCCGGGGACCGGCTCAGAAGGGGATCGGCATCTCAACCGACGCCGGCAAGGGCGCACAGCTCGGCACCCGCTCCGCCACCACCCGGCCGATCACCACGATGGCCGGCGATTCGAAGCCCTCAGCCTCCACCCGGTCGGCCAGGTCGCCGAGGCTGGCCACCAGCTCCCGCTGGCCCCGCACCGTTCCCTGCTGGACAACGGCGACAGGGGTGGCTGGATCCAGACCGCCGGCCATCAGTTCCTCGCCGATCCGACGCAGGTTGTGCAGGCCCATGTAGATCACCAGCCCGTCGCTGCTGCGGGCCAGACCACGCCAGTCGACGGCAGGGCGGGCCTTGTCGAGCTCTTCGTGGCCGGTCACGAAGGTGACGCTTGAGCCGGCCCGGCGATGGGTGATCGGTATCCCCATGTAGGCGGGCGCCGCGATTCCGGCGGTGACACCCGGCACCACCTCCACGGGCACCCCAGCGGCCACCAGATGGGCGGCCTCTTCGCCGCCGCGGCCGAACAGGAACGGGTCGCCGCCCTTGAGCCGCACGATGCAGCGGCAACGCTGGGCCAGCTCCACCAGCACGGCGTTGGTGCTGGGCTGGGGAACCGAGTGGTGGCCCCGGCGCTTGCCGACGAAATGCCGTTCGCAGCCTTCT
Organism: Synechococcus sp. CS-1326; assembly: GCF_025128115.1. NCBI lineage: Bacteria > Bacillati > Cyanobacteriota > Cyanophyceae > Synechococcales > Synechococcaceae > Synechococcus > Synechococcus sp. CS-1326. Next base: position 12,995 of record NZ_JAHLYV010000034.1, on the reverse strand, counting down.
GGGGTGAGATCGAGCAGGGCCCGGGGCACCAGCGCGTCATGGACGAGGGCATCGCACTGGCTCAGCAGGCGGTGGGCCTTGAGGGTGAGCAGCTCAGGATCCCCTGGTCCGGCCCCCACCAGGTAGACCTTGCCGGTCATGGCAGCGCCTCCAGCTCGCGCACCAACAGCTGCCGGAACCGGGGCCTCTCCACCAACGGCATTCCGAGCTGCTCGGGAAGGCTTTCGGTGAGCCGGTTGGCCGCCAGGGCCAGGGGCAGGGCACCGGGATGGATCGCCAGTTTGATCTCCTGCAGATCTGCCGCAGTGTATGGAGTGGGCAGGCAGCGCGCCTGGGTGACCGACTGGAGATGGACGAGATAGCGGGCACCCAGGCCATCCTCAAGCGGATGATGCAGCAGCAGGGGTGCCCCGGGGCCGGAGTCCGCGGAACCGTCTTGCACCTGAACCATGGCGGCCAGTTCGGCAGCCAGGGCTCGCTGCCAGCTCGGCCAGGCGCCAAGAAAGGGCAGGCGGCGCACGGGGCCGTGGGCACGCCAGGCGGTGGCGATGGCGGGCACGTCGATGCGGACGTGGCTGCCGGGCAGCAGGAACAGCGGCACCAGGGTGAGCCAGGGCTGGAGGTCCGCGGATCCAGCCGGGGTGCCGAAGCTGGCCGGGGATGGCGGCGCCTGAGCCGTGAGGGCCTGGATCCGCACCGGCCGGCCCCGCAGCCGCTCCAGTTCGCTCGCCAGGTTCTGCAGTTCCCCGGGAATCACACCGCCGGCCCGGCCGTGCACGATCAGCAGCAGCGGGCTGGGGGGCAGGGCCGCCCAACGGCGGCGCAGCCGTTGCCCCACCAGCGGATCCAGGGGGCGGCGGGTGAGGGGGAACAGGGCCCAGCGACCCCGGGGCAGCCTGGCCAGCAGATCAACGGCCTGGCTTGCCAGCTGGGGCTGGAGGTCGCCCGCCAGGCTCAACAGCTGCCGGCGGAGGGCCGCCAGCGGCCAGGCGCTCAACCCCAGCGCCAGGCCCTCCAGAGCTGCCCGGCGCAGCGGCAGGGGGCCGGCCTCCAGGCTCAGCCGGGCAAGCAGGGGATAGTCGATGGGATCGCGCTGATGGCCCAGCAACGGGAGCAAGGGCAACCGCTGCTCCGGGGCGGTGCGCTCGTTCACGGCCTGGCGCAGCAGGGCGGCCGACCGGGGTGTGCGGACGCGACCGATCAACGGCAGCAAGTCAGGGTCACCGACCGTGGCCAGCCACCAGGCCAGCAGCCGATCACTGCCGGCTCCGTCAAGGCGCCCTGCCAGGACGGCCAGCAGATCGACTGCCGGCTCAAGCTGGCCCCGTTCGAGGGCCTCAATCCAGACGCCGCAATCCGGGTTGTCCTGGCGACGCAGCCGCTGCAGCCAGGGCCAGCGCTCCGGGCTCCCCGGTGGCGGCAGCGCGGCGGGAACCAGCAAGCGTTCCAGGGGTGAGGGTGCTGCCACGCGCTGTGGGACAGCCGGTGATGTCCAGGATGGCACCGCCGCCGACCACGGCGGGATCAGCTGATCGACGCGTAGCCGTTGATACGTTTTCTCCGGTTTCTGTGTTCGGCCCGGGCAGCGGCTTAGCAAGGAAGAAGCCAACCCCTCCCTGCGGAACCGGCGATGCAAGCCACCGTGACACCAGCCAGACCCAGCCGGAGCGCCGGCGGTTCGAACCCGGCGCGACGCCCGGCGCCCGAGGGGGCCTCCCAGGCGGAAGCGATGCTCAGCTGCACCGATCGCAAACAGCAGCAACTCGTCTTCCAGTTGGTGCGCCAATTGGCCGAGGCCCAGTTCAGGCGGGCCGACCCGGTGTTGAGCGCGCGGCTCTGGCAGGAAGTGCTGGCCCTGGAGATCGACCCGGAGCGGATCACCCGCCTGCTCTACGGAGGCCAGGATCCCGAAGACCGCCAGGCCCTGGCCGCGCTGGATCCGGCCGCTCCCCCGCTCCCGACCAGTCCCCCGAGCCGGTCCCGCTGGGCCTGGCTGGGGAGAGCAGCAGTCAGACCCCTGGTCGGCGTCGGGCTCCGAAACGCTCCACCAGCAGCGTTTCGAGCACATCGGACAGCTGGCTGAGCGGTATGGGCTTGTCGTGCAGTTCGCCGAGACGCGGCTCCGCCGCCATCGAGCCACCCAGGAAGATCTTGGCCGCTTCCACCATCTGACCATCCAGGCGCGCCTTGGCCCCCATCAGACCGATCTCGCCCATGTACGGCTGGCCGCAGGCGTTGGGACAGCCGGTCCAGTGGGTGCGGACGGCCTGGGGCAGCTCCAGGCGCCGTTCCAGTTCCTCCACAACCGCCTGGGCCGTGCTTTTGGTGGGGATCAGGGCAAAGCTGCAGTAACGGTTGCCGGTGCAGCTCACGGCCTCGGCCTCCAGGGGGCCGGGTTCGACCCTGAACCGCTGCAGCAACGGCTCCGCCAACAGGGCCTCCAGCCGCTCACCGGGAACATCGCAGATCAGCACGTTCTGGCTTTCGCTGAAGCGCAGCTGGCCGCTGCCGTAGATGCGGGCCAATCGGGACAGCAGCGCCATGCCGGAGGCCTCCAGACGCCCCATCGGCACATGCAGACCCACCCAGTGGAGGCCGTCCTGCCTCTGGGCATGGACACCGCAGATGTCGCGGGGGGCCCGGTCCACCAGGTGGGAGCCGTCGTGGCGTGACACCGCCGCCGCTGCCGCCGCACCGGCGAACTCGCCATAGGTGTCGAGCACCTCGTTGCGGTAGCGCTCGATGCCGAGGGCATCGATCAGATACATCAGGCGGGTCTTGTTGCGGTTGCTGCGATCCCCCTGGCGCTCGTAGTGACGCAGCACCGCGAGGCTGAACTCTGGCAGCTGATCGCCGCGCAGCCAGAGGCCGAGCGGGATGGCCAGGGTGTTGCGCTGGGCCGAGAAGAACCCGCCGACCAGAACGGTGAAACCCAGTTCAGCGCTCTGGTCACCGTCCCGGTGGGCGGGCAGGAAGGCCAGATCGTTGTGAAGCAGGAAGCTGTCGGGGGCGCCACCCACCGCCACATTGAACTTGCGCGGCAGATTCTTCGGGCCTTCCGGGCCGAGCAGAACATCCTGAATGGCATCCACGAGCGGCCGGGTGTCCACGAACTCCTCGGGGTCGATCCCGGCCAGGGGATTGCCGGTGACGTTGCGGGGGTTGTCGTGACCCGACTGCCGACTGGTCAGCCCCACGGCTGCCATCGCAGTCACCAGGGGGCCCATGTCTTCGAGCAAAAGTCCCCGCAGCTGAAGGTTCTGGCGGGTGGTGATGTCGGCACTGCCATGGTCGCCGCAGCGGTCCACCGCCTCGGCCAGCACATCCAGCTGATCCGCCTGGATCAGCCCGTTCGGGAGCCGCAGCCGCACCATGAACCGGCCGGGGGTCACCGGCCTGAAAAAGATGCCCAGCCATTTCAGATGGATGGTGAGGGTGGCTTCGTCGAGGGATTCCCAGCCGGCCTGGCCAAGCTCAGCCAGCCTCGGCTCCAGAGCCAACCCGCAGAAATCGGCCTTGGCCTGCTCCACCTTGGAGCGCTTGGAGGAGGCCACCAGGGGGGTCGCTTCAGGCGAAGACTGACTGAGCGGCATGATGGTTCCAGCGCTTCACATTCCTGCCACACTCTCGCCTGTCCCCCCGCTTCCTTGTTGCAACCACTACCTAAGATCGGGGCTCAGCAGGCCAGCCCAGCCGCCCGGCGTCAACCGGTGATGGCGGCCGATGCCCTGCGTTTCCGGGAGCTGCTGGCCAAGGTCGGCAGTGGCGAACACACCAGCACCGGCCTGAACAGGATCGAGGCTCGAGCGGCCATGGATCTGATGCTGCAGGGGGAAGTGATGGATGCCCAGCTCGGCGCCTTCCTGATCGCCCACCGCATCCGGCGACCTGCTCCGATCGAGCTCAGCGGCATGCTCGACAGCTACCGCGCCCATGGTCCGGTGCTGCGCACCCCCGGTCGGCGGGCCCTCTGCTTCGGGGTTCCCTACGACGGCCGCAGCCGCACCGCGCCGCTGCTGCCGCTGCTGGCATTGCTGCTGGCGGCCGCCGGCCAGCCCGTGGTGCTCCATGGCGGCTCACCGATGCCGGTGAAATACGGCGTCACCCTGGCCGAGGCGTTCGCGGCCCTGGGGATCGACTGGCGAAACCTCAGCCTGACCGCAGTGCAGCGGCGCCTTGACACCCACAACCTCGCCCTCACCCACCAGCCCGCCCACTTCCCTGCCGCCGAACGGCTGCTGCCGGTGCGCGACGCCATCGGCAAACGCCCACCGGTGGCCAGCCTGGAGCTGCTCTGGACGCCCCACCAGGGAGAGCACCTGCTGATCAGCGGCTTCGTTCACCCTCCCACCGAGAGCAGGGCCTGGGAGGCCCTTGCCACGGCGGGCGAAGCCGATCTGCTGACGGTGAAGGGGCTGGAAGGCTCCACGGATCTGCCCACCTCCCGCGCCGGCATCACCGCCCGGGTGCGCAGCGGTGTGGTGAGCCGTCTCCTGCTCCATCCCCGCGACCACGGCATCACCTGCCAGGAGGTCGGCTGGGTCAGCCTCGACCAATGGCGCCAGGATGCCCTGGCCGCCCTGGGCGGGGAGGGCCCCCTGGCCGAAGGCCTGCTCTGGAACCTGGGCGCCTACCTCTGGCTGGCCGACCAGGCCGGCAGCCTCCAGGCAGGCCTGGATCTGGCCCGGGCCCTCCTGCATGCCCGCAGTGGTGAAAAGCTGCGCCAGGAGCTGGCGCGATGAACCGGCACAGCCACTGCTTCGGCTTTGAGGCGGACTTCGTCGGCGAGCTGCGCTGCATCCCGATGGCCGTGCGCCGCAAGCTCGATCTGGCCGGTGTGAAGCTCAGGCTCAACCACTGGCAGGGTCTGTCGGTGGCCGAACGGGAACGCCTGCTGGGCTGGCCCGATCAGCCCGCGGCGATCGCAGCCCTGGGGCACTGGTTGATCGAACGCACCGCAGCGATGCCTCAGGGGCAGGCCAGCCTGCTGGAGCCGGCACGGGCGACCAGCTGGCAGCAAGGCGACCAGGTGCCCACGGTGCTGGCCGATTCCTGTGAACAACTGGCGCTGATGCCGGTGTCAGCCGAGGCCTGGGCGGCACTCGATGAGTTGCAGCGCTTTGCCCTGATCAAGCTGAGCCACCCGGGCCACGAGCACCGCAACCTGCCCGGCGCCCTGCGGGAGTTCGGACTGAACGGTTCGTGAACCCACGTGATCGGATCGGTTGGTAACAACCGCCACGCTCGACGAACCTTTCACCGTGGTGACATAACAGGGTTGGTCAGCTTTTGCGCCATCCGAATTCTCACCGGCTCGGTGCGCTTCGTTGTGGAGCCCGTCCGGATCGCGTTCTGCGCATCCAGATCCCCCGCACCACCGGATTTCATGGCGAATCTTTCCCGTCGCAAGTTTCTGATCACCGCTGCCGGCACCACGGCAGGTGCGCTCTGGCTCAGTGCCTGCGGCGGCAACAAGTCCACCACCACCACCACTCCGGCCACGGGGGCTGCAGGGGGCGCTGATCCGGAGGTCAAGACCGCCACGCTCGGCTTCATCGCCCTCACCGACTCCGCTCCGCTGATCATCGCCAAGGAGAAGGGATTCTTCGCCAAACACGGCATGCCCGAGGTGAAGGTGGTCAAGCAGACCTCCTGGGCAGCCACCCGCGACAACTTGGAACTCGGGGCCGAACGCGGCGGCGTCGACGGCGCCCACATCCTCTCGCCGATGCCGCTGTTGCTCACAGCCGGAACGATCACTAAGTCGAGCCAACCGCTGCCGATGGTGACCCTGGCGCGGTTGAATCTGCAGGGCCAGGGCATCTCCGCCTCCAAGGATTTCCTGCCCGAAAAACTCACCATCGACAACAAGGCAGGGCTCGGATCAGCCGTGGCGGCCGCTGCCGCAAAAGGCAAGAAGTTCAAGGCGGCGGTGACCTTCCCCGGCGGCACCCACGACCTCTGGATGCGCTACTGGCTGGCGGCCAACGGCATCGATCCCAATACGAACGCCGACCTGGTGGTGATCCCGCCGCCGCAGATGGTGGCGAACATGCAGACCGACACGATGGACAGCTTCTGCGTGGGTGAGCCCTGGAACGAGCGGCTCGTCAACAAGAAGCTGGGCTTCACCGTGGCCCAGACCGGCGAGCTCTGGAAGCTCCATCCTGAGAAGGCCTTCTCGATGCGCGCCGACTGGGTGGAGAAGAACCCCATGGCCACCCAGGCCCTGCTCAAGGGCGTGCTGGAAGCACAGATCTGGTGCGATGATCCCGCCAATCTCGAGGAGATGTGCACGATCCTCGCCAAAGACAAATACATCAAGGCCACGGTCGAAGACATCAAGCCCCGCCTGGCCGGTGATGTGGACTATGGCGATGGCCGGGTGGTGAAGGACAGCCCGTTCAAGATGCGCTTCTGGGCCGATGGTGCCTCCTTCCCCTTCAAGAGCCATGACCAGTGGTTCGTGGTCGAAGACATCCGCTGGGGTTATCTGCCGGCCAGCACGGATATCGATGCGCTGGTGAACAAGGTGAACCGGGCTGATCTGTGGAAGGAGGCCGCCAGGGCGATCGGCCAGGAGCAGGCCATTCCCGCCTCCGATTCCAGGGGCAAGGAAACCTTCTTTGATGGCGTGGTCTTCGACCCCGAGGATCCAAAAGGCTATCTCGACAGCCTCAAGATCAAAGCCCTGGCCTGAGTCCAGACCCAACACCATGACCCTCATCGCCAGCGCCGGAAAGCGGCCAAGATCCCGCCGCACGGCTCTTCTCAAAGGGGTGATGCCCTATCTGGCCTGCATCGGCGCCTTCCTGCTGGCCTGGCAAGTGCTCTCAGGAGTGCTCGGCACGGCGCGGCTGCCGGGGCCGATCAACGTGGTGATCGACACCTGGGACCCCTACATCAGCCAGCCGTTCTTCGACGATGGCGGCACCAGCAAGGGGCTGGGCTGGCAGATCCTCATCTCCCTGCAGCGAGTCGGCATCGGCTACAGCCTCTCGGCGCTGGTGGGGATCGCGATCGGCGGGCTGCTCGGCCTGAATCGCTTCATCGGCAAGGGATTCGATCCCGTCATTCAGGTGCTCCGGACCGTGCCGCCACTGGCCTGGTTCCCGATCGCGCTGATGCTGTTTCAGGACGCCAACACCTCAGCCGTTTTCGTGATCTTCATCACGGCGATCTGGCCGATCATCATCAATACGGCCGTTGGGATCAGGGAGATCCCTCAGGATTACACCAATGTGTCCCGGGTGCTGAGGCTGAGCAAAGCCGCCTACATCCGCGAGATCGTGATCCCTTCCACCGTTCCCTATGTGTTCACGGGTCTGCGCATCGCCATCGGCCTGGCTTGGCTGGCGATCGTGGCTGCGGAAATGCTCAAAGCAGATGGTGGAATCGGCTACTTCATCTGGGATGCCTACAACGCCGGTGGTGATTCCAGTGCCAGCCAGATCATCCTGGCGATCGTCTACGTCGGCATCGTGGGCCTGATTCTCGACCGGCTGGTTGCCTATGTCGGCAGCCGCGTGAACACCGGAGCGCACTGAAATCATGCGAGCCCTGTTCACGGTCGACAACGTCACCCAGAGCTTTCCGCTTCAGGGAGGCGGCAGCTACATCGCCCTGAAGGATGTTTTTCTCGACATCGCCGAAGGCGAGTTCGTCTCCCTGGTGGGCCACTCCGGCTGTGGAAAATCAACGCTGCTCAACCTGCTGGCCGGCCTGACCCAGGCCACGGAGGGCGGAATCCTGATGGCGGGCCGTCAGGTCACCGATCCGGGGCCTGATCGGATGGTGGTGTTTCAGAACTATTCGCTGCTCCCCTGGAAAACGGTGCGCCAGAACATCGCCCTGGCCGTCGACAACGTGATGGCTTCGAGCAGCAGAGCCGAGCGGCAATCGATCATCGAGCACCACATCAACCTGGTGGGACTCAAGGCGGCGGCCGATCAGTTCCCCGCCCAGATCTCCGGGGGCATGAAGCAGCGCGTGGCCATTGCCCGCGCCCTGGCGCTCCGCCCCAAGTTGCTGCTTCTCGATGAGCCGTTCGGCGCCCTCGACGCTCTCACCCGCGGCAACCTGCAGGAACAGTTGATGCGCATCTGCGAAGAGGCCAAGGTCACCACGGTGATGGTCACCCACGACGTGGATGAGGCGTTGCTGCTCTCCGATCGGATCGTACTGATGACCAACGGTCCGGAGGCCTACATCGGCCAGATCATGGAGGTCGATCTGCCCCGGCCCCGCACCCATCTTTCTGCGGCGGCCCATCCCACCTACTACGCCCAGCGGGGAGAGGTGGTTCAGTTCCTCAACCAGCAGCGGCTGGCCCGGCGCCAGCGCCTCAACCCCGCCACCGCCATTGCCGCCAACCGGCTGGAGAAGGTGAATCTGGAGATCGGTTTCATCCCGCTCACCGATTGCGCCCCCCTGGTGGTGGCCCAGGAGCGGGGTTTCTTCGCCAAACACGGCCTCGACCAGGTGACTCTGCGCCGCGAAACGAACTGGAAGACCCTCGAAACAAACGTGCGCCAGAAGGTGCTCGATGCGGGCCAGATGGTGGCGGGGATGCCCTTCGCCATGACGCTCGGTGGCGGCGGGCAGCCACCTGCGCCGATGATCTCGGCGCTCACCCTCTCGCGCAACGGCAATGCGATCACCTTGCATCGCCGCTTTGCCGAGGCCGGGGTGCACAGCCTGGCCGACCTGAAGGACTGGACCGTTGCCAACCCTGGCCGCAGGCCTGTGCTGGCGATGGTGCATCCCGCCTCGATGCACAACCTGATCCTGCGGGCCTGGCTGGCCTCCGGCGGCCTTGAACCCGGCCGTGATGTGGAACTGATCGTGATCCCGCCGCCCCAGATGGTGGCCACGCTGAAGGCCGGCAGCATCGATGGCTTCTGCGTCGGGGAACCCTGGAACAGCCGCGCCGTCCAGGAGGGGCTGGGCACGGTGATCGCCACCGACCGGGAGCTCTGGAACGGCCACTGCGAAAAGGTGCTCGGTGTCCGTGAAGACTGGGCCGCCGCCCATCCGCTCACCCACCAGGCCCTGATCCAGGCTCTGATCGAAGCCTGCCGCTACTGCGACGAACCCGCCAATCGCGCCGATCTCTGCGAGCTGCTGGCCCGCAGGGAGTACGTGGGCGCCGAGGCGGCCCTGCTGCGGCCCGGCCTGATCGGCCCGTTCGACCGGGGGTTCGCAGAGCCGCAGCCCATTCCGGAGTTCATCCGCTTCTACGGGGCCCAGATCAACCCGCCCGATCGCAGCGACGCGGTCTGGATCCTCACCCAGCTGGCCCGCTGGGGCATCAGCCCCTTCCCGCTCAACTGGGAGGAGGTGATCGAGCGGGTGCAACGCCCCGACCTCTACGCCACAGCCGCCGAGTCGCTGGGGCTGCCGATCGAGAGCCGGGCCTCCAGGGGGCTGCAGCCGTTCGGTGCGCCACTGCTCGACCCCGGCGACCCGCTGGGCTACCTCGAGGCGCTCGGCGGCAACGGTGCGATCAGCCGCCGAACGGTGGCCTTACCACCCAGAGCCGGCCCATTGCCGGTCTCCCCGTCCTCCCCTCACCGCTGAATCGCCACGCCCATGCAGACCCAGACCGCCAAGGCGCCGCTGGCCGAACAGACCCGGGAACCCTTCCTGGTGATCGATGGCGTCTCGAAGGTGTATCCCACCAAGGCGGGGCCGTACACCGTGCTCGACAACATTCAGCTCAGCGTTGCCGAGTGTGAGTTTGTCTGTCTGATCGGCCATTCCGGTTGCGGCAAATCCACCCTGCTCGACATGGTGTCTGGATTCCGCCAGCCCAGCAGCGGCCAGGTGCGGCTGGAGTCCAGGGCGATCGAGGAACCGGGGCCGGATCGCATGGTGGTGTTCCAGAACTATTCGCTGCTGCCCTGGTTGAGCGCCTACGACAACATCGCCCTGGCGGTGAACAATGTGTTCCCGGAGCTGAAGCGCAATGGCCAGGCCCGGGAGCTGGTGGAGCAGAGCCTGGCCATGGTGGGGCTCACTGAAGCGGCCCACAAAAAGCCGGCGAGCCTGTCGGGGGGGATGAAGCAGCGGGTGTCGATTGCCCGGGCCCTGGCCCTGAAGCCCAAGGTTCTGGTGCTCGATGAGCCGTTCGGCGCCCTCGATCCGATCACCCGGGAGGAACTGCAGGAAGAGCTGCTGCGGATCTGGGCCGACCACAGGGTGACGGTGCTGATGATCACCCACGACATCGACGAGGCCCTGTTCCTGGCCGACCGGATCGTGATGATGACCAATGGCCCGGCCGCCACGATCGGCGAGGTGCTGGAGCTGCCGTTTGCGCGCCCACGGGATCGGGCCCGCCTGATGGAGCAGCCGGAGTACTTCGATCTGCGCAATCGCGCCCTCGATTTTCTCTACCGCCGTTACGCCCACGACGACGAATGAGCGGCGAGTGAGCGGCGGGCGGCTCAGGCCTGGGCGGGCGCCAGGTTCACCGCCGCCGCCTTCAATTCAGGCTGCCTGGAGATCGGGCAGGCCAGGGCATGCATCAGCCGATTGGCTTCGCAGGCATCGGCCTGGGCGGCGCCCCAGTGCATCGGCAGGAACACGGTGCCGGGCCGGATGCGATCGGTCACCAGCACCTTCGCTGTGAGGCGGCCCCGCCGCGAGCTCACCAGGGCCCAGGCGCCGTTCGCCAGGCCGTAGCGGCTGGCATCGCCGGGATTGACCTCCAGCAGCGGTTCCGGATGTTGGCGGCGCACCCGCTGGACATGGGCGGTGCGGGTCATGGTGTGCCAGTGGCCGAGGTAGCGGCCCACGGTGAGCACCAGCGGGTAGGTGGCATCGGGCGGTTCGCCCAGCCCCAGCGGCTGCTCGGCGATCAGCCGCGCCCGGCCGCTGGCGGTGGGGAAACGTCCTTCGGTGTGCAGGCGTGGCTGGCCGCCGCCGGGGGCGGTGCCGGCCGGGAACGGCCACTGCTGGGGGCCGTGTTCGGCCAGCAGCCGGTGGCTGAGGCCGCTGTGGTCGCAGATGCGGCCGGCGGTGATCGCGGCGAATTCGGCGTACACCTCAGCGCTGGAGCCGTAGCTGAAGGCCTGGGGATGGCCGAGGCGCCGGCCGATCTCGGCGAACACGGCCCAATCGGCGCGGGCCTGGCCCGGTGCCGGCCGGAAGGCCGCACAGAGGGTGACGCGCCGCTCGGAATTGGTCATCACCCCGGCCTTCTCACTCCACTGGGCGGCCGGCAGCACCAGGTGGGCCACCGCCTCGGTTTCGCTGCCGGCATACGCCTCCGACAGCACCACCAGCGGGCAGCGGGCCACGGCCGCCCGCACCCGATCCAGAGAGGGCAGGCTCACCAGCGGGTTGGTGGCCGCCACCCACCACAGGCCCAGCTCGCCGCGCTCCATCGCTTCGATCTGGCCCCAGACATCCAGCCCCGGCCGCGCGGCGATGGCGCCGGCGGCCAACCCCCAGTGGCGCTCCAGTTCGGCGCGGTGGGCGGCATCGGCCACGAAGCGGTAGCCGGGCAGCAGGGGCGCCAGCCCGCCCGCCTCCCGGCCCCCCATGGCATTGGGCTGGCCGGTGAGCGAGAAGGGGCCGGCGCCGGGGCGGCCGATCTGGCCGGTGAGCAGGTGCAGGTTGATGATCCCCGACACCGTGGCGGTGCCCTCCACGCTCTGGTTCACCCCCATCGACCAGAGGCTGAGCAGGGCGCGGCTGCGGCCCCAGAGCGCGGCAAGCATCTGCAGATGCTGCTCCTCGATGCCGCAGAGGGCGCACACCCGTTCGGGCGTCCAGCCCTCCAGCAGGGCGGCCAGCTCGGCGTAGCCCTCGGTGAAGGCGGCAATGAACGCCGCATCGAACTGGCCCCGGCGCAGCAGCAGGTGGCCGATGCCGTGCAGCAGCACCAGATCGGTGCCGGGCTGGATCGCCAGGTGCAGATCAGCCGCATCGGCGGTGGCGGTGTGGCGGGGGTCGATCACGATCAGCTGCAGGGCTGCCTTCTCCTTGCGTTTGCGCTTGAGCAGCCGCTGAAACAGCACCGGATGACAGTCGGCGGTGTTGGTGCCGATCAACATCACGGTGTCGCAACTGTCGAAGTCGTCGTAGCAGCAGGGGGGGCCATCGCTGCCGAGGCTGCGGGCGTAGCCCGACACCGCCGAGCTCATGCAGAGGCGGGAATTGGCATCGAAGTTGTTGCTGCCCAGGGCGCCTTTGAACAGCTTCTGGGCCAGGTAATAGTCTTCGGTGAGGAACTGACCGGAGCCATACATGGCCACCCCGGCCGGCCCGCGCTCGGCCAGCACTTGTTGTATCTGCGCCACGATGCGGCTGAGGGCTTCCTCCCAGCCGATCGGCTGCAGAGGTTGATCGATCCGCTCACGGAACAGCGGGGTGGTGAGGCGGTTGTGGTGCAGGGTTTCCCCCACCGTGGCCCCCTTCACGCACACCTGCCCGAGGGACGAGGGGTGCTGCCGGTCGCCCCGCACCGTCCAGGGATCCTGGCCGCCAGGCGCGGCCGCAACGGTCGCCACCGCCGGTTTGAGCTCAAGGCCGCAACCCACGCCGCAGTAGGGGCATTGGGCGCGGGCAGGATGGAGCACTCAACAGGCCGCAGACAACCGCTCGCGATCACCGCTGGCCAGACGCTCCAGCCGGCGAAAGCCAACAACCAACTTTAACGAAGACGGCCTTCAGCCAGGCCTTGCAGCTGGGGCCCTCCTGCTGGATTTCCTCTGCGCCCCAGGGAACCGGCAGCCCACTGACGAGCAAATCATTGTTAGGCCCCAGCCAGAGCGACTGGCGGAATCCCGTTGCCGTTTGCGGCTGCAGATCAAGGAGTTCATTCGCAGCGCGGGGAACATCGGCGCTCTTGATTAGGTAGCTGGCTCCGCACTCCTCAAGAAGCGTTCCGGCCGAGCGCCGCAGCTGCAGATGGCATGAACCACTCGCTCAGTCATCGTTGCCAAGTTGAAGCGCCGGTTGAAGCGGTAATTGAAGGCACCCAGGTA
>NZ_JAHLYV010000033.1:0-170140 GCF_025128115.1 Synechococcus sp. CS-1326 | reverse complement strand
CCTGGGTGCCTTCAATTACCGCTTCAACCGGCGCTTCAACTTGGCAACGATGACTGAGCGAGTGGTTCATGCCATCTGCAGCTGCGGCGCTCGGCCGGAACGCTTCTTGAGGAGTGCGGAGCCAGCTACCTAATCAAGTGTCCTTTTGCCCGAATTCCCAACACAAGATCAGCAAGGGTGAGTTTCGGATCATTGAATTTATCACAAACTTCCTAGGTAAACAACGCAGAATAATACCTATCCATACCGACTTTTCTCCCAAGTCCATTGCAACAGAAGTGATTTCCGTCACTGCACTTGAACGACTTCAAGGCGTCAAGGGGTGGCTTCCGCCAAATCTGCAAGACTTTTATCTTCGTAAGCAGTTGGGAGATCGATGGGATAAGCTCCTCTCAGAGCTCCATGAAGTCGCCGCAAGTCTTAAGCTCTAGAGGCAGTATCTGCGAGACGTCAGACGAGCTTGTCAAGAGCACTCGGATGAGTATCCTGAAGCAAGCAGGCTTCAGAGCATCAACAGCTATCAAGTATGCAGTAGTTATTGAGAAGGCTACCGAAGATCTCTCGGCCTATGTGAAGTACCTGGAAGGCCGTATCGCAACTGGCAACTCTGCCTCTGAAATTGAACAGCTTATTTTCGAGCAATTATGTTTTATTCGCTAGGTTTGCAGGAGGATGGCATCGAGATAGACGTAGGCGTAGGCGTAGCCGGACTCGTGGAGCAGCCGGTTCAGGAACGCCTGTACCTGCTGGTCGATGTCCTGGCAGATGCGGCTCACCTGGGACTTGGAGATACCGCTCGAGGCGCCCAGGGCCGCCACCAGGGTGTCCACTTTGCGGGTGGAGATGCCGCCGATGTAGGACTCCATCACCACCCCATAGAGGGCCTGATCGACGCGACGACGGGGCTCAAGAATCGAGGGAAGGAAGCCCCCGGTGCGCAGCTTGGGGATCAGCAGGTCGATGTCGCCCGCCTGAGTGGCCAGGGTGCGCGGCCGGTAGCCGTTGCGGTAGCCGAGCCGGTCATCGCTGCGCTCATGGCGCTCCGCGCCGAGCACGGCAGCGACCTCCAGCTCGATCAGCTGCTGCAGGCCGTGACGCTCCAGCTCCGGGATCAGCTCCCCGGAGGTGCTGCCATTCAGTAGCGGCGCCAGCTCAGTTGAGGCACGATTGGAACTGGCCATGGTTCGTCTGGTTGAGGTGGTTCTCGAACTAGGGAAACGGGCCTGCCCACCCCTTGCAACGCCAGCGGCTGAGTCGGGTCGCTGTGGTGCGCGCTCAACCCCTGCTACGCCGGGGTTGAGGTCCCCAGGGATTTACTACCAACACAGGGGACGCAAGCCATCGCCGAACGTCAGGGCGTCAGTGGCGAGATTGGCCTGGAGCTTTTGGCGTTGCAAAAGCAGCTGTTTGTTCAGTGGCATCAGTGGAAGGACGGCACAATCGATTGGGATCAGCTCCAGCAAAGCTGCCGGCCGATCCGCCTCCAGTTCGAGGGCACACTGCAGCGGGTGGTGGATCTGGGCTTTGCGCGCAAGGAGCGAACACCATGGGCCCAGACCGTGCACACCTTCCAGCATCTCCTACAGCGCAAAGAAGCCCTGTGGACTTTTCTGGATCACCCCGGAATCGAACCCACCAACAACGCCGCCGAGAGAGCACTGCGCCAGTCGGTCATCCAGCGCAAAATCAGCCTTGGCGTCCAGTCCGACAGCGGTGCCATCTGCCGCAGCCGATTGCTCACGGTTACCACCACCCTCAGGCAACAGGGCCGGGATACCTGGCAGTTCCTGGAGCTGGCCTGGATCTCCCATCACCGCGGCGGGCCGATGCCATCGCTGCTGATGGATCCCTGACCCAGCTGGCTTAGGTCGAGGTGCCTGCGGTCGCTTGGTGATGAGCGATCAGGGGTGGACAGATGCAGTCGGGCGTCCCGACCTCTGAATGCATACCACAAATCAGCCTACAAGCAGCAGTAATGCGGCTTTTTATATGCTGGCTGGAGCGGCCTGGAATCCTCATATTTCGAGGTGCCCTTATGGAGCTTCTGGCCAACAGAGGTAGGGACTCCTGAAAAACGACCGACGCAATATCACGCCGTAACGTGCATCTGAGCTGGGCTTGTGCAGGCTATGGCCACGTCTATGCGGTGACTGTGGCCAATCGTTGCATCGATCGTCGGTAATAGTCCAGACCTTGCCTGGTGAGGCATCGAGCCGGAGAAGGCTGCAGAGACATGCAAAAAGGAGCACAAGAAAGAGGCGGAGCAGCCTCAGGATCTTCTCGGTACACATCACCAGGAAACTCATGGGGATTGAGGTTGCCGCGCCGTGGGCGAGCCTCGCCATGATCAGCTTCAGTGAATACTTTCGCTTGTGACGTGACCCCCATCAGTGGTCCAGTACCTATGAGAGCTGATGGGGGTCACGTCAATTGAACGACAAAATCTGTGAAAAGATCAACTGGATCAAACTTGTCTGGGAGGAGAGCGCATTGGTGATAAGGCAGGTCGTGGTAAGAGAACAAGGTTCCGATTGCCGCTGCCCTCTTCCTCAATCAGGTCCGTCAAGCCATTCATCTGAAAGTGGCCAACGTTGAAGCCTTCAGCAACCCTCGGCATCCGGATAGGGCCCCAGCGGCTCAGCGCACCATCGCCGCCACGTTGCCGCCATCGACGGTGAGCACGGCGCCGGTGCTGCACTCCAGCTTCGCCAGGGCCACAAACGCATCGGCCACATCACTGGCGCGCACTTCCCGCCCAAGCAGGTTGCCCGCCATGTACTCAGCTTCGCTGAGGCCGCGGGCGGTGGCGCGGGCCTGGATCATGGCGTCATCAAGCAGGCCGGAGCGGATGCGATCAGCGTTGACCCCATTGGCGCGGATCCCCTCGGCGCCACCCTCCAGGGCGTATTGACGCATCAGCGCCAGCAGGGCCGCCTTGGCGATGCCGTAGGCGCCGAAGCCGGGGCCAGGGTTGAGGGCCTGCTTGCTCACGTTGAACAGCAGCTGGCCGCCATGGCCCTGCTGTCGGAACACTGCAACCGCCGCCTGGGTGACCGACTGGTGGGCGAAGAGATTCAGTTCGAAGCTGGCACGCAGGAGGGGGTCCGGCAGATCGGCCATGGCGCCGCTCCAGGCGGCACCTGCGTTGCTCACCACGATGTCGAGGCCACCAAAGTGGGCCGTTACCGCCGCGATGGCCTGGCGCACCTGGGCCGGATCGGTGAGATCGCAGGCCAGGCCAAGAGACTGGCGGCCACAGGCCGCCGCCACGCTGCCGGCGGCGGCGCCATCGAGATCAAGCACCGCCAGTTCGGCCCCCTGGGCGGCGAAGGCCCGGGCGGTGGCGGCACCGATCGCTCCAGCCCCACCCGTCACCAGCACCACCTGGCGGGCCAGGGGCTTCTCGCTGCCCTTGCCGAGCTTGGCTTGCTCCAGGCTCCAGTACTCCATGTCAAAGGTGTCGTCTTCGCCGACGGGGGAGAACGAACCGAAGGCTTCGGCGGCCAGCAGGGTGCTGGCCCAGGCTTCGGCGATGTCGGCGGTGACGGTGGCGGCAGCGGCGCTGGTGCCGACCCCGATCAGGCCGAGGCCCGGGATGGCCACCACCCGCGGCAGGGGATCAAGCGGTTGCTTGTAGCCACCCACCCGGCTGTTCTGGCGTGCGAAGTAGGCGCGGTACGCGTCGGCATAGGCCACGAGGGCCTGATCCACCGCCGCCTTCCAGGCGCTGAGCGCACTGGGCTGATCGGCGGCTGGCGCAGGCGGCAGCACCAGCGGGCGGGCCTTGGTGCGAATCACATGGTCGGGGGTGGCGACGCCACGGCTGGCCCAGTCAGCCAGGCGCCTGTCATCAACCAAGGCACGAACCTGCCCGCCACTGCGCAGATCGAGCAGCCAGCGGCAGGGCAGGGCAGCGGCGGTGGCGGCCCGGCCGAGGCTGCCCCGCAGCAGTGGCAGCACGGTCGCCGCTGATGCGGCTGGGCTCGGCAGGGGCATGGGATCGAAGGAGGCCGGCTTGCGGCCGAGGGCCTGCTCGGCTTGGCTGACCAGGTCGATCATCCGCCCGTAGCTCTGCTTGGCGCTGGCCCCGAACGAAAACAGGCCGTGCTGGAGCAGCACCAGGCCCTCCAGTTCCTGACCGCGGCCAGCGGCGGCGGCCGCTGCGGCTTCATAGGCCTCGGCAGCCGCCTTGGCCAGGGCGAAGCCGGGCATCACGTAGGGGACCAGGGCGACCCGATCACCGAACACCTCCCGGCAGACCCCGGCCGCGTCGCCCTGGTCGGCCAGGGCCAGCAGGGCGATCGAATGGGTGTGGTCGACGAACCGGTGGGGCAGGAAGGCATGCAGCAAAGCCTCCACCGAGGGGTTGGGGGCCGCCGGGTCGATCAGGTTCTGGCGCTGGGCCGCCACCATGGCTTCATCGCTGAGGGCCTCCAGAGCCCGCAGGGCAAGCAGCGGTTCGAGTCTCACCGCCGGGTGGCCGGGGGGTTCGATCGTCGCCAGGTCCCAGCCGGAGCCCTTGACGCACAGCACCGGCACTGTTTCTCCCAACAGACCCGTGACCGTGGTTTTCACCGAGGTGTTACCGCCCCCGTGCAGCACCAGCTCGGGATCGGCCCCCAGCAGGCGGGCCGAGTAGGTGCGCAGCGCCAGGGTTTCGCTCACGCCTTGGGCGCCGTAGCGGACGATGGCAGCGGCCGCTTCGGCGTCCGACCAACGGTTGCGGATCGGCATCGGCAGGGACTGGGTTCTGCCGGCGAGGCTACGGGGGAGGCGGGCGGAGTGGCTCGATGCCCATGCCCCACTCAGGGCGAGGGTGCCGTCCAACCCCTGCGCCGCAGTTCCAGGTCGAAGGCACGGCCCAGGGCAGCGCCGCCCTGCCAGCGCCAGCGCTGCCCCAGGCGCACCAGTTTGAAGCCCACCACGCCGCACCAGAGCAGAACGGACAGGGAGTGGGCGGCATCGGGATCCATCCCGGCCACTCTGACCGAAAACCGCAGCCTTTGGCCATGGGCACCAGGCCAGGTCACAATGCCGCCTCTGCCGGTTGATGTCCTGATGAATCAGGAGGGGGGGCTGTCGGCCCGGCTTACCAATGCGGGGTCCATCGCTTATCTCGAGCTGAGGGCCGTGGAGGCCTGGCTGGGTCCCCGCCCGGTGTTCAACGAGCTCAGCTTGCAGCTTCAGCTCGGTGAGCACACCGTGCTGCTCGGGCCCAACGGCTCCGGCAAGAGTTCATTGCTCAAGCTGCTCAGCCGCGAGCTCTACCCGGTGGTGAAGCCCGGCTCCCTGCTGAGGATCTTCGGCAGCGAAACGGTGAACCTCTGGGAGCTGCGCCGTCGCATCGGGATGGTGTCCGCCGATCTGCAGTCCGCCTACGGGGGTGGTGTGATCGCTGCCGATGTGGTGCTCTCCGGCTTCTTCGGATCCGTGGGCATCGGCCGCAGCCAGCAGCCCACCGCCGCGATGCAGGCGCGGGTGCGGGCATTGATGGAGGAGCTGGGGCTGGCCGCTCTCGCCCGTCGACCCTATGCCCAGCTTTCTGATGGTCAGCGCCGCCGCCTGCTGCTGGCCCGGGCCCTTGTGCACGACCCTGAACTGCTGGTTCTGGATGAACCCACCAACGGCCTTGATCTCCAGGCGAAGCACCAGTTGCTGGCGATCCTGCGGAAGCTGGCCGGCTCCGGCACCACCCTGCTGCTGGCCACCCACCAGATCGAGGCGATCATTCCCGAGATCAGCCGCGCCGTGCTGCTGTCCCAGGGCCAGGTGGTGGGCGATGGTCCCACCGCCGAACTGCTCCAGGATGGCCCCCTCAGCAGCCTGTTCGGCACCCCCCTGCAGGTGCTGATGGCGAACGGCTATCGCCAGGTGCTGCCGGCCCAGGCAGTGGGACCCGCCGGGTGCACCCACGTACATTGACCACCGACTCCACGGCCAGCCATGCGCCCCTTGCCGCTGAACTTCGGACCCGGCAGCGACCTTCGCCGCAGCCTTGAGCAGTTGGCGATCGCCCAGCAGGCTCCCGGATTCGTGCTCGGTGTGGTGGGCAACCTCTCCAGGGCGGCCTTCCAGTGCCCCGGTGGTGGCGAGCCCACGGTGCTCCTCGGCGACCTGGAGATCATCACCCTCCAGGGCACCCTGTCTCCCCAGGGTGTCCACCTGCACCTGAGCCTCTCCGATTCCGACTGCCAGGTCTGGGGGGGGCACCTCGAGCCCGGCACCCTGGTGCTGAAGGGGGCCGAGCTGCTGGTGGGTTTTCTGGAGGCTCCCCTTCCATCGGCACCGCTTCCTGTTTCGGCCACCACCCCCCAGCACAAGCACCCCCGAGTCGAGGTGGCTGTTCTGAGTGGATGCCCCTGGTCGGCCAGCGCCCTGCGGATCCTGCGCACCCTTGGAATCCCCCATCAGGTGCACTGGGTCAACGGCGATGCCCAGCGCCGGGAGCTGGAGCTGCGCAGCGGCAGCAGCTCCCTGCCGCAACTGTTCATCGACGGGGAACCGATCGGCGGCTATGACCAGCTGGCCGAGCGACATGGCCGTGGAGAGCTGGCACAGTTGCGCTGACACCGATCAGGAGCCAGCCGGCGAGGCCAGCAGGGTGCGAAACCCCTGGAGTCGTGTTTCCACCAGCTCTTCACTGCGCTCCCAGAGGCTTTCGAAGGAGAAGAACGCCACCCCGAGACCCCGTTGTCTTGCCGCCTGAGCCTGGGCAAAAATTCGCTCCATCGGCACTGGAGACTGGCGTTGACCGGCCATGATCCCGATTGCCGTGGGCAGCAGGGTGCGGCTCTCCTCCAGCTCAGGGCGGTTCAGTTCGGAGGCGAAACTCTCCAGGTCTGGCCGGTAGACCTGCACCACCACTTCATCAATCAGCCCCCGCCGCACCCAGACCAGCCAGTTCTGCAGTTGAAGCTTGAAGGCAAAGTCGTGGTAATTGGGTGAAATCGAAACCAGAACCTGGGGCTTCTGGCTGCGGATCACCTGTCGCAGTTCAGCCAGAAAGGCGGTGATCCGGTCGGCCCGCCACTGGACCCAGGCGGGGTTCGTTGCCTCGGCCGGTGGCGGCTTCTTCGTTTCGAGGCGGACCTGCTCCACGGTGAATGGGTCATAGCCGAAGGCGTTCGGCAAGCTGAAGTGGTCATCGAACTGAAGGCCATCGGCGTCGTACCCCGAGACAACCTCCAGCACGAGCTCGCTCAGGAAGGTCTTCACTTCCGGGTGGAAGGGATTCAGCCAGGCCACCTCTCCTGCCGCGCTGATCGAGGTGGTGCCGCCTGTGCGGGTTCGGGACAACCAATCCGGATGCAGCCTTGCGATCTCCGACCCAGGCGGCACCATGAAGCCGAATTCGAACCAGGGGATCACCCGTAGACCCCTGGCATGGCCCTGGCTGACCAGCTCTTCCAGCAGGTCCTGGCCCTGCAGCCCCCGGAAGGTGAATGACTGAAAGCCCCGGCGTTGCATCGCCACACTCGGGTAGTACGTCATGCCGCTGTTCCACATCACCGGATAGATCGTGTTGAAGCCCGATCGGCTCAGTTGATCGAGGGCGATTCCGAGCCGCTGGCGATCCCGCAGGATGGGCATGTCGTTGGCGGTCATCCAAACGCCGCGAACCTCCACCGCTCTGGGCTCGGCCACGCCTGGCAGCCAGAACGCCGAAAGCTGCACGAGCAGGACAGTGAGCAGAAGCAGTAACGGCAGCTGCAAGGGTTGATGTTTCATCGGTTGATCCCGGTGTCGCTTCCCGGCAGGGGGACTCCACCCATCGTGCCCTCGGAGGCCTAGCTTTTTGCCCATGCCGATCATTCGTGCGGAGGGCCTCTCCAAGACCTATCGGGTCGCTGACAAGCAGCCTGGGCTGCTGGGCACCCTGCGCCATTTCGTCGCCCGTCGCCATCGCGATGTGGTGGCGGTGAGCGGGGTGAGCTTCACGATCGAGCCTGGCGAGATCGTGGGATTTCTGGGCCCCAACGGCGCCGGCAAGACCACCACCCTGAAGATGCTCAGCGGCCTGATCCACCCCAGTGCCGGCACGGTGGAGGTGGCCGGCTGTGTCCCCTTTCGTCGCCAGGGTCGCTTTCTGCATCAGATCTCCCTGGTGATGGGCCAGAAGCAGCAGCTGATCTGGGACCTGCCACCACTCGATTCATTGCGGGTCAATGCCGCCGTCTACGGCATCGATGACGCCGAGGCCCAGCGCCGCATCGCCGAGCTGGCTGAGATGCTCGAGCTCGGCGTCGAGCTCACCCGCCCGGTGCGCAAGCTCTCGCTCGGGGAACGGATGAAGGCGGAGCTGCTGGCGGCCCTGCTGCATCGTCCGTCGGTGTTGTTTCTGGATGAACCCACCCTGGGGCTGGATGTGAATGCCCAGGCCCGGGTGCGCCGCTTCCTCGCGGACATCAACCGCCGCACCGGCACCACCGTGTTGCTCACCAGCCATTACATGGGCGATATCACCGCCCTCTGCCCTCGGGTGCTGTTGATCCACCAGGGTCAGCTCTTCTTCGACGGCCGTCTTGATGCGCTCACCGAGCGGCTCACCCCCTGCCGTGAGGTGCGGCTTGAGCTGGCCGAACCGCCACAGGCCGCCGCCTTCGCCTCCTTCGGTGCACTTGAATCCCTGGAGGGACGCAAGGTGCGTCTGCTGATCCCCCAGGAGCAGCTCACCGATGCCGTCGCCCGTCTGCTGGCCAGATTTACGGTGCTGGACCTGGAAGTGAGCGAACCGCCGATTGAAGAGTTGATCGGCCGGTTGTTCCAGCTGGGAGTCGTGGGATGAGCCGTCACCATCTCCCGCTCCGCTCCATTCGGCATGTCCTGCGTCTCACTCGGGTGCTGCTCTCCAGCCAGTACGCCCTGATGCTGGAGTTCCGAGCCGAGATCGTGCTCTGGGCTCTCTCCGGGGTGTCGCCCTTGATCATGCTCGGCCTCTGGAGCGGCTCCGGTGTGGTGCCGATCGCGGGTTTCACCTCCCAGCGGTTGGTGCACTATTTTCTGGCCGCCTTCGTGGTCCGTCAGTTCACGATCGTCTGGGTCATCCATGCTTTCGAGGAAGACGCTCTGCAGGGTCGCCTGTCGCCGGCCTTGCTTCAGCCGCTGCACCCTTTCTGGCGCTACCTGGCGGCCCATGTCTCCGAGCAGGTCACCAGGCTGCCGTTCGTGCTGGCGATTGTGGGGATGGTGGCCCTGCTGCATCAGGCGGCCCTGTGGTGGCCGCCGCCAGCCGCTTTGCTGCTGGCGTTTCTGGCCACCCAGCTGGCCTTCCTGGTGCGTTTCGCCATCCAGAGTGCCCTCACCATGCTCTGTTTCTGGAGCGAGCGGGCCGCGGCCCTGGAGCGCCTGCTGTTGATTCCCTATCTCTTTCTCTCCGGCCTGGTGGCTCCCCTTGAGGCTTTCCCCGAGCCGATTCGCGATTTCGCCCTGCACACCCCTTTCCCCTGGATGGTCTGGTTCCCGGCCCAGCTGCTCAGCGGCGGTGCCGTACCCGTGCTCCAGGGCTTCGGTGTTCTGGCCGGCTGGGGACTGGTGTTCGTGCCGATCGCCGCCCTGCTCTGGCGTGCCGGCCTGCGTCGCTATTCGGCGATGGGAGCCTGATGGCCGCCTCCCTCGTCGTCCGGGCACGTCGCTACCTGCTGATTCTGGGGCGATTCTGGACGGCCTCCCTGGCGGCGGAGCTGGAGTATCAGGCCAACGTGGTGATCGAGCTGCTGGCGGTGATCGCCAACCTGGCAGGCAGCCTTTTCACCCTCTCGCTCTTTTACGGCCACGGCCACGATCTGGGGGGCTGGAGCTGGGACGCCGCCCTGGTGGTGCTCGGCCTTTACACCCTGCTGGATGGACTGACCACCACCCTGCTGCAGCCCAACCTCAGCACGATCGTCACCCACGTGCGCACCGGCACCCTGGATTTCGTGCTGCTCAAGCCCGTCGACAGCCAGTTCTGGCTCTCGACTCGCACCATCTCCCCCTGGGGTCTGCCGGGACTGATCGCCGGGGCGGTGCTGGCGATGGTGGCCGCCGTGCGTGCCGGTGCCCCCCTTGATCCACTCAGCCTGAGCACCGCCGCCCTGTTGCTGATCGCCAGTGCCCTGATCCTCTACAGCCTCTGGTTCGTGCTGGCGGCCACCAGCATCTGGTTCGTCAAGGTCTGGAACGCCACCGAGGTGTTGCGCTCAGCCCTGGTGGCCGGTCGCTATCCAGTCAGCGCCTACCCTGCCGGCCTGCGGCTGTTTTTCACGGTGGTGTTGCCGGTGGCATTCCTCACCACCGTGCCCGCCGAAGCCATCCTGGGGCGCGCTTCGCTGGCTTGGCTTCTGCTCAGCCTGGCGGTGGCGGCCCTCAGCCTGCTGATCAGCCGCCGCTTCTGGAGCTTCGCCCTGCGGTTCTACACATCGGCGTCGAGCTGAGCCGGACGGGCAGGGCAGATTTCGATCACGCCATTCTTCTCGAGATAAGCGATCACCTGAGCCACGGATTCCTCCAGGCTCTGCCGTCCGGTCGGCACCTCGAGCTCGGCTGCTTCCGGAGCTTCATAGGGGCTGGAGATGCCTGTGAAATCCTTGATCAGTCCGGCACGGGCCTTGGCATAGAGGCCCTTGGGGTCGCGGCCCTCACAGACATCGAGATCGGCGGAGCAGTGAATTTCGATGAAATCCTCCGGCTCCACCAGGGAGCGGGCCTTGCGGCGATCAGCCCGAAACGGGGAGACGAAAGCGGTGAGCACGATCACGCCCGCATCGAGAAACAGCTTGGCCACTTCGCCGATCCGGCGGATGTTCTCCTCCCGGTCGGCATCGGAGAAGCCGAGGTCGTGGCACAGCCCGTGGCGCACGTTGTCGCCATCGAGCACATAGGTGGCCAGGCCGCGGGCGAAAAGCTCGGCGTTGAGGGCATTGGCAAGGGTGCTCTTGCCGCTGCCGGACAGGCCCGTGAGCCAGAGGATGGCGCTGCGGTGGCCCCGTTGTCCGGCCCGGCTGGCCCGGTCGATCGAGGCCTGATGCCAGACGATGTTGGTTGCGGCTCCGGAGTTGGAGGCGGCTCCGGTGGGAAGGGCGGTCATCAGAGGGGGAAAAAGGGATCGATGCCTGCCATCGCGGCAGCCGCTGCCTGGCAGAGGTCCTGGTGGGCAGCACCATGGCTGGCGATCAGGCAACCGGCCTGCCTGGAGTCGCCGGTGTTGTAAAGCAAGGGGCGGCCATCCGCATGGGTGAAGAATCCCCCCGCTGCCAGCAGCACCGCTTCCGGTGCGGCCATGTCCCAGTCCTTCGGTGCGGTGCGCCCTGACAGGGAGATGTAGAGATCGGTTTCGCCGCGCAGGATGGCGCCGATCTTGCCGCCGACGCTGCCGCGGGCGATGCCGTCTGCCACCCCCAGGCTGCTCAGCAACTGATCGAGGCGATCGTCGCGGTGGCTGCGGCTGGTGACCGGGATCAGCTCAGCCATGGCCCGGCGTGGGCTGAAGCGCACCGGTCGGCGATCGCCCGACGGGGATTCACACCAGGCCTTTGAGGATTCCCCGTCCACCAGCCCGAACCAGAGCTCGTCGAGCTCCGGCAGCACCACAACGCCGATCACCGGACGCTGCTGATGGATCAGGGCCAGGTGAACCGCATACTCGCCGGTGCCCTGTAGAAAATCCTTGGTTCCATCCAGCGGATCGAGGATCCAGAGCCAGTCGGCACAGATCGGCTCACCCTCGGTCCACTGGCAGGCCGTTTCCTCGCTCAGCAGGGTCCAGGCGGCGGCGGGGAAGGCTCGGCCGAGGCCGGCAAGCAGGTGATCGTTCACCGCCAGATCAGCAGCTGAAACAGGACCTTTGGGATCATTCTCGACAGAGAGCACGGCCGGATAGCCGAAGGGGGGCTGTTGGCCGCGGGCGTAGGCCCGCAGAATCGCCGCAGCTTCCCAGGCCAGCTGCCGCACGACGGCCAGGACCGCTTCGATCTCGAGGCCGGCCGGCAGCAGATCAGCCGGCTTCACGCAACACCTCCACCACGCTACGGAAGGCGAACCATTCCGGGATGTCCTCACCACCGCGCAGCATCTTGCGGAACTGGGTACCGCTCAGTTTGCGGATGTGCAGGCCGCGTGCTTCGGCATGCTCGGCGGTGACATAGCCCTCCTCCTCGGTGTACACGAGGTTGAGCGACGGCACCGTTTCCATCCCCAGCTCACTGGCGTGGTCGCGAGCGAAATCCTGGGCCTGGTAAGGGCCATAGAAATCATCTCCAGTGAGAGACGATTTGCAGCCGGCCATGTCTCGGCCGATGATGAAGTGTGTGCAGCCGTAGTTCTTGCGAATGATCATGTGCTGGAGGGCCTCTCGCGGGCCGGCCATGTGCATCGCATAAGGGAGGTACGCCCAGCGGATGCGCGGATTGGCCACTTCAGCGGCCAGGCGCTCGTAGGTCTGGAAGCGGACGGGTCCGGCGATGTCATCTTCCTGGGTGGGTCCGCAGGTGGGATGAACCAGCACCACCGCTTCGGAGCTCACGTTGGTGGCGTGGAGGGCGCGGGTGAACAGTTCGTAGTGGGCCCGGTGGATCGGGTTGCGGCACTGGAACGCCACCACGTCCTGGTTGTCGGGCAGATCGGCTCTCACCTGGGCCGGGGTCCGGCAGGGGAAGGGGCGACTGGGCAGCTCGAGGCCCTGTAAGGCGCCGCCGAGATAGAAGCGGCCTCGCTCCGAGCAGATCATCCGCACGGCGGGATGTTCGATCGAGGTTGTGCCATAGCAGCCTGCCGCCTCCCGCACCTTGTCGGGCTCCCAGCGACTCTCCACGGTCAGCACCGCCAGATCCTGGCCCTTGTAGGTGAGCAGCAGCCGATCGCCGATGGCGATGCTCCCGTCGTCGGTGTCCATCACGATCGGCAGACCGAACAACAGGCCGGAGCTGGTGCGGTGCCCGGCCACCACAGCTTCGTAGTCGTCTTCGTGCATGAAGCCGAGCAGGGGGGAGAAACCCCCCACCATCAGCAGTTCCACATCGCAGGCATTGCGGTCGGAGCACTCCAGCGGTCGATCGACCGCGGCCTTGACGGCATCGCGCTGGCCTGAGGGAACCTGCAGATCAACCAGCCTGCCTCCGTGGGCGGCAATCAGACCGCGCCTGGACCGATCGGCAATGGGAGGGTCGGAGAGCATCAAGTCCTGGCAGGGGAAAGGCGCCATTCAGCTCAATGGCCAGGTGATGCTACGGCGATGGATGGAGATATTCAATCCAGCCGAGCGCATTTTTGTAGTGGGTCCTCTCTGTTCTGGATCCGTCGCAGCCAGTCCAGGTGGGCAAGGCTCCACGCCACCGTGGCGGCCAGGCCTGCCTCAAACGGATGGCGTGGCCGCCAGCCGAGTTCCCGCTGGATCCTGCCGGCGTCGATGGCATAGCGGCGGTCGTGGCCGGGCCGGTCGGTGACCGGCGTGATCAGGCGGGAGTGGGGCAGGCCAGCTGGCTGGAGCTCGTCCATCAAGCCGCAGATCGCTTCCACCACCTGGGTGTTGCTGCGTTCAGCATGGCCGCCGACGCAATAGCTTTCGCCAACGGCTCCCTGGCATGCCGCCAGCAGCAGGGCCTCGACATGGTCGTCGACATACAGCCAGTCACGCACATTGGCCCCATCGCCATAGAGCGGGATCGGCTGCCCAGAGGCTGCTTTGAGGATCACCACGGGGATCAGTTTCTCCGGGAACTGCCACGGCCCGTAGTTGTTGCTGCAGTTGGTGAGCACCACCGGCAGGCCGTAGGTGTGGTGCCAGGCCTTCACCAGGTGATCACTGGCGGCCTTGCTGGCGGAATAGGGCGAGCGTGGGTCGTAGGCGGAGGCCTCCGAAAACAGCCCATCCGGCCCGAGCGAACCGAAGACCTCATCGGTGCTGATGTGATGCAAGCGGAACTGGTTCCTGCGTTCCCCTGAGAGCCCCTCCCAGTGGGAACGCACCGCCTGGAGCAGATGAAACGTGCCTTGCACGTTGCTGGCGATGAAGGCGCCGGGCCCCTCGATCGAACGATCCACGTGGCTTTCGGCCGCCAGATGGAGGATCAGATCAGGATCGGCCAGGCTCACCGCCTCCTTCACTGCAGCGGCATCGGTGAGATCTACGGCCAGCAATCGATGCCGGCCTTCCCCGGCCTCTCCCAGCTGAGACAAGGTGGCCTCGATGCTGGTGAGATCACTGGCGTAGCCCATCTTGTCGAGATTGAACACCGTGACACTGGATGCCTGCAGCAGCCGGCGCACCACGGCGCCACCGATGAAGCCGGCGCCCCCCGTGACCAGAATCCGGCTTCGGCCGGCCAGAAGGGTGGTCAGATCCATTGGTTCATTCAGTGGCAATGTCATCGCAGGAGGTGGTGGGAGGACGCTCTAGGCAGCGACCTGGTGATCGCTGGCAGCAGCGGTGATCTGCTCCAGCACCTCCGCCAGGGCGTCGCCCCAGTGGTGAGGTTGCTGATCGAGCGCTGCGCGGCTGGTCACGCAGTCGAGCAGGGAATAGCTCGGGCGCTTCGCTGGTGTGGGGTAGTCGGTGCCACTCAGGGGCCTCACCTCAGCGGCTTGTTCCAGCAGCCCGGCTGATGTCCCCAGAGATCCGATAGCGATCGCGAAGTCATACCAGCTGGCGGCACCGGCATCACTCCAGTGCAGCCAGCCCCCCACCTCCCGGTGGATCACAGCCCAGCAGGCGGCCGCCAGGCCGATCGTGCTGGTGGGACAGCCCACCTGATCGGCGACAACGCCAAGGGGCTGGCCCGCGGCCGCCTGGCGGCGGTGCAGCTCAAGCATCGTCCGGCAGAAATTCTTCCCGACCGGCCCGTACACCCAGCTGGTGCGCAGGATCGTGGCGCGCTCAGGTCCGAGTCGGTCGATCACAGCCCTTTCCCCCGCGGCCTTGCTGCGGCCATACGCCCCGAGAGGATTGGTGGGCTGCTCGGGGCGATAGGGATGGCCCTGGGCGCCATCGAAGACGAAGTCGGTGCTGATCTGCAGCAGGCGGCCTCCGCTCTGGGCAAGGGACTGGGCAAAGGCCTCGGGGGCGAGGGCATTCACCGCATGGGCCCGTTCCGGTTCGCTTTCGGCCTGATCCACCGCCGTGTAGGCGCCGGCATTGAGCACCCAGTCGGGCCTGTGCTGGTCGACGAATCGACGACAGGCATCGGAATCGGCCAAGTCGAGCTGATCCCGGCCGGTGGCGATCAACTGCCAGTTTCCGGGGGCAGCCCTCAGCAGCGCCTGGCCAAGCTGGCCATCTTTGCCGGTGACCACCACCTTCATGGAAACAGCTCGGCGGCGGCGAATCCAGCTGCATTAGCATCTTTCTCCGATTGAATCGGGCTGGCCAGATCCAGGGCTGCCAGGGGCCAGTCAATCGCCAGGGTTGCGTCGTTCCAGAGGATCGAGCGCTCGCAGCTGCGGTTCCAGAGGCCACTGGCCTTGTAGAGAACTTCGGCTGATTCACTCAGGGCGAGGAAGCCGTGGGCAAAGCCGGGCGGCACCCAGAGGATGCGCCGATTCTCCGCACTCAGGCGTTCCCCGATCGATTGCCCGAAGCTGGGTGAGGAGCGACGAAGATCAACGATCACATCATGGATTTCACCAGCAACGCAGCGCACCAGTTTTCCCTGCGGTGCCGGCGGAAGCTGGTAGTGGAGCCCCCGCAGAACGCCACGGCGGGAGAGGGAGTGATTGTCCTGGAGGAAAATTGGCGCCTCCGCTTCGCTGACGCCAAGGGCTGCCGCGAAAGCCCTGGCATTCCAGCTTTCGAAAAAGAATCCCCGTTGATCGCTGAATAGGCTCGGGGTGAGCAGCAGGGGGCCTTCGATCGAAAACGACTGAACCTCCATCACTGGATTCCTGCTGCCACCGAGTGATCGATCAATTCCGCTGATCGTTCCGCCAGCAGGCGGAGCAGGTAATGGCCGTAGCCACTCTTCTTGAGCGGCTGGGACAGCCTCTCCAGTTGTTGGTCGTCGATCCAGCCCTGACGCCAGGCCACCTCTTCCGGGCAACCAACCTTCAGACCCTGACGATGCTCAAGGGTGCGGATGTAACTGGCAGCGTCATGGAGTGAATCCGGGGTTCCGGTATCCAGCCAGGCCATGCCGCGGCCCATCAGCTCCACGTGAAGCAACCCTTCACTGAGGAATTGTTGATTCAGATCCGTGATTTCGAGTTCGCCGCGGGCCGAGGGGATCACCTGTCTGGCCCGCTCGACGACGGTTTCGTCATAGAAATAAAGGCCGGTGACGGCATAGTGGGACCTGGGTCTGGCGGGCTTCTCTTCAAGGCTCAGCACCTTCCCATTGCCAGAAAATTCAACGACTCCGTACCGCTGAGGGTCGCTGACTCTGTAGGCGAACACAGTGGCTCCTATGTCTTTGGCATTTGAGGCCTGCAGTTGCTGGGCCAGCTCATGGCCATGGAAGAGGTTGTCCCCCAGCACCAGGGCGGCCGAGGCCTGATTCAGAAACGATTCACCGATCAGAAAGGACTGGGCCAGTCCATCCGGGCTGGGCTGGATGGCGTACTGAATCTCAATGCCCCAGCAGCTTCCATCGCCAAGCAGGCGCTCGAAGGCCTCTCGATCCACTGGCGTGGTGATGATCAGAACCTCGCGAATCCCGGCCAGCATCAAGGTGCAGAGCGGGTAGTAGATCATCGGCTTGTCATACACCGGCATCAGCTGCTTGCTGACGGCGGTGGTGAGCGGGGCAAGCCTCGTTCCACTTCCCCCCGCCAGGATCAATCCCTTGCGCCTGCTGGTCGGTCCGGGTTGCAGCCCCATCGCAGCAATCGATCAAGCTTGGTTGGCGATGACCTTAAGCTATGCCCATGGCAGCTCGTCTGGCGATCGGTCCGGTGGATGTGGATCCCAGCGTTCGTGAACGGGTCGACACCGAAACCCTGCAGCGGCTGGTGGCTCGCCATCGCAGGGGCGACTGGGGTCAGGTGGATGCTCGCGATGCCCGCGCCAATGTGCGCGCCGCCTACCTGCAGCAGGGCCGCTTGCGCAGTGTCTACCGGGTCGGTCGGGATCTGCTGGTCTGGGTGATCACCACCAACCTCGGCTCCGACAGTCTTCACACCCTGGTGCTGATCCCGCAAGACGACTGACCGGCTGCTTCGCCCCATGCTTTCGCCTTCTCCGTTCCATCCCTTGACGAGCTCCCAACCGATCCAGAGCGTCTCCGGCAAAGCCGCAGCAGCAGCTCTGAAGCCTTCTTCAGGGCAGGATCCTCTCGCCCGGATCGTTGGCCAGTTCGATCTGGACGGACAGATCCTCTCGATCGAGACGCTCGGCAACGGCAATGTGAAT
Source organism: Synechococcus sp. CS-1326 (assembly GCF_025128115.1). Lineage (NCBI taxonomy): Bacteria > Bacillati > Cyanobacteriota > Cyanophyceae > Synechococcales > Synechococcaceae > Synechococcus > Synechococcus sp. CS-1326. The sequence continues at coordinate 152,826 of NZ_JAHLYV010000033.1, read as the reverse complement.
GACACCTACCGCGTCAGGCTGCAGGCTGCCCAAGCGTCGTCCTATGTGCTGCAGCGGCTCAACACCCAGGTCTTCCCCGAGCCCAGGCTCGTCATCGGCAACATGCTGGCCTTCAGTGAGCATGTGGTCGCTCAGCTGCAGAAGGGCTGCCCCCTTCTAGGCGGTCGCCGTTGGGAGGTGCCCATTCTGGTGCCCTCCCGTGTATCCGGTCGGCACTGGGTGGAGCTGGATGGCTGTTTCTGGCGAATGATCAGCTTCCTCGAAGCAGCCACCTGCCTTGAAACCGTCTCTGATTGTGCCCAGGCCAGGGAGGTGGGCCATGGACTGGGCCTTTTCCACGCCTTGATCAGTGACCTGCCGGTTACGGCCCTGGCCGACACCCTGGTGGGATTTCATATCACCCCCGAGTACCTGGAGCAGTTTCACCAGGTCCTGGGTCGTCATCGGATGCCGCTCTGTCCGGACCTGGCGTACTGCCTGTCCTTCGTGCAGGAACGGGAAGGTTCTGTGACAGTGCTGGAAGACGCCAAGGCGGCAAACATCCTTCCCCTTCGTCCAATCCATGGGGATCCGAAGATCAACAACGTGATGCTGGATGGCCAGACCGGCCATGCCATGGCGCTGGTTGATCTCGATACGATCAAGCCAGGCCTTGTTCATTACGACATTGGTGATTGCCTGCGCTCCTGTTGCAACCCGCTAGGAGAAGAAACCACTGACTGGCAGTCGGTTCATTTTGACTGCCTGCTCTGCGAAGCGGTACTCCAGGGTTATGGAGCTGTAGCAAAAAGCTTTCTGACCGACTCGGACTACGACTATCTGTTTGCAGCGATTCGGTTGATTGCATTTGAGCTGGGTCTTCGCTTTCTCACTGACTATCTCGCCGGCGATCAGTATTTCAAAACCACCCATCCGCGCCACAATCTCGATCGCGCTCTGGTCCAGTTCCGGCTCACCGAGAGCATCGAAGCCCAGGAGGCTGTGATCAGCTCGATCATCGAGGCGATGCGATGAGCAGCGCTGCGGGCAGGCTGAGGCCATTCGAGGCTGATGCTGCTCTGCAGGCCTTCACCCTGCAGTTCGACCTGGGGCGCCGGGGCGCTCAGCTGGACATTCACTACCAGCTTCTCGGCCCGATCGAGGCGTTGGTTCTGCCGGCTGTGGCGTCGCCGCCGAGGCGCCTGGATGATCTCTGGCAACAGACCTGCTTCGAGTGTTTTGTTGCGATCGAAGCTCAGCCTGCCTACTGGGAGATGAACCTCTCTCCCTCAGGTGACTGGAATCTGTATCGCCTCTCCGCCTATCGCCAGGAACTGGAGCCGGAGAAGGCCTGCCATGCGTTGACCCCTTCAAGCCTCAGGTCTGACAACGCCTACTCGCTTGATGTCAGCCTTGATCTGGCTCCTTTCATCCCCGGTGATCAGACTCTTGAGATCGCAGTGGCGGCTGTCATCATGCAGCGCAGCGGCGAGCTGAGTCACTGGTCGCTGGCCCATCCAGCTCCGGCTCCCGATTTCCACCACCGCAATGGTTTTCTGCTGCGGCTTTGAAGCGATTGGATCAGGATTTCCCCTGTCAGCTGGCACCCAGGCCGAGCAACACAGCCCGGGCGGCATTGATGGCCTGCATGGTCCCGTGCTGACCGCCACGGTCAGGGTGGTGCTCTGCGGCCGCCTGTTTCCAGGCGCGGCTCACGTCAGTGGCGCTCAATCGCCCGGCCAGGGCCAGTCCCAGATGCTGGCGGGCCTTGAGGGCCTCCAGGTCCGGGCTTCTTCCAAGGGGTGAGCGGTCTGAGGCACCCAGGCCCGTCCCCCGCCGCTTGCGGCCCTTGCTGCCTGGTTTCGCAGCCGCTGAGCTGACGCCGAATCCAACCGATGGCCGCTCCGGAGCACCCGCTTCGGCGGAATCGTCAGGGGGTTGGGCAGGCGGCCGCTGCAAGACCAGTTGATCGGGGCGGGTCTGAAGTGCTTGGGGCATCGGCCGTAGCGCGGGGAAAGGAGTTGCTTCTCCAGCAATCGGGGGGAAACAGCCAGTGGAAAGGCCCCGGGTGAACCACCACCCAGGGCCCTTGCCCGAAGGCACCATCACCGTGAAATGCTGGTCCACTGTCAGTATGAATGCTGGCCTACCCCCAGCTGTCGGTGCTTTCTCGCTTTCCACGCCTGCTGGTCGGTTCAGCCTGGCTTGCCATGGGCCTGGCCACTGTTCTTCCGGTTGGCTCCGCCCGCGCCGCTGAGTCGGCCAAGCGGGTCACTCCAGAAGCCCTCGCTGCCGCCCTGACGCGCCTCGATGGCCTGGCCGGATCGATGCAGCGCAGCACCGGCGTGCCGGGCATGGCGATCGCGGTGGTGCACAACGATCAACTGGTGTTTCTGCGCGGCTATGGCGTGCGCACGGCCGGGCAGGCAGGCGTGATCGATCCCGACACGATGTTCCAGTTGGCCTCCCTCTCCAAGCCAGTGGCCAGCACCGTGGTGGCGGCTCTGGTGGGGGATGGGGTGGTGGGCTGGGACGACCCCGTGCAGCGCAGCCTGCCTGAGGCCCGCATCGGTTCTGCCGGCACGGCGCCGGATGTGACCCTGCGCGATCTGCTCTCGCACCGCAGCGGCCTGCCCGACCATGCCGGCGACGACCTGGAGGATCTCGGCTTCGATCGCACCACGATCCTGTCGCGCTTGCGCTTTCTGCCCACGGCCAATCGCTTCCGCGCCGCTTACGCCTACACCAACTTCGGCTTCACCGCCGCAGCGGAGGCGGCGGCCCGTGCCAGCGGCAACGCCTGGGAGGTGCTCTCCCGTGAGCGGCTCTACAAGCCCCTGGGCATGACGCGCACCACCTCAAGCCATGCCGCGTTGATCGCCGAGCCCAACCGCGCCCGGCTGCACGTGCCCACTCCCCAGGGCTGGGTGGCGCGCTTCGATCGCGATGCCGATGCGGAATCTCCCGCCGGCGGGGTGAGCGCCTCGGCGCGTGACATGGGCAGCTGGCTGCGGTTGCAGCTCAACAGCGGCCGCTTCGAAGCCAAGCCCGTGCTCCAGGCTGCTGCCCTGGCCGAAACCCATCGCCCGCAGGTGATCAGCATTCCGCCGGTGGATCCCGCCACGGATGCGGCCAGCCTCTATGGCCTCGGCTGGAATGTGGGCCGGCACGGGGCTGGGCTGGTGCAGCTTTCCCACTCCGGCGCCTTCTTCCTCGGTGCCGCCACCGCCGTGTATCTGCTGCCGGCCGAGCGGCTCGGCATCGTGGTGCTCACCAACGGTCAACCGGTGGGGCTGCCGGAAGCGGTGGCGCTCAGCTTTCTGGATCTGGCGGTGGAAGGAGAGGTCAGCCGTGACTACCTCCCGCTGCTGCAGGGGGTCTTCAAGGGCATGCTCGAGCAGGACTACCCCGCTGTGGTGGCTCCCGCCGTGGCTGAACCATCCCTGCCCCTGGAGCGCTACGAGGGCCGTTACGCCAACGCCTACTTCGGGCCGCTCGAGATCCGCCGCCGCGGTGACGCGCTCGAACTGCTGATCGGTCCAGAGCCCCAGCGCTTCGCGCTCACGCCGGTGAGCGGCAACACCTTCTCGTACCAGCCGCGCGGCGAGAACGCCTTCGGCCCGGCGGCGGTCAGTTTTGAAGCCGGGGCCGGCGGAACGCTCACACGCGTGCGCGTCGGCAATCTCGATCGCAACGGGCTGGGCCTGTTCACGCGGCGCTGAAGCTCCACTGTTGACCCATGGCGTTCGCCGGCGTGTGCCTGAGTGGAGGGGGTCAGCGGCTGGCTTCCGCTCAGAGCGCGCCGGCCAGCAACTGGCGGATCAGAACCGGATCCACGTCGTTGCGGATCACCACCTGGCCGATGCCGGTGGGCAGCACGAAGCGCAGCTGGCCCTGGTTCACCTTCTTGTCGCTCTGCAGGGTCTGCAGGGCCGCCTCCACATCCAGCGGTGGCAGGGCCAGCGGCAGGCCGGCCTTGGCGATCACCGCCCGCTGGCGCTCCTGGTCGGCTGGCTGCCACAGGCCCATGGCCAGAGCCAGGCGCCCGACAGCCTCCATGCCCAGCGCCACCGCCTCGCCGTGGATCACGGTGCCGTAGCCGCAGAGGGTTTCCACCACATGGCCCAGGGTGTGGCCATAGTTGAGGATCGCCCGCAGGCCGCCCTCCCGTTCATCGGCCGCCACCACCCGGGCCTTGGCCGCCGCTGAGCGCTGCAGCAGGCGCTGCAGCCGGGCCGGGCCGATCGCTTCGAGGCTGGAGAGATCCGCCGCCGCTTCCAGATCGGCGAACAGGATCGGATCACCGATCACCCCGTACTTGATCACTTCCGCCATGCCGGCGCGGAACTCCCGCTCCGGCAGCGTGTCAAGTGTGGTGGGATCCACCAGCACCAGCTCCGGTTGATGAAAGGCGCCGATCAGGTTCTTGCCGCCGGGATGGTTCACGCCGGTCTTGCCGCCGATCGCCGCATCTACCATCGCCAGCAGCGTGGTGGGCACCTGCACCACCGGAATCCCCCGCAGCCAGGTGGCGGCGGCGAAGCCGGCCATGTCGCCCACCACGCCGCCACCGAGGGCCACCAGCAGCGACCGCCGCTCCAGCCGCTGCGCGAAGGCTGCGTCATGGATCTGGGCCACGGTGGCGGGGGTCTTGTGCTCTTCTCCTGCGGCGATCACCAGGCGGGTGGAGCGGAAACCCTGCCGCTGCAGGCTGGCCAGTGCCCGCTCGCCGTAGTGGCGATCCACTTCCGGGTTGGTGACCAGCAGCACCTGGGTGCCGGCCGCGAAGCCCCGTTCCTCCAGCAGGGCGCCCAGCGCCTCCAGTGCCCCGTCGCCGATCCGCACCGTGTAGGGGTTGCTGGCCAGGGCCACCTCGATCGTGCTCAACGGCGGCTGTTCCACGGCGGCCTGGCCGGCGGGGTGCTCGGGTCTGTAGCTGGTGGGCTGGCTGGGTGTCATCGCAATCACCCGTGCACGGGAGTGGGTCGGATCGAGCTGAAGGTAAGGCGCGGCTCTCTGCGGCCGTGCTCAGGTGTCGCTGTTCAGCAGGCTCAGCAGGGCACTGCCGTAGCGCTCCAGCTTGGCAGCGCCGATGCCGCTGATCGCCGCCAGTTCTGCGATCTGGTGCGGCCGCCGCGCGGCCAACTCCACCAGGGTGCGGTCATGGAACACCACGTAGGGAGGCACCGCCTGCTCGCGCGCCTGCTCCCGCCGCCAGTCCTTGAGCCGTTGCAGCAGCTCAGGATCGGCGTTCTGCCCGTCTGCTCCTGCCCCGGCAGCGCCTGCGGCCCCGCCCATTGCGCCGCTGCGCGCCCTTGAGCGCCTCTCCTGGCGCGGCGGCGGCAGCGGCAGCTCGAGGCGCTGCTCGCCACGCAGCAACGGCCGCACCAGCTCCTCGGCCCCCCAGCGCAGCCCTCCGTGCCCATCGGGCACCGGCTCCAGCAGGCCGCCAGCGGTGAGTTGGCGCAGCAGGGTGCGCCACTGGCCGCGGTCGAGCTCCTTGCCGATGCCGTACACACTCAGTTCGTGGTGCCCCAGGGCCCGCAGGCGCGCCGTGTCGGCCCCCAGCAGCACATCCACCACATGGGCGGCGCCGAAGCGCTGACCGGTGCGGTACACCGCCGAGAGGGCCTTCTGGGCCTGGATCGTCACATCGGTGTGCTCCTGGGGCTCCAGGCAGCGGTCGCAGTTGCCGCAGGGCTGCTCCAGGCTTTCGCCGAAATGGGCCAGCAGCACCTGACGGCGGCAGCCGGGCGCCTCGCTGAAGCCGATCAGGGCCTCCAGTTTTCCGTGCTCGATCCGCTTCTGGGCCGGCTCGGCCTCGGAATCGTCGATGAAACGCCGCAGCTGCGGCAGATCGCCGGCGCCGTGAACCATCCAGGCGGTGGCCGCCAGGCCGTCACGGCCGGCCCGGCCGGTTTCCTGGTAATAGGCCTCCAGGCTCTTGGGCAGATCCACGTGGGCCACGAAGCGCACGTCCGGCTTGTCGATGCCCATGCCGAAGGCGATCGTGGCCACCACGATCACGCCGCTGTCCCGCCGGAAACGGCTCAGGGCGGCGCTGCGCTGCTGCGCCTCCAGACCGGCGTGATAGGCGATGGCGTCATGGCCGGCGGCACGCAGGTCGGCGGCGAAGCGATCCACCCGGGCGCGGGAGCGGGCGTACACGATGCCGGCATCGCCGCGGTGCGCTTCGAGGAAGGTCAGCAGCTGGGCCTTGGCGTCGTCTTTGTCGTGCAGCAGATAGCGGATGTTGGGGCGATCGAAGCTGGCGGTGAACACCCGCCCCTGCTCCAGCGCCAGCCGCGCCACGATCTCGTCGCGGGTGCGCGGGTCGGCGGTGGCGGTGAGCGCCAGCCGCGGCACCTGGGGAAAGCGGGCCGCCAGTTCCGCCAGCTGCAGGTATTCCGGCCGGAAATCATGCCCCCACTGCGACACGCAATGGGCTTCGTCGATGGCGAACAGGGCCAGGGGGCGCTCCGCCAGCTGATCGAGCAGATCGCCGGCCAGCAGCCGCTCCGGCGACACATACAGCAGATCCAGGCTCTGGGCCTGCAGGGCGCGCCAGATCGCGCTGCTCTCCTGGGCTGCCAGCGCCGAATGCAACGCCGCCGCCCGCACCCCCGATTGCCGCAGGGCTTCCACCTGGTCTTCCATCAGGGCGATCAGCGGCGAGATCACCACTGCCAGCCCAGGGCGGCACAGCGCCGGGATCTGATAGCAAAGCGATTTACCGCCGCCGGTGGGCATCAGCACCAGGGCTGAGCCGCCGTCGATCACATGCTCCACGATCGCCTGCTGCGGGCCGCGGAAGGCGGAGTAGCCGAACACCCGACGAAGCAGGTCGAGTGGATCAGGCCATGGCTTGTCAGCGGTCACGGTCAACGGGTGCGTCGGCCTGGGCTCGAGCTGCTGCGGCCCCCCCACAATGGCCTGATGCTGAGAGCTTCCAATTCCTCCCCGAGCCGCACTGCCTGGGGGTTTCTGCTGCCTGCCCTCACCCTGCTGGGGGTTTCGGTGCTGCTGCCGGCGATCATGGCTCTGGTGATCAGCTTCACAGAAACGGGCCTTGACATGGCGGAGCCGCTGCGGTTCGTCGGGCTTGCCAACATCCGGCGACTTCTGGCCGATCCGATGTTCTTCCAGGTTCTCGGCACCACCTTCCTCTATCTCATCGGTGTCGTGCCGCCGATCGTGCTCGGTTCGCTGGCCCTGGCCGTGCTGGTGAACCGGAGCCTGCCCGGTATCCATTGGTTGCGGGCGGCCTTCTACACGCCGGTGCTGGTTTCGATCGTGGTGGCGGCGATCGCCTTCCGCTGGCTCTATGCGGAGAACGGGCTGATCAACGGCTGGCTCTCGGCGCTGCTGGGCCCCTCCTTCCTGCCGATCGGCTTCCTCACCAATCCCCTTCTGGCCCTGCCCGCCGTGATGCTCGTGACGCTCTGGAAGGGGCTCGGTTATTACATGGTGATTTTTCTGGCCGGTCTGCAGGGCATTTCTCCCGAGCTCTATGAGGCTGCAGCCCTCGATGGCAGCGTGGGGTGGCGGCGTCATCTCGACATCACCCTGCCCCTGCTGCGTCCCTATCTCACCTTGGTGGCCGTGATCTCGTCGATCGCGGCCACCAAGGTGTTCGAGGAGGTGTTCCTGATGACCCAGGGTGGTCCCGCCGAGTCGACCCGCACCCTCGTCTATTACGTCTACGACCAGGCCTTCTCCGAGCTTGACATCAGTTATGCCTGCACGGTGGGTCTGGCGTTGTTCCTGATCGTGCTGTTGTTCTCCCTGGTGCGCTTCCTGGCGGCCGGCGAGCGCGGCCTGGGCTGAAGGGCCCCGCCGGTGAGCCGGGCAGGGAGAATGTCAAGCTTCTCTGCTGCCCCTGGTGTTGATTGGCATGGGGTTGGATCGGGCGATCGGCGGCAGCATCGGCGTTGTGGGAGGTGGCCAGCTGGCCTTGATGCTGGCTGAGGCGGCCAGCCAGGCCAACGTGCAGCTGCACGTGCAGACCCCCCTGGCCGATGATCCGGCCACCAGGCTCGCCACCAGCGTGGTGCTCGCTCCCCTCGATGACCTGGCTGCCACCCGGGAGCTGGCGCAGCGCAGCGAAGCAATCAGCTTTGAGAACGAGTGGGTGGATCTTGATGCCCTCAAGGTCCTCGAGACCGAAGGGGTCGTGTTTCTGCCGAAGATCGAGGCGCTCAGGCCGCTGGTGTGCAAACGGGCTCAGCGGGAGTTGCTCTATCGGCTCAACCTGCCCTCCCCTCAGTGGATTGCCCTTGAGGAACTGTTGCCGCCGCCCCTTCTGCCGAGTGGATCTCCGCTGGTCGGGGTGGCCTCTCCTGGGCCAGCCACCCAGCCGGCCAGCAGCCTTCCCGATGGCTTCAGCTTTCCTGTGATGGCGAAAGCCTCCACCGGCGGCTACGACGGGCGGGGAACGCGGCTGATTCACGACCAGGAGGAGCTGAACGACCTGTTGGAGAGGGTCAGACCGACCGACTGGTTGCTGGAGGAATTCGTTCGTTTCGAGCAGGAGCTGGCGATGGTGGCCTGTCGGGACCGCCATGGTTCAGTTGCCTGCTTCCCCCTGGTTCAGACCCATCAGCACCAGCAGATCTGCGACTGGGTCATCGCCCCCGCCGCCGTCAGCCAGGCGGTGGAAGCCAGGGCCCGCAATGTGGCTGCTTCGTTGCTCACCTCCCTCGACTACGTCGGGGTGCTCTCGATCGAGTTTTTCTTCGGGCCCGCCGGCCTGCAGATCAATGAGCTCGCCCCCCGTACCCACAACTCCGGCCACTACACGATCGAAGCGACCCACACCAGTCAGTTCGCCCAGCAACTGAGGATCGTCTGCGGGCAGCCGCTCGGTGAAACCGGCCTGAAGCGACCCGGTGCCCTGATGGTGAATCTGCTCGGCTACGGGGGCTCGGATCACACCTATGAGGAACAGCGTCAGGTGCTCGCCGCCTTGCCTGGTGCCACCTTGCACTGGTACGGCAAGTCAGCCTCGCTGCCGGGCCGCAAGCTGGGCCATCTCACCATTCCCCTCAACGAAACCGACCCGCAACGCCGGGCCGCCGAAGCCCGGTCTCTGTTGGAGGAGGTGCGACGGGTCTGGCCGTTGCCGCTGGAAAGTGGTTTAAGCTGATCTCGAGCAGCTGTGTTGGTGACTGCCTTTCACAGTTTTCTGATCTGACTCCCTCTTCGACGTGGGAGATCTGTCGCCACGGTGACGTATACCGGCCCTGTTGCCGGAAATGAAGCCCGGCTTTGATCTCTCCTCTGGTTTATCCAGGTCGAAACCTGGGGCAAGACGGCATGGCGGTTCACCCTTTTCCATTCACTGCAACGCCTTTCACTGCAAGGCCAGTTTCTGCAAGGCCTGTCACTGCAAGGCCTGTCACTGCAAGGCCTGTCACTGCAAGGCCTGGACGATCCGCTGGTTGATCAGCACAGACTGGGTCAGGCCAGTAAGTTGTCCAGTTCGCTCTGGAGGCGATCCCGCCCCCAGCAGGTGATCACGAACACCTCCTGGGCCGAACTGCCACGTCTGGCCAGCATTTTGAAGCCGCCTGTGATCGGTGTGGAGATCTTCAGGCGCAACTGCGGACTTCGCCCCTTCACCCGGCAGATCACCGCCGGTGTGACTGTATCGATCCCTTCCAGGTTGGCGAGGGCCCTGAGCAGTGGGATCAGGCCTTCCAGGTAGGTGCTGTGGGTGATCACCACACGGCCCATCACCACACTCCATCCAGATCGAAGTTTAGGCAGATCTGCTCAGGCCCGCTCCAGGGGCGCCATGGTGAGCCCGCCGCCGCCCAGTTGCTGGTGATACAGCTCGGCCTGCTCCTGAGGACCGGACCAGACCACCGCCGATCCCGAGCCATCAATCTGGTGGGCCAGCTCCCAGGCACGATCGGAGCCCATGCCCGGCAGAACCTTCACCAGCATCGCGACCACGTGCTGGAAGGTGTTGAAGTCGTCGTCAAGAACCACCACCTTGAAATGGGGGTAGGCAAGCCGCTGTCGCAGGCGTTCCTGGGTTGGCGAAGGGCGGGTGGGGCTGGCTGTTGCCATGGGCGATTCGCAGCTCTCCAAGCCTAGGTAAGCTCAGAAAGTCAGAGCTGCTGAAGCCGTCATGTTGATCACCCTGGGTTGGGCCTCTCTGGCCGCGCTGTTCAGTTTCTCGATCGCCATGGTGGTGTGGGGCCGCAACGGTGACGGCAGCATCAATTTCTGAGCGGTTTCGCCTTCGCGTTGGTCATTCTGAGCTGCCCGCATGCCTGAGACCTTGATCAGCGGCACCTCGGTTCTTGCTGTGGTGGCCTCTGCTCTGCTGGTGTTCGTCAGTGGAGGTGTCGTGTATCTCTCCGCGATCGAGTGGCGTGATCGCCGCCGCCGTGCCAAACCAGCCCCGAAGCGCCGTTGAGCTTTCCCTTGACCGCCCTGGCCGGGAAATGGAACTGGCGGTGGCCGTTCTCCTGGCAGTCCCTGTTGCCGGTCACCACCATCGTGGTGGCGTCGTTGATCCTGGTGCCAGCCGTTCAGCTGCGCCGCTTCCCCCGCTCCAATGCCGCGGGCCTGGAGCGGCTGCTGACCGCATCGGCCCTGATTCAGAGTTTCGCCGCCGATCCAGGCCGCGAAGCTCCCCCCCTCTGGCAGCGCCGACTCGGCCGTGAAAGCGCCGCCCGGCTCTGGATCCGCCAGCGCGGTTCCTGGTGGCAGTTCTGGGGTCGTCATGGCGATGGGGCCGAAGCCTTTCTGGCCCTTCCGGCTCGCGCTTTCGGCCTAGGCGATTCGGGTGCCCTGCCGCCCAACGGCCTGCGCCTTGATGATCTGGTGGTGATCGCCCCTGATCCCCTGTCCCGCCAGCTGCTGCAGGAGGATCTGCGCCGCAACCTGCGGACGCCCAGGGGACTGCAGGAACGCTGTGTCCAGCGCCTGCGCAGTGGCCAGTCGGTGGCCTGGAGCCGGACGGCCCTCGCCCAGCTGGCAGGCCCCCTCTCGCCCTTGTTGCAGCGCTATCAGCAGGGATGCCTGGAGCTGGGCAGTGATGGAGCCGGCCTGGTCTGGCAGGGTGAGTCGAGTTCCACCGAAGACCTGGCTGGACCTTCGCCGGCCCTGCCGCCGCCGCCGCTGCTGCCGAGCCGGCGGCCTGCCTTGCCCGCTTCCCTGTTGCTGGAGGTGAAGGGTGAAAGGCTCGATCTGTTGTTCCAGACACTGTTCACCCGCCAGTTGATCCGCCAGCCCCTGGTTGAGCGCTACGGCCTGATGCCACCGCTGTCGGATCGGCTGGGGAGCCTGCCGTTCGAGCTGCGCCTGCGCCGCCTGGCCAGCGGGCCGTTTCAGGCCTCTCTGGAGCTCCAGCTCGCCGTGGGCAAGGATCGCCCCGCCTGGGACGCCTGGCTGCTGTCGCTGCGGACCAACCTCGAAGGCCAGGGCCTGACGCTTCAGGCGCCTGGTGCCGGCGTTTCGTCAGTGCCGGGCAGCAGCACCTGGCAGCGTCAGGACGGCAGTGTCGTCGGGGGCTGGCGCTGGATCCGCCCGGTGGCAGGGTTGCCCGCCGAGCTTCAGTTCTTCCTCGGGCCTGTCCCCGTCGGGACAGTCGGATCAGCGGCCGGCGTGCGTTCACCGGATGGGGTTGCGATCAGCCTTCAGGCCCGGCCTGCCGACCTGGCAGCCATCTCGCTGCTGCCTCCCGGACTGCCGGTGGTGGTCAGACAGGCCGAGCAACTGGAATGGCTCAGCGTTTCGCCCGCCTCCAAGCCAGCCGGTCTTTCGCCCCTGTCCTGGCTGACGGGCTCCTTGAAGCTGGCCCAGCCGTCAGCTGGTGGCGGTGGGCGCCGATGACGGCTTGCTGGAGTCGCCACCGGGGGCTGCTTCCGGCGCCGGTGCCGTTGACCTGCTGACCTCCAGGCTGGCGGCGGCCTCCTCTTTCTGGCGCTCACGACGCCGACGATCAGCGGCCACGGTTTCTTCCATCAGCTCAACGGCCTGGGCCATTTTGGCCAGATTGCTGACATAAAGGCTGAGGTCTTTGTCGAGCCTTTCCTTGAGCAGCCCCATCGAGGCGCCGATCTCGTGGGAGGCCTGCTGAAGGGCCTGGGGTTCGAGCGCCTCGGCGCCCTGGGCCTGCTGCAGCAGGCTCAGCAGGCCAACGGCGAAGAGCCTGGAGTAGTGGAAATCGGCCCGTTTCACCTGGGCCAGCACGCCGGCAATCGGCTCTGGGGCGCCTTCACCCTGGGACTCCAGCCAGTGCCTGACCTCCTCCAGGCTGTGGCTGCCTACGGCGTGCAGGGCCTGTTCCCGTTCGCTGCGAATCCCGGCGGCATCGAAGCCTGAGGAGGCGCAGAGTGCCACGAACAACGGCTCCTTCTGCTGCTCGGGACGGTAGCCCCTGGCAAAACTGTCGAACACCTGGGTGAGGCCCACGGCGAAGAGCGGATCGCTGCGGAAGCCCTTCTGGTGGCTGAGCAGATGGAGCTCCACCAGCAACTCATCCACCAGGCGCCGATAGAGGGGGCCGATCACATGGGGGAAGGACTGGTGGAAGGCGCGCTTGCTGTCAGCGACGGTGAGACTGACGCCCACTCTTGTTTCTCATGGTTCCTGGACCATAGCGCCGACCCCTGCCTGCCGTTCCGGCAGATTCCCCCCCCTCACGGACAGGCTCTGGCCGACCACTCTGCTCGGTAGGATGGCTGAACTGCTGAAGGTCTGCCGATGATCCCGATCGTGATTGAGGATTCCGGCCGGGGAGAACGTGCCTTCGATATCTATTCGCGTCTGTTGCGCGAGCGGATCATTTTCCTTGGCGAACCCGTCACCTCGGAGTCGGCCAATCGGGTTGTGGCTCAGCTGCTTTTTCTGGAGGCAGAGGATCCTGAAAAGGACATCTTTCTGTACGTCAACTCGCCCGGTGGCTCCGTCTACGACGGCCTCGGCATCTTCGACACGATGCAGCACATCAAACCGGATGTGCAGACGGTCTGCGTGGGTCTGGCGGCCAGCATGGGGGCCTTTCTGCTCACGGCGGGGGCCAAAGGCAAGCGCAGCAGCCTGCATCACTCCCGGATCATGATCCACCAGCCACTCGGCGGAGCACGCGGGCAGGCCAGCGATATCCGCATTCAGGCGGATGAAATTCTTTTCCTCAAAGACAAGCTCAACCATGAGCTTGCCGATCGGACCGGTCAGCCTCTGGAGCGGATCCAGCAGGACACGGACCGGGATTTCTTCATGTCACCGGCGGAAGCTGTGGCCTATGGCCTGATCGACAAGGTGATTGAAAAACGGCCGATCCGCCCAGTGGATTGAATCCATGGGGCCAGAAGGATTCTTAAAACTTCAATTCAGGCTTTTGAATTGGGATCGAGCAGGTTGCCCTTGCTGCCTTTGAGTTCCTTCCAGAGTTGGCGGATCTCAGCGTAGGCATTGTCCTGGCTGATCTTGCCGTTTCCCTGGAGGGCCACGATCAATCCAACCCGCTCAGCGAACTGCTCAAGGTTCTGATGGAAGGCCACCCGTTCGGGTGACCAGTCATCGCCGTGATAGCGGCTGAATGACTCCATCGGAGACTGGATATTGCTCAAGACCGTGCCACTGTGAAATGGAATGCTAAATGAAGCGGAATCAAAAATGGTTTGGCTTTGGTTAAGGGCAGCCACTCCTGCTTCGGGCAGGCTGCTGAAAACGGTCTTCCCAGCTCAGCTCGCTTCAACCAGCGGAGAGTAGCGTTCCTTGTCGGGGATTTCGGTGAATTCAGACACCACCCGGCGGAACTCATCGCCATCGAGGGATTCTTTCTCGATCAGCAACTCAACCAACCGGTCCATGCAGGCACGGTTGCTGGCCACCAGGTCGATGGTGTCGCGATAGCAGGTGTCCACGATCGAGCGGATCTGTTCGTCGATTCGTTTTGAAATAGCATCGGAGACATCGCTGCGCGTCATCAGATCCCGGCCCAGGAACACTTCCTGGCTGCCGCCTTCCAGGGAAACGGGCCCAAGTTCGCTCATTCCGAAACGGGTGACCATCTGGCGTGCCATGCCAGCCACCTGTTGGATATCGCCGCCTGCTCCTGTTGTCACCTCGGCATGGCCGAACACGACGGCTTCGGCTGCTCTGCCGCCGAGCGCACCCATGATGCGGGAGCGGAGCTGGACCCGGCTGACCAGCATCTGCTCTTCATCTGGAGCAAACCAGGTGAGCCCCTGGGCCTGGCCGCGAGGAATCAGGGTGACCTTCTGAACGGGGTCATGGTGCTTGACAAGGGTGCCGACCAGGGCATGGCCCACTTCGTGGTAGGCGATCAGGCGCTTGCTGCGGCCATCGGTGAGGGGCTTGCCTTCCATGCCGGCGATCACCCGATCGACGGCATCATCAATCTCGGCAAGGCTGGTGGCTTCCTTGCGGCGACGGGCCGTGAGAATGGCGGCCTCATTCAGCAGGTTGGCCAGATCAGCGCCTGTGAAGCCAGGTGTGCGTCGGGCAATCGCTTCAAGCGAAACGTCTTCGGCGAGCTTCTTGTTTCGGGCATGGACATTGAGAATGGACAGCCGGCCCCGGATATCGGGTGGATCGACTGAGACCTGACGATCGAACCGTCCCGGCCGCAGCAGCGCGGAATCGAGCACGTCAGCCCGGTTCGTGGCGGCAATGATGATGATGCCTGTGTTTCCCTCAAAGCCGTCCATCTCGGTGAGCAACTGATTGAGAGTCTGCTCACGCTCATCATTGCCACCACCGATTCCAGCTCCCCGTTGACGTCCGACGGCATCGATTTCATCGATGAAGATCAGGCAAGGGCTGTTCTCCTTGGCCCGCTTGAACAGATCGCGGACTCTTGAGGCGCCCACACCCACGAACATCTCAACAAACTCCGAGCCTGAGAGAGAGAAGAAGGGAACACCCGCTTCGCCGGCGATCGCCTTGGCCAGCAGGGTTTTGCCGGTTCCGGGAGGACCGATCAGCAGAACACCACGGGGAATCTTGGCCCCAACGGATGTGAATCGCTCCGGTTGCTTGAGGAAGGTGACCACCTCCTCAAGATCTTCCTTGGCCTCCTCGACACCAGCCACATCATCGAACTTGACACCGGTTTCGGCTTCCATGGCGAAGCGTGCCTTGGTTTTGCCGAACTGCATCGCCTGGCCAGGGCCACCGGGCATCGAAGAGGAACGGCGGGCCAGAAAGATCAGTGAACCGATCAGCAGGAGGGGGAACAGCAGATTGCCGAGAATTCCCAGTGCTGGGCCAGTTGTGCGGGGGGGATGAATGTCGAAGCTGATGCCGCGCTCCTTGAGATTGTTGATCAGTTCAGGGGCCAGGCCGGGCAGATCGACCCTGAGCCGCTGGACGCGGTTGTCGAGATCAGGATCCACGGCTTCGACCACGGCTGTGCGGCCTCCGTCGTAAACGTCAACGGCGGTGACGCGACCGGCTTCCACGTAGTCAAGGAAGCGGCCGTAACTCATCCGCGCCACGGCTGTGTTGCGGGGACCAGCAGCGCTGGAGCTGGCTGGCTGCGGAGAGAAGCGCGCTCCCCCTCCGTTGCCAAGCACCTGCCAGGCGAGAAACAGAGCCACGCCGATCGGCAAAAACCAGAGAGCGATCAGCCGCCAGCGCTGCTTCATGGTGCCTCTAAATGTTTAAGAACTGTAAAGGGCCGGCCGCTCACTCGTGGCTGGGCCAGACGAGGGCATCGGTCTTTCAGTCTCCCACGGGCGCCGCTGTCTCAGGAAGAGCTGTCGCCGCTCAGGCAGGGCTCGCGATCGTCTGACTCCACCAGGAGATCGCTGCTGGCGAGGGTCTCGATCAGCTCCGGGCCGCCGAGACCATGGGTCCAGACTTCCACCACGGAGCCGAGTGGTGCTTCGAAACTGAGCATTTCAAAGGGGAAGACCACCCGCTCCAGATAAAACTCCTTGGGGCCGCAACAACGCACGATCACCATGCGGTCGCTGGTATTGCGGAAACCGCAGGGGAGCCTCGCCACGGGTCACATCACTTCAGGGAACTCTCATAAAGCCACCCCTGAGGCTTGAAGTTGGTCTCCGTTACCACCAATCAGCCGATTTAAGGTTTTCTTGGGTGTTCAGAGGCTGCGCAGGGCCACGATCGGATCCAGCCGAGAGGCACGGCGGGCCGGCACCACGCCAAAGAACAGGCCGATTCCGCCCGAGAGCCCCACGGTGAAGGCCACACTGCTGAATTCGATCGCCGCAGGCAGCGGTGTGAAGCGGGCCACGGCAGCCACGGCCCCCAGCCCCACGGCACTGCCGATCAGGCCACCCAGGCTGGCCAGCACCAGCGATTCCACCAGGAACTGGAGCAGCACGTCGCCACTGCGGGCTCCCAGGGCCTTGCGCAGGCCGATTTCCTGGGTGCGCTCGCTGACCGACACCAACATGATGTTCATGATGCCGATGCCACCCACCAGCAGGGACACACCACCGATGGCCGCGAGCATCAAGGTGAGTCCGCCGGTGATCGTGCCCACGATCGAAAGGGCATCCTGCTGGGAACGCACCGCGAAGTCGTCTTCGCGAAGGATCCGATGCCGTTGGCGCAGCAGGTTGGTGATCTGGAACTTGGCGGCTCCGGTGCTGGCCTCATCAAGCGCCTCGACGCTGATGAAGGTGAGGCTGATGCCGAAGCTGGTTCGCCCTCCCAGGCGACTCACCATCGTGGAGAGCGGGATGTAAGCGGCTTCATCCTGGTTGCTGCCGAACGCGGCACCTTTCGGGGCGGTGATGCCGATCACCTCGAAAGACTGGTCCCTGATCCGCAGCGTCTGCCCGATCGCGGCGCCAGTCGGAATCAGCTTGTCGCGCAGATCCGGTCCGATCACGGCCACGTTGCGGGCGGAGTCGAGGTCCTGCTGGCTGAAGAACCGGCCCTGGGCGATCTCGAACCGCCGGACGGGAAGAAACTCCGGTGTGATGCCGGAAACAGAGGAATTGGCGCTGTTCGCCCCCACCTGAACCACTTCATTGAGGGTGATCTGGGGAGCCACGCGCCGCACACTCGGGACCTGTTCGGCGATCGCCTCGGCATCGCTCAGCACCAGGGTGCGGGGACTGTTGATTCCCTGGCGCCGGGTGTCGTTGTTGCCGGGCACCACGAACAGGACGTTGGCACCGAGCGTGTTGAGCTGACCTTCCGCCAGGTTCTGGGCTCCCCTGCCGACCCCCACCAGGGTGATTACGGAGGCATTGCCGATCACGATGCCAAGCATGGTGAGCAGGCTGCGCAGCCGGTTGGCCCTCAGGGTGCTGAGGGCCATGGTGACCGTTTCACTGAGCGGAAGCTTGGAGGCCACGGTGCGGGTTCAGAGCAGGGTGCCCAGCCGTTTGGACTGGGTGTGGTTGCGGGCGCCGCGATGGACCAGGCCCTCCCGCAGCTCCAGGGTGACGAACTCACCATGGCGCAGATCGGTGGTGGCGTTGGAGACCCCCACGATCACCGGAACCCCGAGCCGCTGGGAAATCACCGCCGCATGGCTCTCACTGCCGTCTTCTTCGGCGATCACCCCCCTGGCCTTGCGGATCGCGCTGAGATAAGCGGCTGTGGTTTCCCGGACCACCAGGATCTCACCGCTCACCAGGCGGGCGGCCTCTTCCGGGTTGGTGGCCACGCGCACCCTGCCGCTGACCGAACCACTGCCGATTCCCAGCCCCCGGCCGAGCACCGCTGAGACGATTCCCACCTTGACAAGATCGGTGGAGCCGCTGACCCCGGCGAGCGTGCCGGCGGTCTGGACCACCAGATCCCCCTCCTTGAGCAGCCCCTGTTCCTGGGCGATGCCCATCGCCAGGGTGAAGGTGCTGGAGGTGGAGTCCTGGTCATCGATCAGCAGGGGATTGACGCCCCAGACCATCTGGAGCTGGCGGGCCACCTTCACGTCACTGGTGATCGCCAGGATGGTGGTGGAAGGCCTGAACTTGCTGACGTTCCTGGCCGTGGCTCCGCTCTTGGTGAGCGGCAGGATCGCCGCGGCCTGCAGTTGCCTGGCAATCGTGCTCACGGCCTGGCTGATGGCATTGGGGATCGTGGAGGCCATGTGGCTGTCCACGGCGCGACGAGGGTAATCGCGCTCGATGCGGCAGGCGATCCTGGCCATCGTGGCCACGGCTTCCACGGGGAAGTCCCCTACGGCGGTTTCGTTGGAGAGCATCACCGCATCGGTGCCATCGAGAATGGCGTTGGCCACGTCGCTCACCTCGGCGCGGGTGGGGCGCGGACAGCTGGCCATGCTGTCGAGCATCTGGGTGGCCGTGATGATCGGGATGCCGAGCGTGTTGGCCTTGCGGATCAGTTCCTTCTGGAGCAGCGGCACCTCTTCGGCCGGCATCTCGACGCCGAGATCGCCCCGGGCCACCATGACCCCGTCACAGAGGGGGAGAATCGCATCGATCTGATCGATTGCCTCGAATTTCTCGATCTTGGCGATCACCGGGGTGGTGTGGCCATGGCCGCTGATCAGCTCGCGGATCTCCTCCATGTCGGAGGGGTTGCGAACAAAGCTGAGGGCAACCCAGTCGACCCCCTGCTGGAGGCCGAAGATCAGGTCCTGGCGGTCCTTGTCGGTGAGGGCGCGGATCGAGAGCTGCACATCGGGGAAATTCACCCCTTTGTTATTGGAGAGCACGCCTCCCACCACAACCGTGCAGTGCAGAGTCTGCTGGGGTCCATCAACCCGGTCGACGACCATCTCCACGCGGCCGTCATCGAGCAGGATGCGGTTCCCGGCCAGCACCTCGTCAGCGAGCTTGTCGTAAGTGACCGTGGCGATCGACCGGTCACAGGGCACGTCGCGGGAGGTCAGCTGGAAGCTGTCACCGTTGGCCAGGGTGATCGGACCACCGATGAATCGGCCCAGGCGGATCTTGGGCCCCTGCAGATCCTGAAGGATCCCGACGTGGATGCCGAGCTCGTGGGCGACCTGCCGAATCGTGGCGATCCGGGCGGCGTGCTCGGAGTGATCGCCATGGGAGAAGTTGAGGCGGAAGGTGGTGGCACCGGCGCGGATCAACTGGCGCAGCCGCTCCGGTGATTCGGTGGCAGGACCGATGGTGGCCACGATCTTGGTGCGACGCGAGAGATCGGGCTTGGCCATCGAAGCAGCCGAGGGTTGAGCGGAAACTACCATCCGGTCCTGCCTTCGCGCCGCCACAACGGACCCGATGAACCTGAACGACTATCAGCTCAAGGCCCGTTCAACCGCCCGCTATCCCCAGGTGGGAGCCAATCCGATCTATCCCACCCTTGGACTGTGTGGTGAAGCCGGTGAGGTGGCGGACAAGGTCAAGAAAGTTCTGAGGGATCGCGGCGGTCACTTCGATGCGGAGGTGGGGGAGGCGATCAAGCTCGAACTCGGCGATGTGCTCTGGTACGTCGCCCAGTTGGCCAGTGAGCTCGGCTTTGATCTCGAGACGATCGCCACGGCCAATCTCGCCAAGCTGGCGAGCCGCGCCGAGCGGGATGTGATCGGGGGCAGTGGCGACCGCCGCTGAACTGCCAGCATGGTTGCATGGGCCGTCATTTTCTTGCCGCCGTTCTGCTCGGCCTGCTGATCCTGCTGCTGCCGGCGGCCCCGGCTGGGGCCACTGATCTGGTTGTCAGCGAGGTGAGCCTTGAGCCCTGTCCCACGGGGGATGCCGGAGCCCAGCCGGAGCTGCGCCGTCCCACCGGTGCCAGTTGCTACGCCCTGCGCGGGGTGGTGATCAACGCCGGCTCACGCCCGGTTGTCGACACCGATGTATTCGCCGTGATCCTCGACGCGAGCGGCGAACCGGTGCTGCAGAACCGCTCCCGGGTGGGCTCGATCGGTGATGTGCCCCCAGGACGTTCCAGCTTTGCCCTGAGGCTGGCGGTGCCGGCCGGAACCCCTGGCCCGTTCAGCGTCAGCAAAGCGAAGGCGAGGGGCTTCAACGCTCCGGTGCGGGTGCGGGCCGGCTTGGATGACGAGCTGCTGCCGCTGGAGCAACAGCTGGCCGAAGCCGGCTGAGGCTTCGGGGACCTGCCCGCCGAAGCCCCACTCAGTAGCCGAAGCTTCCCCCCATCAGTGAACCGCTCAGGCTGCCGAGCAGCCCCTGGGCGAGGCTGAGCGCCAGGAAGGCGATGATCGCCGAGAGGTCAATCCCACCCAGCGGTGGGATCAGACCGCGGAAGGCATTGAGATAGGGATCGGTGATCGAGCTGACCGTGGAGAGCACCGGGTTGCTCCAGTCCAGGTTCGGGAACCAGCTCAACAGCACCCTCACCAGCAGGACCAGGCTGTAGATGCTGAGGGTCTGGGCCAGAACGGCAAGGATCGAGCTGAGGATGGTCACGGGTCTGCCGGAAATCTGAATCGATTCCCGACTCTATGCAGCCTGGCTCCCTTTGCCACCAGCCAGGGCCCGCTCCGCCAGCTCCGCCTTGACGGCAAAGGTGCGATGGAACTTTTCGCTCAGGCTGATCCAGTAGGAGCGTCCCTCACTCTGGCGGCGACGTTCGATGAAGTTCTGGGCCAGCAATTCCTTGATGTGGTCATAGGCCCCGGAGCCGCGCAGCTCAACGAGCTCCGACTGAAGCAGGCGTTTCTTCAGGGCGATGGTGGCCAGGGTGCGCAGGGTGGCGGTGGAAAGTTCAACCGGCAGCAGGTTCTGCACGAGATCGCCGAGGCTCTCACGCAGCTGCAGGCTGTAGCGCAGACCGTCCTGACGAATTTCCAGGGCCGTGTCGCGGTGCGCGTAGTCGGCCATCAGGGTGATCAGAGCCAGTTCCACGTCTTCTCGGCCGACCTGCCCTGGTTGATCGCGGGCGGCGATCTCGGTCAGTTCGCCCAGATCCAGCGGCCGACCCTTGAGATAGAGGATCGCCTCCAGCCGCGCCGCGAGGGAAACGCTGCCGCCCGACGTTCCAGCGCCGGTTCGATCGGGCCAGGAGGGCGGCTCAGGCGAGGCGGGAGCAGGAGCATGGCTCGACATGGCCGGTGACCCCATGGCTTCCCGGCAAGGTACCGCAGCCGTTCCGGCTCAGGCCAGAGCGGGCAGTGGGCTGTGGGCCGCCCCGAGGAACAGCCGGTAGGCGGGGTTGGCGGATTCATCCCAGTGGCGATAGCCCAGGCCGTCGAGAAAGTCCTGCCAGGCCTGGCGATCCTCGGCCGCGACCTGCACCCCGACCACGATCCGCCCCACGTCACCACCCTGGTTGCGGTAGTGGAAGATGCTGATCGTCCAGTTGGGATGCAGGGCGGTCAGGAAGGTCATCAGGGCGCCGGGTCGTTCTGGAAACTCGAAGCGATAGAGCAACTCCAGGCCGCTGCCGGTCTTCTGCGGTGCCGCGCCAAGGGGCAGCCGGCCCCCCACCATGTGGCGCAGGTGGAGCTTGGCCAGTTCGTTGCCGCTGAGGTCGAGGCAGGGAAAACCCGCGGCCCTGAGCTGCTCGATCAGGCTTTCCGTGTCGTCGCGACCACTGATCTGCACCCCTAAAAAGATATGGGCCACGTTGGGGTCGGCCATCCGGTAGCTGAACTCGGTGAGGCTGCGCTGGCCCAGCTGCTCGCAGAGCCGGCGCAGGCTGCCGGTGCGCTCGGGAATCTCCACGGCGAGCATCGCTTCGCGCTCCTCGCCCAGTTCGGCCCGTTCAGCCACGAACCGCAGACGGGCGAAGTTCATGTTGGCGCCGCAGGCCACCGCCACCAGGGTGCGCCCCTTCAGGCCGCGCCGCTGCACGTCGACTTTCATTCCGGCCACAGCGAGGGCACCGGCCGGCTCCAGGATCGAACGGGTGTCCTCGAAAACGTCCTTGATCGCCGCGCAGATCTCATCGGTGCCCACGGTCACCATGGCATCGACATAGCGCTGGGCCAGGGCGAACGTGTGCACCCCCACCTGGCGGACGGCCACGCCATCGGCGAACAATCCCACTTCCGGCAGGCTGACCCGCTCCCCCGCAGCCAGGGAGCGGGTCATCGCGTCAGCGTCCACCGGCTCCACCCCGATGATCTCCACCTCGGGCCAGACATTCTTGACGTAGGCGGCGATGCCGGCGATCAGACCGCCACCACCGACGGCCACATAGATCGCGTCAGGCGGCGGCGAGGCCTGGCGCAGGATCTCCAGACCGATCGTGCCCTGGCCGGCGATCACGTCCGGATCGTCGAAGGGGTGGATGAAGGTCATGCCGCCGCTGGCTTCAAGGCGGCGGGCCTCGTCGTGGGCCTCGTCATAGGTGTCACCGTGCAGCACCACCTCGGCGCCGCGGGCCGCCACGGCCCGCACCTTCATCTCCGGGGTGGTGAGTGGCATCACGATCACCGCCCGGCAGCCGAGCTTGCCGGCGGCCAGGGCAACGCCCTGGGCATGGTTGCCGGCACTGGCAGCGATCACGCCCCGGGCCAGTTCGGCGGGCGAGAGCTGCACCATGCGGTTGTAGGCCCCCCGCAGCTTGAACGAGAACACCGACTGCAGATCCTCCCGTTTGAGCAACACAGAGTTGCCCAGACGCTGCGAGAGGTTGGGGGCGAGTTCAAGCGGCGACTCGATCGCCACGTCGTAGACCCTGGCCCGCAGGATGCGCTGCAGATAATCGTCCATCGGATCAGTGTGGCAACAGGTGCAGCGGCTCAGTCTTGGCCGGGCCCGCACCTTTTGATGGAAGCCGTAGATTGATCATCAAAGAACGGGGAGGGGCATGCACCTCAGTGAGCTGAGCCATCCCAACCAATTGCATGGCTTGAGCATCGGCGAACTCGAGGTCGTCGCCCGCGAGATCCGTGAAAAGCATCTGGAGGTGGTTTCCACCAGTGGCGGTCACCTGGGTCCGGGTCTGGGGGTGGTGGAGCTCACCCTGGCTCTCTATCAGACCCTCGACCTCGACACCGACCGGGTTGTCTGGGACGTCGGCCATCAGGCCTACCCCCACAAGCTGATCACCGGCCGCTACAGCCAGTTCCATACGCTTCGTCAGCAGGGCGGGGTGGCTGGTTACCTGAAGCGCAGCGAGAGCCGCTTCGACCATTTCGGCGCCGGCCATGCCTCCACCAGCATTTCGGCGGCCCTCGGCATGGCTCTGGCCCGCGACCGCCGCGGTGAAGACTTCCGCTGCGTGGCGGTGATCGGCGACGGTGCCCTCACCGGTGGAATGGCCCTGGAGGCGATCAATCACGCCGGCCACCTGCCGAAAACCCGCTTGCTGGTGGTGTTGAACGACAACGACATGTCGATCTCACCCCCTGTGGGAGCCCTGTCCACCTACCTCAACCGCATGCGGTTGAGCCCCCCCCTCCAGTTCCTCTCCGGCAGTGCCGAAGAGGCCGTCAAGCATCTGCCATTCCTGCACGGTGAGCTTCCGGCGGAACTCAAAACCCTCAAGGAGAGCATGAAACGTCTCTCGGTGCCCAAGGTGGGTGCGGTGTTCGAGGAGCTGGGCTTCACGTACATGGGTCCGGTGGACGGCCATGACATCGCCGACATGGTGCGCATCTTCCAGGCGGCCCATCGCTGTGAGGGCCCTGTGCTCGTGCATGTGGCCACCACAAAGGGTAAGGGTTATCCCTATGCCGAAGCGGATCAGGTGGGTTACCACGCCCAGTCGGCCTTTGACCTCAAGACCGGCAAGGCCTTCCCCTCCAGCAAGCCGAAACCACCCAGTTACAGCAAGGTGTTCGGCCAGACCCTGGTGAAGCTCTGTGAGCACGATCCCACCGTGGTCGGGATCACGGCGGCCATGGCCACCGGCACCGGCCTGGATCTGCTCGAAAAGGCCCTGCCGCACCAGTATTTCGATGTGGGCATCGCTGAGCAGCACGCCGTCACGATGGCGGCGGGCATGGCCACGGCTGGGCTCAAGCCTGTGGTGGCGATCTACAGCACCTTTCTGCAGCGTGCCTTCGATCAGCTCATTCACGATGTGGGCATCCAGAATCTTGCCGTCACCTTCGTGCTTGACCGGGCCGGCATCGTCGGTGCCGATGGCCCCACCCACCAGGGCCAGTACGACATCAGCTACCTCAGGGCCATTCCCAATTTCACGGTGATGGCTCCCAAGGACGAGGCCGAGCTCCAGAGGATGCTGGTCACCTCGATCGGCCACAGCGGACCTTGTGCGATTCGTTTCCCCCGTGGCGAAGGCGAAGGCGTGCCCCTGGCCGAGGAAGGCTGGGAACCTCTTGAGATCGGTCGGGGAGAGCAGCTCGCCGACGGCGATGACGTGTTGATCGTGGCCTATGGGGCCATGGTGTCTCCGGCGATGGCCACGGCCGGCCTGCTGCAGGAAGAGGGTGTCAGGGCGGCGGTGGTGAACGCCCGCTTCCTGCGGCCACTGGATGAGTCACTGATCGTGCCCCTGGCCCGTCGCATCGGTCGGGTGGTGACGATGGAAGAGGGTGCCCTGCCGGGCGGCTTCGGCTCTGCTGTTGTCGAAGCCCTCAATGACCACGATGTTCTTGTTCCGGTGCTGCGGATCGGCATTCCCGATCAACTGGTGGATCACGCCAGCCCTGCCCAGAGCAAGCTCTCCCTGGCTCTCACCCCTGGTCAGATGGCAGACCGCATCCGTCAGCGTTTTGCCCTTGGCCTCCAGCGCCAGCCGCTGGTCGTCTGATCGGCGCCTGGTGGGATTCGACCCACAGAGCAACCGCCCATAAAAATGGACCGAGGCGCGTGCCCCGGTCCAGTCCAACAGGTTGCGGAGATTCAGAGCACGCCGCGGGAGGCGAGGCCCTGGATGGCACCGATGCCGAAAATGTGACCAAGGCTGGTGGTGCCCAGCACCGCGCCGATGCCGAAGCCCCCGAAGAAGGAAGGATTGGGCATGGCGGCACCCTCGGATGGGTATTTGATGGTGGCCTTACCGATCGCGATGGCAATCACGTTGCAGACGATCATCACCAGGGCCACCTTCGGTGACCAGGCGATCGTGGCGGGGGCCAGAGCCAGAAGCGGAGCGATCATCATGGATCAGTAACCAACGACCCATCTTCCGGGGGAACATCCCTGCCATCACCACTCCTTAAGACTTGTTCACCGGAGGGCCGGCTTGCTCATCGGGCGCTGAGGGCGTTGCGACGCAGCTCCGCCACCACACCATTGCGCTTGAGTTCGCTGATGCGCAGATCGATCCGCTCAACGATCCCCTCCGGCAGCTCTGGCGCCAGGGCGAACGCCTGGGATTCGGTTCTGATGCCGCGCAGTACCCGATCGAGGCGGGCACCCGCCAACTGGCCGCTGAGGTACTCCAGCTGGAGTTCGTCGGCCAGCATCGCGTCGGCCTGATCGTTGAGCAGCAGGCGCCCCCCCTGCTCGATCGTCTGGAGGGGGAGGATTCGCACCGGTGGGCTGGCGCCTGCCCGGTTGAGCTTCTTGAGCAGTTCCTCGCTGACGCTGCCTCGTCTGGCCGCCACCCGCAGGCCGGCGAGATCGTCAATGGAGCGGATCGCCTCCTTGCCGCCGAACTGGGGCTGCCGCACCACATTGAGGGTCACGAAGCTGACCAACAGCGATGCCGAGACAATGCGGATCAGGTAACTCACCAGCACCAGGCTGTGGCCGCGGGTGGTCTGGGCGACGGTATTGGTGCCAGGCCCGGTCGCCAGGATCTGGAACAGCCTGGCGAACGAACGCCGTTGCCCGTCGCGTTCGGTGCTGGGCTGGCGGCCAAGGCCTTCGATTCGCCAGAGGGCGATGCTCACCACAGCTGTTGCCGCCAGGAAGCCGCCAAGCAGGCGAAGCAGATCGGGGCTGAACAGGGAGAGCAGGATGGCGCGGCCCACGTCGATCCGGCTGCGCTGCACCAGCACGGCCTGACCACCTTCCTGGAAGGGGAGCGTGAAGCGAACCCGCTGCAACCGCTCCGGCGAAACGTTCAGGCAGCCGACGGCAAGGTCGATCTCTCCGCTCTGCACAGCCTGAAGCAGGGCCCTGGTGTCCGGCTGGGCCTTGATCACATAGGGCAGGGCTTCCTCGGTGGCGATCCGGCTCCACAGATCCACCGCCAGGCCACGCCAGATGCCCCCCTCCCGAAAGCTGCAGGGCTGGGATCCATCGGTCACCCCCACCCGCAGCACAGGCAGGGATTCGGCCTGGGCAGGCAAGCCCATCGCCGCCATGGCCACGCTGAGCAGGAGATGGCTCAGCAGCGAGCGCAGAAAGAGGCTCATCGGCTCAGGGGTCCGGCTGGTCGGGAATGTCGGCGCCGTGGCCTGGGGGCTGACGGAAGCCGAGCAGGATCATCAGGTTGCCGATGGTCAGGAACGCTTCGGCGCCACCATGGAGGCCATCCACATCGGCGAGTTGTCGGCCGAACTGCTGCTGGGCGATCACCGCCGCCACGATCGTGACGGCGACGAACACCAAGGTGAACTGGAACCCCCGCAGGGCGAGCTTGGGCATCCGCCCGCTGCGGCCGGCCCAGCGCAGAAAGGCCAGGTAGGGCAGCAGCGAAAGCACGAACAACGGACCGGGGTCCAGGGTGGCCAGAGGCTCCAGCAGCCAACCACCGGTGCTGGCGATGATCCCGCTCATGCTCCTTTCTCCCCCTCTGCCGGCAGCAGATTCCAGGCGGCGGCGGCCAGGGCGCCGTTGCCGATCAGGGTGGTGAACGCCTGCAGCACCACCAGCCCCTTGAGCTGATCAGGGTTGTCGAACAGATGCCAGGTGCAGGCAGCCATCGCGCTGATCAGGGCAGGCAGCATCGCCAGGGCGATCCAGCGCCATTCCCTCTCCCGTTGCCGCTCCCCCCAGTGCACCACTGCCACGATCGCCAGGCTCCACTCGATCACCGAAGCGATGTGGATCCACCAGGTGGGCAGAGAGAGGGCGTGCATGGCTGGCGGTGCCCTGGGTGATCCGTAATGTACGGAGCCTGGGCCGGCAGCGCTGCCACTCCCCCCTCCTATGCAGCCCCTGCTCTGCGGCTACTACGGCGAGCACAACCTTGGCGATGACGCCCTGCTCGAGGCGCTGCTGCTGCAGTTGCCCGAGGGTGTCGATCCCCTGGTCACGGCTCATGACCAGGCCGAAGTGGAGCAGCGCTTCGGTGTCAGCACCTGTCCGCGGCGCCGGCTCAAGACGGTGTTGCAGGCCCTGGCCGGCTGCGATGCCCTGGTGCTCGGCGGAGGCAGCCTGCTGCAGGACGCCACCAGCTTCCGAAGCCTGCTGTACTACGCCGCCCTGATCGTGAGCGCAGGTCTGCAGGGCAAGCCAGTGCTGCTCTGGGGACAGGGTCTGGGCCCGTTGCAGCGCCGCTCCAGCCGCTGGCTCGTCTCGCGTCTGTTGCCCGTAGCGCGAGCGATCAGTTGGCGGGATCCACAGTCGGCTGCACTGGCGGCAGGTTGGGGCACCGAGGCACCGGTCGGAAGCGATCCGGTCTGGTCACTACCGCCAATGGCCTGGCAGGGGTCTGGAGGGGCGATCGTGCTGTGCTGGCGCTCCAGTTCCCTGTTGAAGCCGGCCGGTTGGAGGTTGCTGCTGGCCGCCATCGATGGGCTGGCCTCTCGCCTCGATCGCCCCGTGCTCTGGCTGCCGTTCCATCGCGAGCAGGACCATGGACTGCTTGCTGAGCTGATCCAGCAGGGGCTGCTGCCGCCATCGCTGGTCGCCCGCAGCCAGGAATGGCCGGTTGAGCGCCCTGAGCAGGCGATGGCCTGCTTTGCCAGGGCAGGGCTGGTGGTGGCGATGCGCCTGCATGGATTGATCCTGGCGGCCCTCTCCGGGGCTCCCTGTGCGGCCCTGAGCTACGACCCCAAGGTGAGTGTTGCCGCGCAATCGATCGGCTGCCCCTGCACAGATCTGGATGGGATCGAACGCCAGTGGCCTGATGCGGCCGATCTGGCGGCAAACTGGCACGATGCCGTCGATCGTCCGCCTCAGGCTGGAAGGATCGAGAAGATCCGTCAGCAGACCCAGGTGCACCGTGCCTTGCTGCAGACCCACCTCAGCTGACCACAACGCACCGACGGTGCTGCCTGCAAACCGATGAATCGCGTCAAGCTACAGATCCTGCTCAGCGTGCTGATCCCACTCGGAGCGATCGCCTGGTGGCTGGCCAGCCTGGGATTCTTCGATTCGCCTTAGCGGTTGTGAGTGGCCAACTGTTCAGTTGCTGGAAACATCGGCCATGGCAACGGGAATGCGGGGCACCGGGAAGCCGTTGCTGCCGAGCACCTCGACGATCATGCGGTTGGTGTCGAAATAAACCTGCCAGTAGTGGTCGGTGTGGGTGTACGGCCGCACGGCAAGTTTCGGGCCCCGTTCGGTGAATTCGAGCACTTCCACATCCCCGGTCATGCCCTCGTATTGATTCGGAATCCGCTGGAGGCCCTCCTTCAGCAGTGCCACAGCCCGCCCCACATCAGCGCTGTTGTCGAGCTGGGCGACAAGTTCGACCCGACGAAAGGGGTGAACGGAGTAATTCTGAATCGTTTCGCTGAAGGAGACCTCGAAAAATCCCCAATCACACTAAGAAGGCAACGCGAGAAGCATTGCAGGCACTTACTCACTCCTGCTGGCAAGGGCAAGTTGGGCAATTTTTCGAGGTGCCCTGAAGAGCTTTCCGTTCGGAATGATGTTGCGGACGTTGTCCGGGGCGAGAACGGAGCTCACAAACATGCCGATCTCCTCCACGGTGCCGGTCACCCCTGCGGCCGTGATGAAGTCCCCCACACTGAACGGCCTGAACACCTGCAGGAAGACGCCTGCGGCGAAGTTGCCGAGCATGCCGCTCCAGGCCGCGCCGATCGCCACACCGGCACCGGCCAGGAGTGCGGCGAAGCTGGCCGTTTCGATCCCGAAGAAACCGAGGATCGCCACCACCAGGATCACCCGCAACACCGCCGCGAGGATGTTGAGCAGATAGGAAACCACCGTGGCATCGAGGCTGCTGTGGCGCAGGGAGCTGCGTAGCAGACGCACGGCCAGGGAGATCAGCCAGCCACCCGCAATCCAGAGGGCGACAGCCCCGACGAGCTTGAACAGAAACGGAACGACGATGCTGGTGATCAGCGCGATGCTGGTGGGCACAAAAAACAAACCAGAAACTGCTGACACCCTGAAGGGTGCCAGGGGCAGGAGTCAACGAAATGTCGAGGTCTGTTGATGGTTCCCTGAAGGGCCCTGGCGGTCTGCCGACCCCCCGCTCAGCTGCTCTGGGACGGCTGCTGGAGGCTTTGCTGCCGCTTGAGCTCGCTCAGCAGCTCCTGGCTGTGGCCGTTGGGGCGCACTGCCACCCATCGGGCCCGCAGGATTCCATCGGGATCGATCAGAAAGCTGTGGCGCTGGGAGTAGGGCGGCAGCCAGGAGCCGTAGCGCTGGCTCACCGTCCCGTCGGGGTCGGAAAGGAGTGGATAGCTCAGACCTTCACTGTCGCAGAAGGAGGCATGGTCGCTGAGATCATCGGCGCTGATCCCGACCACGTCAGCGTTGAGGGCATGAAAGCGGGCCAGGTCGTTCTGGAAACCGCGTGCCTCGATCGTGCAGCCGCCGGTGAAATCCTTGGGGTAGAAGTAAAGTGCCAGCCAGCGACCCCGGAAGTCGGCGAGCGCAAGCTCTTTCGGGGCGTCTGCACCGGCTGTGAAGGCAGGCAGAAGAAAATCCGGGGCCGGTTGCTCCAGCTCTGGCAAAACCCCTCCGATGGCCAGGGCCTCAGAAGGTCGCCATATGACAGCAGCCACGAGAACCGTGGCACCTGTCAGCAGCGAACGACGATTCACGGCTACAGAAACGGCCGGATCAGATCTTGGCGAGGTTGATGCCCAGTTCGCGGGCGTAGGCGCCAAGACCTTTCTTCTGGATGGTGCGAAGCGTGCTGGTGGCCACACGCAGCTTCAGCCAGCGGTTGCCTTCGGCCCACCACAGGCGCCGCTCCTGCAGGTTCACCTGCTGGAGCTTTTTGGTGCGCACGTGGGAATGGCTGACGGCCATGCCGTTGTTGGCACGCTTACCGGTGAGTTGGCAGACCCGGGACATGACGTTCAGCCGTTGAAAATGACAAACGGGCTGAGCCCGAGGTAACGAACTTAGCAAACCGGAGGCGGGGCCTCAAAGCCCCCGCGCCATCAGCCGTCCCATCAGGTCGGAGCTGCGCTGCTGGAAGCCGGCCAGCTCACTGGGCTCCAGGCCCCCCACCGAGAGGCGGGCCAGCTCGTAGATGTGACGACCGAGGTCGTCGGCCAGCTGCTGGCTGGGGGAGCTGCCGGCCCCCGTGATCACCGAGCCGGCGGAGAGCTTCAGCAGGCCCTCAACCAGGGGATGGCGGCGGTTGATCAGCAGCACGTGGTGATCGGGCAGGCCAGGAAGCCGTTGCTCCATCAGCGCGCCCATGTCGTTGATGCGTCGCATCTGCTCCGGCAGCAGGATCAGCGCGGCCGGCGCGACATCCCCTTTGAGGGCCTGCACCTGGATGGTCACCTTGTCGTTGGCGAGGGCTGCTTTGAACAGGCTTCGCAACTGCTCGGAGCTGTCCTTCCCCTGAGCATCGATCAGCTCGCTCTCCTTCTCCTGGAGGCTGTCGTCGAGTTCGGCATCGACGCGGCGGAAGGTGAGCTCCTCGTGGCGCGCTTCCAGCCAGGGAATGAACTGGGCATCGATCAGCGAATCGGCCAGCAGCACCTCGGCGCCCTGGCCCCGCCAGAGCGAGAGAGCGCCAGCCTGACCAGCCTCATCGGTGCAATAAAGAATGCGCTTGTCGTTTTCGGCCGCCAGGCGATTGCGGTAGGCGGAGAGGGTGGTGAAGGTTTTCCCCTCAACGGCGATCGGCTCGGGCTCGGCGGCTGCGGCTGTGGTGCCGAACAGCACCAGATCGGCCACCTGCTCGGCGAACTTGTCATCTTCCATGGCGCCGATCTTGATGAAGGGGGCGATCCCCTCCCAGATCTCGGCATACCGTTGGGGGTCGTCTTTCTGGAGCTGCTTGAGCCGATCCCCCACCTTCTTGGCCACGAAGCCACCGATCGAGCGCACGCGCCGGTCGGTCTGGAGGGCTGAGCGGCTCACGTTGAGGGGGATATCGGGGGAGTCGATCACGCCACGCAGGGGCAGCAGGTAGCGGGGCACCACCTCCTTGATCGAATCAGAAACGAACACCTGATTGCAATAGAGGCGGATCTCGCCCTTCTCCCAGTCGCCCCGGCCGGTGAGCCTGGGGAAGTAGAGGATGCCCTGCAGGGTGTAGGGGTAGTCGGTGTTGAGGTGCACCCAGAGCAGCGGATCACCCTGGAACGGGTAGAGATAGCGGTAGAGCTCGATGTAGTCGTTGTCGGTGAGATCGCGGGCACTCTGGCGCCAGGGTGCCTGGCGTTTGTTCACCGTTTCGCCTTCCAGCTGCACGTCCACCGGCAGGAAGTCGCAGTAGGTGGTGATCAGCGAGCGGATGCGGGAGGGCTCGATATATTCCAGTTCCTCCTCCTGCAGGTGCAGGATCACATCGGTGCCGGGCTCGGCGCGCTCGCCCGATTCGAGGCTGAAGTTGGGGGAGCCGTCGCAGCTCCAGCGCACGGCCTCGGAGCCGGCGCGGGCACTGAGACTCACCAGCTCAACCTTGGCTGCCACCATGAAGCTGGAGTAGAAGCCAAGACCGAAGTGGCCGATGATGGCATCGTCTTCGCGTTTGTATTTCTCCAGAAATTCTTCAGCGCTGGAGAAGGCCACCTGGTTGATGTAGCGCTTCACTTCATCGGCCGTCATGCCGATGCCGTTGTCGCTGATGGTGAGCGTTTTTGCTTCCCTGTTGATGCGGATCTGAATCCTGCCTTCCTCACCCTCGCTGCAATCACCCGCCATCGCGGCCATGCGGCGCTTGCTGATCGCATCGACACCGTTGCTGACCAGCTCCCGCAGAAACACCTCATGGCCGGAATACACGGCCTTCTTGATGATCGGAAAAATATTTTCGGTGTGGATCTGAATCTGGCCTTGTTCCAGCACCGTCATGGCAAATGAAGGATGAATCTTGTCTTGCTGACCTTAGTGAAAGGCTGTGGAGCTGATCAAGGGCTCCGGAGGAGGGGTGACCGAACCACGGGCGCGCTGGCCTGAGCCAGGCTCGCTTCAGAGGCTGCTGCTGAGCAGCATCGGCCCGGTGGGCGAACGGCCGATCGGATCGGTTTCCAGGCTCACGCTCACGCTGGTGGCCAGGCTGGTGGGCATCGGTGGGATCAACATCGCCACATGGCCCTGCTCCGTGGGCACGAAGGAGACGCAGCCCATCAGCTCGCCATCAACCCTGGCCCAGAGTCGATAGAAGTGTCGGGGTGGGGCTGGCGGCAGATTGTTCAACATCAGCACGTTGTGGGTCGGGTTGCCCGTCACCATCACCTCCCCGTTCGTCGGGAGGCCGGCGGTGGTGGTTTCCAGCGGCAGGCGCCTCGGCGCGGTGGCGCTGCTTGGCCAGGCTGAGCGGATCTCACCTTGAGCCTGGCTGCTGAGTTGGTTCTGAAGCTGGGCAAGTTGCCGGCTGGTCTGCTGCTGCACGAGGCCAAGGCCGATCACGGCGACGCCCAGCAGGGCTGTGATCCCCCAGACGAAGGGCCTGGCCGGGCTTGGCTGCTGACCCCGCTGCTCCAGCAGCCGGTGGCGGAGGCGCAGCGGTGGCGTCGCCGCCGGCAAGGCCAGGGGGAGCAGTTCCAGGGTGGTCTGGAATTCGCCGAGGCGATCGCGCAACTCAGGCCTGCGAAGCAGCAATGACGAGAGCTGCTCCCGTTCGGCTGCATCCAGGTCACCGAGGGCATGGCCAGCCAGCAGGGCGTCGCTTGAGCTCTCCGGGTTGCTGTCGTGGGGGTGGGGGTTCATGGGGTGCTCCGGAAATCGATCAGCAGCTCCCGCAGGCGGATCAGGCCCTGTCGGGAGCGGGTCTTGACGGTGCCGAGGGGCTGTTGCAACCGCTCGGCGATGGCCGACTGGCTCAGGCCTTCGTAGTAAGCCATCTCCAGCACCTCGCGTTGATTGGTCGGAATCGCCGCGAGAGCCGTGCGAACCCTGCCGGCCAGATCTTCGGCCTCGGCACTGGCCTGGGGGCCGGGCCCAGCACGGGGGAACAACTGCTGTGACCAGCGTTGCAGCAGCTGCCAGCGGTTCTTGCGCTGGTTGATCCGGTTGATGGCCATCGAGCGGGTCAACAACAACAGATAGGCCAGCACCGGTCCGCGGGAAGGTTCGTAGCGGTCCTGTTGCCAGTAGCGCAGAAAGACGTCGTGACAGAGGTCTTCCGCCTCCTGGCTGGAGCAGCAAAGCCGCAGGGCCAGGCGATACACCGGCCCTGAGCAGGCGTCATAGAGGCCGGCCAGATCGTCGTGGGGTGGCTGGTGTGCCATCAGCGCCTTGTCCAACGCTGCCCGGATCGGAGAATCAGCCATCGATGGTCGGAGTCCCATGCAGGCCGTCGCGGCGGCACCGTCAGGAGATGTACCGGCGAAGGACCGGATCGGATCGGTTGGCACGGTGGCTGATCAGGATCCCGGCCAGCAGGATCACCACCCCCGCCATGGTTGCCATGCCGAGGGGCTCCCCCAGCAGCAGAGCCGCGCTGGCGATCGCCACCACGAGCGTCAGGGAACCCCAGATCGACACGGTCGCCACGCTGCAGTGGCGATAGGCCAGCGCCAGGGCCCGGCTGCTCCCGAGCGAGAGGGTGAGGCCGTAGATCAGGATCACTCCCACGACCCAGCGCAGGTTGAGCAGGTGGAAGTGGCCGGGTCCGAACAGCACCAGAGCGATGATTCCGAACAGCAGCGCCGAGATCGTTGAGGGAATGCCCACCGTGACCACGGCCGGCCAGTGCCGGGTGGCGATGCTGCGACCGGTCACGGCGGTGGAGCTGAAGGCCAGTACTCCAACCAGGGCCCAGCCGTAGCCGCTCAGCTGATCGCCGTGTCCACCCGCCGCCGCCATCGCCGCCCCTGGCAGCAACAGCCCAGTGGCGATCAGGCTGAGACTGAGCCAGAAGCCCTGTGGCAGCCTTTCGCCCAGAAACTGGCGCGCCAGCAGGGCTGAGACCGGCAGAACCAGTGCAAACAGCAGGGTCTGGCTGATCACCGACAGGGATTCGAGGGCGAAGTAGTAG
Organism: Synechococcus sp. CS-1326; assembly: GCF_025128115.1. Lineage (NCBI taxonomy): Bacteria > Bacillati > Cyanobacteriota > Cyanophyceae > Synechococcales > Synechococcaceae > Synechococcus > Synechococcus sp. CS-1326. Next base: position 118,806 of record NZ_JAHLYV010000033.1, on the reverse strand, counting down.
GCGATCGGGCCGATGAACAGCCCCAGCCCGGCATCGATGAACAGCAGCTTTCGATCCGCCACGTTCAACAGGGCCATCCCAGGCCCGATGGAGGCCCTTCCCGGGATCAGGGAGGCCAGTCCGATCACCAGCTGGGCCACGAAAAACACGTTGCAGAAGCTGATCGGGTTTTCACCGTTCACCGTATGGGCGGCTCCATAGGTCTGCAGGGCTTTGAGCACCGTTGCATCAAGTCCCTTGAGCAACACGTACAGGCCGAGGGGCAGAACGCTCCGCCAGGCCGGATCCTTGAGCACCAATCCGATCGGTTCGTTCATCGGTAGAGGGAATGTTCTCAGTCTGCATTCGTCATGACGGCTCTCAAGACAACCCTGATCAGCGCCCTGGCTCTGGCCATGATCGGCGGCTCCGCAGTTCCCGTTCAGGCCCAGAGCATGATGAAGGACGACAAGATGATGGCCCCGGCTGGTGCCACCGCCAAGCACAGCTTCCGCAAGGCCGAAGCGCCGGTCAGCGGCAGCTTCATGGTCAAGAAGGAAGGCGGCAAGCAGCTGCTGGTGCTCAGCAGTGATTTCAAGACCAATGACATGGCTCCCGACCTGAAGGTGATCTTCAGTCCGTCGGCCACCCCCCTGGCGAGCACCAAGGCCCCCGGCTATCCACTCAAGGCCGGCACCTACACGATTCTGGCCTCGCTGAAGTCTGCCGCCGGCGCCCAGAGCTATGTGATTCCTGCCTCGATCGACCTGGGCAAGCAGGGATCGGTGCTGATCTGGTGCAAGAAGTTCAACGCCACGATGGCCTGGGCCCCGCTGAAGCCCTGAGCCATGCAATCCGTCGACTGGCTCTGGCTGCTCCACCCGGCCCTGGCGGTGGTGCTGGTTTACCCCTTGCTGGGAATGGTGCTGCGCCTGGCACAGCAGACCCGGGACCGCCGCCTCACCCAGGCCAAGCATCCGCCCACGGTGGGCCGGGATCACGCCGATCTGGGCAAGTGGCTGGCGGCTGCGGTGGTGGCGATCGTGCTGCTCGCCGAAGCTGTGGTGATCGTCACCAAGCATCCCCTCTCCTCCTTCGAGGGGGGAGCTTCCAGGCTGGCGCTGCTTCTTTTGGTGCTGATCGGATCCGGGGTCGCCCTGGCGGCCCTCTGGAGGGTGAAGCGAGCCGCCTATCGGACCAGTTTTGCCCTGCTCTGCTGGGCAGGTGTGATCGGTCTTGGCCTGCAGCCGGAGGTGTTCCGGCTCAGCGACAACCCCTTTGATCCCGCCTTCTGGCAATCGCACTTCTGGGGCGGTATCGGCCTCGCCGGCCTGATGCTGTTCTCGGTGGCCTGCCGGCCCGAGATCCACAAGCACCTGCGCTGGCGCCGGCTGCATATCAGTGCCAACGTCCTGGCCGCCTTGATCTTCCTGGCCCAGGGGATCAGCGGCCCCAGGGATCTGCTGGAAATCCCGCTCAGCTGGCAGAAGGCCACGATCTACGCCTGCGATTTCCAGGCAAAAACGTGCCCAGCCCCGGCACCGGGAACCCCGCCCCCCTGATCTCCCTCGCACCTCAACGCCATGGTGCTGCTGCTGCTGGCCTTCCTGGCCGGGGGGCTGACCATTCTCAGTCCCTGCATTCTTCCGGTCCTGCCGTTCGTCTTCAGCCGCGCCGGCCAGCCATTTCTCCGCAGCGGCCTGCCCCTGCTGGCGGGGATGGCCATCAGTTTCACCGCCGTGGCTTTGCTGGCAGTGCTCGGTGGCAGCTGGGCTTTGCGCGCCAACCTGCTCGGCCGAACGGCGGCACTCGTGCTTCTGGGCTGCTTCGGACTGGCCCTGGTGGCGCCAAGATTTGCCGAGCGAATCTGTCAACCCTTGGTGCGTCTGGGGGGCCGGCTTGCGCTTCGCCAGGAGCGGCGGGACGGATCCGGCACGGGGCCTGCCGCTTCGGTTCTGCTGGGCGTGGCGACCGGCCTGCTCTGGGCGCCCTGCGCCGGGCCGATTCTTGGCCTGGTTCTAACCGGCGCGGCACTGCAGGGAGCCACCCCCCAGACGGTTCTGCTGTTACTGGCCTACGCCCTTGGAGCCGTCACCTCCCTGGCGCTTGTCCTGCTGGCCGGCGGTCGTCTCGCTCTGGCCTTCAAGGGGGCCGTGCCTGCTGCCGTCTGGTGGCGCCGTGGCCTTGGTGGCGCCGTTTTGCTCAGCGTGGGGGCCATCGCCCTGGGGCTTGATCAGGCCTCCCTGGCCCGGTTCGCCCTGGCGGATACCAACGCCCTGGAGAAAACCCTGCTCCGGCATGGGCCAACCAGGCCACCGGGGGGTTCGGCTGTGATCGCAGCGAGCAACCTGCCTGTTCTGGGCACACTGCCCCCCTTCCCAAAGGGGGCGGTGTGGCTGCATTCTCCACCGCTCAGCCGTGATCAGCTCTGGGGCAAGGTGGTGCTGATTGATATCTGGACCTATTCCTGCATCAACTGCGTGCGCACTCTTCCCCATGTGCGGGCCTGGGCTCAGAAGTACAGGAACCACGGTCTGGTGGTGATCGGGGTGCATTCGCCGGAGTTTGCCTTCGAGCGTGACCTCGCCAATGTGCGCAAGGCCAGCGGCAGACTGGGGGTGACCTTCCCGGTGGTGATCGACAACGACTTCACGATCTGGAAGGCCTTCAACAACACCTACTGGCCGGCTTTTTACTTCATCGACCATCAGGGACGCATCCGCGCCAGCCACTTCGGAGAAGGTTCCTATGCCAAGTCGGAGCAGACGATTCAGCAGCTGCTGCGCGAAGCGGGCTTCCGCAATGTGCCCACCGGTCTGGTCAGGCCCTGAAGCACCATGAGCATCGCCCCGTTGCTTCCCCCGATCCTCCGGTCGATGGTCCGGCGGCATCGACTCAGTCTCGGAATCCAGCGCAGTCCGTGGAGGAGCCTCTGGCGCCAGCCGGTTTCGATGGCCTTACGGATGCCATGGCCGGTGTTCTTCCTCGCCATGACCTGCCTCTACATCGCCGAGGTGGTGATTTTTGCGCTGGCCTTTCAACTGGATGCCAGCCATCTCGATGGAGATGGGGCCATGGGCCTGCCTGCCAGCGCGGTGTTTTCGCTTCAGAACCTGTTCAGTGCCAGTTTTCAATCCGCCAGGGTCACCTCGATCTACACCCTGGCCCTGGCTGCGTTGCAGCGGATCGCCGGGTTGCTCACCAACGCCATGGTGACGGGACTGTTTTTTCTGCGCTTCACCAAGGTGGATGCCCCACTTCAGTTCAGCCGGAATCTGTGTCTGAGCTGGTTGCCGGGCGGCCATCTCAGCTGCCGTTTTGTGACCGCAGATCCCACCTATTGGTTGAAGGTTTCCTACGCGATGGTGTTGTTTCTCGATGAGGAAATAGAACCCGGAATCGTGCAGCGCCGCCTCCATCCGCTGCCCTTGCTCAACAGCAGCACACCACAGCTGCACCTCACCGCCGTGCTCAGCCACCCGCTCACGGTGGAAAGCCCGCTGGTTCGCTATGGAGTGGAGGCGATCCACCGCGCCAGCGGGGCGATTCTGGTGCTGGTGGAGGGAACCGATGAGGTAACCGGATCCCCCTTGCTGCAGCTTCACAACTACCGGATCGAGGACATTCTCGAAGGCCAGGTGTTCGCCGATCTGGTTTCAGAAGACGCCAGCGGGCTGCGCAGGGTGGATCTCGACGCCCTGCATCGCACCCGAGCGATCGCAACTTCTCAAGTCCCGGACGATCAGGAACCGTGAGCCGCAGCGGTGAGCAACACCGCTGCGGCTTCCCGGGCTTCTGTGGCGGCGCGGGGATCGCGCTCGAGGAACGACAGCACGAGTGCGCCTTCGAGCAGGAGATGCAGCTGACGGGCCAGACGAGAGGGATCAGCGATCCCGAGTTCGTTGCATTGCTCCTCCAACAGCGCTCGGCAACCTGCCTTGAACGTCTCCGCGGCCTGGCGGGGGCGATCGGTGGCCTCGGGGTACTCGCTGGCTGCCTTGATGAACAGACAACCGTGGAAATCGGGGGAGCGGACCCAGTCCGCCAGCCAGTCGAACACCGCCAGGATCCGGCCTTGGCTCCCTCCCGCGGCGTTCGCCAGCCGGGCGGTGAGCGCCGAGCTGATCTGTCCGGCCAGGCGCTCCAGCACGGCGGCGATCAGCTCCTCCTTTGAGCCGAACTGCTTGTAGAGCGTCATTTTGGCCACCCCGGCCTCGGCCAGCAGGGTGTCGATGCCCACGGCCCTGTAGCCCTGACGCGAGAAGAGATCCTGGGCCGTGCACAGCAGAGCCTCACGCTTGGCGGAAGCCCGGCTGGCGGTGGCGCTGGCGGTCATGGCGCTCCTGTCGTGAACGAAGCCTAGACAGTAGACAGAACAGTCTGCTGTCTATGAAGAGACAGACCGATCTGTCTGATTCCTGTCGTTCTGTGCGGTGGGCCCCCCTTTTCCTTTACGGGGGCTTCACCTGAGCCATTGCCCCCCTTCGCGCCTCACTGCCATGCTTCGTCTCCACGGCCACGAACTCTCCGGCAACAGCTACAAGGTGCGCCTGCTGCTCGAACTTCTCGGGGTTCCCTACGAATGGGTGCGCGTCGATCTGATGCAGGGCGAGCACAAGTCCGGACCCTTTCTCGCGCTGAACCCCTTCGGCCAGGTGCCCGTTCTGGAAAAGGACGACACCGTCCTTTCCGATGCCCAGGCGATCCTCTTCTACCTGGCGGCCCTCCAAGGCGACGGCCAATGGCTCCCCAGTGAGCCTCTTGCGCAGGCCAGGGTGGTGCGCTGGCTCTCCACGGCCGCCGGGGAGGTCAGACAGGGCCCCGAGAGCGCCCGTCTGCACCACCTCTTCGGGGTCACCAGCCTTCCGATCGAGCGCGCCAAGGAAAAGGCCGCCTTCATCCTCGACCAGCTGGAGCGCCACCTGAGCGATCGACTCTGGCTGGAGCTGGATCGCCCCACCATCGCCGACATCGCCGTTTTCCCCTACGTGGCCTTAGCGGGGGATGGGGGTATCGATCTGGCTCCCTATCCCAACGTTCGTGACTGGATCGGACGGATCAAAGCGTTGCCGGGCTACATCCCGATGGTGGGCCTGACGGCCTAAGCGGAGCATCCACCGATGACCCAGCACTACCTGCATCGCCATCTCACCCCCGCCGTGGGGGAGGCCCAGCGCCAGGCCTACGGGCAGAGCCAGGCGGTACCACCGGCCCCCGAGTCCGATCGGCTCGGGGCGAAGGAAACCGCCTTCATCCAAGCTCGCGACAGCTTCTACCTGGCCAGCCTCACGGAGACGGGCGCGCCCTACCTCCAGCACCGCGGTGGCCCGGTGGGCTTTCTGAAGGTGCTGGATGACCACACCCTTGGTTTCGCCGATTACGGCGGCAACCGGCAGCTGCTCACCACGGGACACCTCCGCCGCGATCCGCGAGTGGCTCTGTTCCTGATGGATTACGGCGCCAGGCGGAGACTGAAGATTGACGGCGAGGCCGCGGTCGTTTCACTCGACGGCGATTCATCTCTGCGGCAACGGCTGTGGCTGGATGAGTCAGAGGCCGGAGAACCTGAGCGCCTCTTCCGCATCAAGGTGGAGGCCTTCGACTGGAACTGCCCGCAATTCATCACCCCCCGTTACACGGCGGCGGAGCTGGAGGCACGGGAACGGCCGTTGAGGGAACGCATCGCGGTCCTTGAGCACGAACGGCTCCAGGCTCAGCATCCCGTTCGCGAACCTTCGTCGCAGCAACCCGAACGTTGAAGGAACCGCTGATGGGATTTCACGTCCCCCGCTGGATGTGTCGGCAGAATCCCTGGCCTGAGGCCCAGGCGCTCAACCGGGCATCCAGCCACCGAATTGCAGCTCCAGTGCTTTGAGCGGAGCCAGCAACTCCTGGAAGGACTGCTGCGAAACGGGATCAGGCAGCACCACCTCTTGACCGGTAAGGATCGCCTCCAGGGAGGCTTTGGCCACATCGATCGGGGCGACCTTCTCCACGGGCAGACCCTCGGCCATCGCGGTATCCACGGGCCCTGGGTAGACCCCGACCACCAGGGTGCCCTGGGCGGCCAGTTCAGCACGGATTCCCTGGGTCAACGAATGGAGGGCGGCCTTGGAGGCGCTATAGGAGCTGAACAGCGGTGCATTGGCGACAGCAACCACAGACATCATGTTGACGATCGCGCCGCCGCCGTTCGCCTTCAGGACCGGCGCGAAGGTTCTCACCATCGACAGCGTGCCGAAGTAGTTCGTTTCCATTTCCCAGCGGGCCGTCTGGACACTGGAGGGGGTGAACAAACCGCCGGAGCCGAGCACCCCAGCGTTGTTGATCAGTACGGAGATGTCTCCAGCGATGGCGGCGACGTTCTGAACCTGATCGATCTGAGTGATATCGAGGGCAAGCGGCAGGATGCGCTCCGGGGCAAGGGCCACAAGCTCCTGCAGGCTCTCCAGGGAGCGTGCTGTGGCATAGATGCGGCGCACGCCGCCCTGGAGCAGGGCCTCGACGAAGGCACGTCCGATGCCGCGGTTGGCACCGGTGACGAGGGCGCTGGTGTTCGAAAGCTCCATGGATCGCTTGGCTGAGTGGTCAGACCAAAGCGTGTTCCATTCCCATGGATTTGAGAAGAGGGCCAATGAGACTAGGATTAATTCCATTGGCGAATGATTGAACCGTGGATCGGCTGACCCTGCTCCAGGTCTTCGTTCGGGTGGTGGAGCTGGGGAGCTTTTCGGCCGCCTCCAGGGAGCTGGGCACGTCCCAGCCCACCGTGAGCAAGCAGATCGCCAGCTTGGAGCGCAACCTCGACGTGCAACTGCTGCGCCGCTCCACCCGTCGGTTGAGCCTGACCCCAGAAGGGGAGCGATTCTTCGCCCATTGCCAACCAGCCCTGGATGCGCTGGCAGCGGCAACGGCCAGCGTCGGTCAACGGAACCGCCTGGAAGGCTGCTTGCGGGTGTCGTGTCCGGTGGCCTTCGGCCAGCAAGTGGTCATGCCATTTGTGCGCTCGTTCATGGAGCGCCATCCAGGGATTCAATTGGATCTGAGGCTCAGCGACGCCTTCATCGATCTGGTGGAAGAGGCTGTGGATGTGGCGATTCGGATCGGAGAGATCAGCGACCCATCCTTGATCGCCCATCCCATCGGCATCACACGACGGGTCACCGTGGCGGCCTCCGCCTATTTCGAAGCGCGGCCCGTTCCTCAGACCCCGGACGACCTCCTTGACCACAATTGCCTGATCTTCTGCCGTCTCTCGACGCTGAATGACTGGCATTTTGACCATCCCCTCCAGGGGCCCCTAGGGGTGAGCGTCGGGGGGAACTTCCGAACCGACAACTCCTCCGTGATCAAGGAGGCCGCTCTGGCCGGCATGGGGATTGCGGTCTGTCCCGTCTGGCTTGTTGCCGAGGAGATCGAATCCGATCGGCTGCAGGTTGTTCTTGAGGCCTACCAGCCCAAACCATTACCGATCCATGCGCTGCACCGACGGGATCGCTTCGTTCCTAGCCGGGTTCATGCCTTCATCGATGAAATCAGCCATCACTTCAAAGAGCATCCATGGATCTCCAGCGATCCACTTCGACCAGGCAAGGACGTCATGCCTCCTCGATCAAGAAGATGTGCTCACAAGAAGCTGCTTGGCACTGCTGGTTAAGCTTATCATTATGAACTGTGAACGGTGTGCAGACCCACCAGGTGGCCAGGAGGCTGGTCGTCATGATGGCGACAACATCGACAGAGCTGAATGCTTGAGAAGCTGCACGTTAACCGTTGCAGCTAAGCAGATGGGCCGATGACATCCGAGGCCTGCGCTCGGACTCTGACAACTTGATGGTGACGCTGGAGATCAGCACGCACCGTTACCCGTCGGGCCGTAGCTGCCCGTGACCGGCGCCTGCAACTCCGACCTCATTAAGCAACTGCAGTCCTACGTCAGGCACTTCTGCCACTGGACGTTGGTTGAGAGCTCCTCAGGCTTTCGCTTTCCCGTAGATACAAGGTTCTCCTAAGGAGTGGGCTCGGTGTTCAGCCGCGCTGCCTCCTTGCGTACGTTGGAGTGTTGGCCGGGAATCAGTTCTCTGCTCCTTAAGATGGTTCCATCTCGTGCCAGTGGCACATTGAATGGCTGTTCAATGCCGGGGGGATCAGCAGGCTGTGCAGATCTGGCGACGGTCGGGCCGTGTGAGCTGCATTTGGCACACTTGAGCCACTGAGGTCAACTATGCAATGGATCGCCTGTCCCCCAACCCCGCTGGCCTGGATCGAGTTCCGCGAGCTGCTGCTGCAGTTGCTTTATTCCCCTGCCTTGCTGTTGCCGCTTGTGGCGCTCGCTGCCGCTCTGCTCGCCTGGCGTCTACGGCTCTCCAGGGCCCGTCTGCTGGCGTTCGTACTTTTGCTGCCTCTCGCGATCAGCACGATCTACAGCCCTGAAGCCACCACGCTGCTCGAGGCCTGGCTGCATCAGCAAATGCCTGCTCCCGGTGCGCCCACCACCGCTGTTCCGGTGGTGGTGTTGGTGGGACGCGGCTCCGACATGGCTGCAGCCACCACGGCCGCCGCCGCCGAACGCTTCGGCCAGGGTGTGGTGTCTGCCGTTTACGTCTCCGGTGACGACCGCAGCACCGCCGAACGGCTGTTGCAGCTCGGCATTGAGCCCTCCCGCATCGCCGGCGATTCCTGCGCCCGCACCACCTGGGAGAACGCCACTCTCACTAACCGCTGGTTGCGTCAGCACCATCCCGGTGCCCCCGTGCTGCTGATCACAGATTCCTGGCAGCTACCCCGCGCCGCCCGAGCCTTTGAGCAACAAGGCCTGCAGGTTATCCCGATTGCCGCCGATCCAACCCTCTCGCCATCCCAGCACAACCGCCTCGCACTGCGCGAAACCGCTGCCACCTTGCTCTACAGCCTTCAGGGTCGGATGTGATTCAGCTTCTTGGCATTGTCCAAGTGAACTCATTCATACTGCGGAAGCCTTGGCAGGAGCAATTGGAGCAGCCTGATATCAACGTGGGCACCGTCGTGGTGCTCATGGCTCGTTGGCCCGCCATCGAAGCGGTGGCGGTTTTTGGTTGGAGGTGCAAGCTGGGGCGGCACATCGAACAGAAGGAGAAGGCCGTTGTTCGCTGAGAAGCATGACCGAATCCAGACTCATCTGAAGCGATCTGAATCAGATCAGCGGTGATCAGCCCTCTGCAAAAGATGCAGGGGATGGTGATTGGCCTGGGGATTCGATCCTCAGCTCAACAGCCATTGTCACGTAATCCTTCCAGCTCAGAGCCCGGCGAACCACTCATAGCCCTGATCTTCCCAGGTGCCGCGCCGATCCTCCAGTGTGGCGATCAGCTTCAGCCCCGTCACCCACTTGCTGAGCTTGTAACCCAGCTTGATCGGCGTGGCGATCCGCAGCGGTGCCCCGTTCGCCGCCGGCAATGGTGCTCCGTTCATGCCGGTGGCCAGCAGGGTCTGGGGGTGAAGGGCCGAGGCGATGTCCCAGGTGCTGAAGTATTGATCCGCCGATTCGATCGCCAGATACCCGCCCAACGGCGAGACCCCCGCCAAAGCCAGCACATCAGCGAGCCGCACACCCGACCAGGAAACAATCGCGGCCCAACCCTCCACGCAGACGTGCCGGATGGTGATCTCCTGTTGGGGCAGAGCTGCCAGGGCGGCAAGATCGAGGCTCAGGGGACGGTGCACCAGCCCCCCCACCCGCAGCCGATAGCGCTCGGGGTCGAGCTGGGGGACGCCGTTGAAACTGTTCACCAGCAGGGCCGCGGGATCCACCTGATCGCGCCGAAACTCCGGCACCTGGCCCTTCCCCTGCAGCAACGCCTCGATACTCTCATTGAGCGGTTGGGTGGCCTTCCCCACCTGCTCGCTGAAGCCATTCAGGGCGCAGCCGCCCAGCAGCAACGAGGAGCCGCCACTCACCCCCAGGCCGAGCAGCTGGCGACGGTTCAGGCGCCATCGATAGGACAGCGGCGAAGATGCACCCATCAGAGGGCCATCGAGCGCCACAGCCGCAGGCCGCCGATCCGCCAAGACAGCACCATGTGGGCAGCGATCAGCAGCACCATGGCAGGGACCGTGGCGAAGTGAGCCACCCGCAGGGTGTGCCAGCTGGTGGCGCCGAAGAGCTCGCCAAAGCTGAACAATCCCGCCAACCACCAGAACTGGGCCGGCTTGTACATCGCCAGGCCCGTGATCAGCCCGAAGGCCAGCAGGATCACCATCAGCGTGTAGGTGAGCCGGTGGGCCGAAAGCCTTCGCTTGCCGGTGTTCTGGCTGGCCTTCAGGGTGCTGAGATCGGCGCGGTCGGCCAGCTTTCGGTGGCGGAGTTTCATCAACAGCGCGATCCAGAGGCCGAGATTGAGGGCGTAGAGGCCCATGAAGCCGAAATGCCAGTCGCGGCCGCCGGCCAGCCAGCCGCCCAGGGTGAACAGTTCCGGCATGTTGACGCCGCCCCGTCCCCCGAAGACGGGATTGGCGTTGTAGATCTGCAGCCCGCTGGCCGCCATCACCGCCAGCACCAGCAGGTTGAGGCTGTGGAAGCCTCGCGTCCAGATCGGTGCGTGCCGGATCCCAGCTGGCCGGGGGGGCGCTGTCGCGTTGGTGTCGTCCATGGCAGGCGCGAGTCTGCTGATCTGTACAGCCAACCCTCAACAATGGATGGCATCTGTTGCTGCCCGTCATTCAGGCAGCGTTGCCTCTGGACTCCGCCCTGGTTGTCTCACCGGCGCTCTTGATCGCCCTGGGGGCGGTGGCCTTTCTTTATGCCTCCGTCGGCCATGCCGGTGCCTCCGGGTACATCGCCGTGCTGTCGTTCGCCGGGCTGCCTTCTGCCGAGATTCGTGCGATCGCTCTGGTGCTCAATGTGCTGGTGGCCGGCCTGGGCACCGTCCAGTTCGTCAGTGCCGGCCATCTCCGCCGCGATGTGCTGCTGCCTCTGGCTCTGGCCTCCGTTCCCGCCGCCCTGATCGGCGGTGCGATCAGCTTGCCGGTGCTGCTGCTGCAGCGCCTGATCGGCCTTGTTCTGCTGTTCTCCGCCTGGCGGCTCACGGCGCCGGCGGTGGCGGTGGTTCCGGGCTCGCTGCGGCTGCCGCCGCCGCGGCAGTGCGCCCTCACCGGAGCCGGCCTGGGGCTGCTGGCCGGGCTGACCGGAACAGGCGGTGGAATCTTTCTGACACCCTGGATGATCCTGCGTTCCTGGTTGCTGCCCCGCCAGGCCGCCGCCGTATCGGTGGCCTTCATCCTGGTGAACTCGATCGCCGGGGCGAGTGGCCTTGCCCTGCGCCAGGGGTTTGCTGCCTTCCCGGCAGCCGCGGCCCTGGCTCCGGTGGCGGCGGTGGTGCTGGTGTGCGGGGGCATCGGTGCCTACCTGGGCAGCCGTCGGCTCCCCCAGACCTGGATTCGGCGGCTGCTGAGCCTGGTTCTGCTGCTGGCAGCCTGGAAATTGCTCGACATCGGCGCCTGGTGGAGCGTTCGCTCCTAGCCGCCCGTGGCAGTAGGAATCAGCTGCGCCGCTGCTCTGCCGGCCGTTCCTCCGGCACGATCGCGCCCTCCACCGGGCACACCTGCAGGCAGATGCCGCAATCGATGCAGGTGTCGAAATCGATCCAGTAGAAGCCCGTCCCCTTGCTGTTGGCTCCGCTGCCGGGATGGATGCAGGCCACCGGACAGGCATCGACGCAATCAGCCACCCCTTCGCAGACGTCGGTGAGGATCGTGTGGGCCATGGGTCGAAGGGAGCAACCGATCGATCCTAGAAATGTTCAGCCCAGCCACTCAACCCCCCGGTTGCCCCTGGCGAGCGCCACCGCCTCAGCTGCCTGCAGGTCGCCGCAGGGATCGGGGTGCAGCTCCGCGGTCTGGCCGGAGCGATGGATGGTTTCCAGCCGCTCCAGGGCCTCTGGCAGCTGGCTTGTCTGCCGGTAGGCCAGCAGCAGCGGGGTGGTGAGATCTGAGCCGCCTTCGAGCGGATCGAGCAGATCCCGGATGTCTTCGATGCTGAATCCGAAGCCCACCCCGGCCGCGTCGGTGGAATCGGCGCAGAACCTGGCCACCAGGGCGTCGTAGCGGCCGCCGCTGGCAATCTCCACCGGAGCCGCCGCTCCCTGGCAGACCAGCTTCAGCACCAGACCGTCGTAGTAGTCGAACTGGGGTTGGAAGCTGGGATCCAGCTGGATCCTCACGCCCAGCCGCGCGGCGGTTGTCTCAACCATCGCGAGGGTGGTGGCCAGCTCCTGCAGCAGGCTGCTGCTGCCGAGCTGTTGTTCCAGTTGACCGATCACCCGAGCCGGCTCACCCCTGAGCCGCAGCAGGGCCTGCAGCAGGGCCATCTGATCATCCGGCAGGGACAACGCCGCCAGCGCCAGGGGATCGAAGTCAGTGAGCGCCTGGCGGCAGGGGGTGCGCTGTTCAGCCGGCACCCGGCCGAGCAGCGCACTGAGCAGCCCGTGGTGTCCCAGCAGCAGCAGGGGCTGATGGCTGGGCTGCAGGCCCAGGGTTTCGGTGCAGGCGAGCAGGAGGCGCAGCAGTTCCGCATCCGCCGCTGAGGAACGCACGCCCAGCAGTTCCACGCCGCTCTGCAATCGCTCACTGATCCGCTGTCCGCCACCGTCCCCGGTGAAGGTGCGGAAGGTGGCCCCCTCCGCCCACAACCGCAGGGGACGGGCTCGGGCGGCCAGCCGGGTGGAGGCGGCTCTGGCGATCGGGGCCGTCAATTCGGGGCGCAGACCGAGCGGCTCTTCAGCCGCCAGCCGCACCACGTCGCTCTGGGCTTTGCCGCCGCGGGCCTGGAGCGTGTCAAGGCGCTCGATGGCCGGTGGAGCCACCTCCTGGTAGCCCCAGAGCCGATAAACATCGGCAAGCTGCTGGCAGAGGCGTCGGTTGCTCTCCACCTGGCCAGGATTCAGATCCCTGGCGCCGGCGGCGGGTTGCAGGGCCATGGCTGAAGGCGCGGCGGTGATGGATGGGGTCGGCCAGGATCCTATGGACGGCTGGAGCGCTGCTCAGCCGTCCAGCTCCGGGGCGCCGAAACTGGCTCCCGGCATCGGCTGGCACCGGGCCAGCCCATCGATCAGGCTGCGGTGGATTCCCGGCGCTGAGGCAATCAGGCGGCCCTCTGTCAGGACCAGTGGTCCTCCGTCGTAGCGGCTCACCACCCCCCCGGCCTCTTCGACCAGCACCACTCCAGCGGCGAGATCCCAGGGAGACAGACCCCTCTCCCAGTAGCCGTCCAGGCGGCCGGCCGCCACGAAGGCCAGGTCCACCGCTGCGGCACCATCCCGCCGCACTCCCTGGCTGCGATGGGTGAACCAGCAGAACTCGCTGTAATTCGTGTCCAGCTGGGTCTGGCGGTCGTAGGCGAAGCCGGTGACCAGCAGCGAATTGGCCAGGTCGCGGGCGCCGCTCACCGCCAGGCGATCTGCGTTGCACCAGGCCCCGAGGCCAGCTGCCGCCCAGTAGCTCTCCCCCAGGGCCGGAACCTCGATCGCCCCCAGCAACGGCAGCCCGCGCCAGGTGAGCCCCACCGATGTGGCGAAGCATGGATAGGAGTGGGCGTAATTGGTTGTGCCATCGAGTGGATCGACGCACCACTGCAGATCGGAGCCCGTGCTGTGTTGCCCACTTTCCTCAGCCAGCACACCGAGCGTTGGGGTGTCCCTGGCCAGCACGGCCAGCACGGCCTCTTCCGCCGCCAGATCGGCCTCGGTGACCAGGTCTCCCGCCCGACCCTTCTCGCGGATCTGGGTGAGTTTGCCGTGATGGAACCGCAGGGCCGCGGCACCGGCGGCGGCGGCGGCGCGGGCAACTCCAGAGAGCTTCTCCAGCTCAGCGGCTCCAAGCCCGGCACCAGCCAGGGCCTGAGCAGAAAGCGATGCAGTGCTCGGCGTGGGCGGTTCAGTCATCCGGGTCATTCCTCTTCGATCGGCAGGCCGGGCCGCACCCGGCCCTTGCCGAAGAAGCGGCCGAACTGAAGCTCATAGACCTCGTCTTCATCCTGGGTTTCTACCTCCAGCGGCCCCGTGGCCCGGGCGACGCAGAGCAGGCCGTAGCCCCGGCTGCGCAGCTCCCTTGAGAGGCCAAGAGCCTCGGACTGGTCGATCTGACCGGAGATCACCCGCACGGCACAGGCTGTGCAGCAGCCATTGCGGCAGCTGAACGGCAATGGCTCGCCCTGTTGCTCGAAGCTGCGCAGGATGTACTCGCCCTCCGGCACCTCCAGCTTGATCACCCGGTTTTGCTGGCGCCAGTGCACCGTGATCGGAACCTGATGGGGCATCACGAGGGGGCAGAGGGAAGATCGCTGACTGCTACATTGCCACGTGCCTTCGCATCACCGATGGAGAGGTGGCCGAGTGGTCGATGGCGCAGCACTGGAAATGCTGTATAGGGGCAACTCTATCGAGGGTTCGAATCCCTCCCTCTCCGTGATCCCAACAAAAAGCCGGCTTCACAAGCCGGCTTTTCTTTGGCCTGATTGAAGCCGTTCAAGCTCAACCGAATCGTCCGGTGACGTAATCCTGGGTGGCCTGCTGGGTTGGGGCGTTGAAGATCTTCTCGGTATCATTGAATTCCACCAGATAGCCCACCTTGCCGCTGCCGCCTTCAACGGCTTCCGCATTGAAGAAGGCGGTCTGATCCGAGACGCGCACCGCCTGCTGCATGTTGTGGGTCACGATCACGATTGAGAAGGTTTTCTTCAATTCGTGCATCAGTTCTTCGATTTTGAGGGTGGAGATCGGATCCAGCGCAGAGCAGGGCTCGTCCATCAGGATCACCTCCGGTTCAATCGCGATCGCCCTGGCGATGCAGAGACGCTGCTGTTGCCCGCCCGAGAGTGAATTGCCACTCTGCTTGAGCTTGTCCTTGGTTTCATCCCAGATGAAGGCTTTGCGCAGAGAGTTCTCCACCAGTTCGTCCATGTCGCCGGTGAAGCCATTGATGCGGGCTCCGAAGGCAATGTTTTCGTAAATCGACTTGGGGAAAGGATTCGGTTGCTGGAACACCATGCCGATCCGCCGCCGCACTTCCACCGGGTCCACTTCAGGGGCGTAGATGTCCTGACCGTCGAAGACCACTCGACCCCTGAGGCTGCATCCTTCGATCAGGTCGTTCATGCGGTTCAAGCCTCGCAACACTGTTGACTTCCCGCAGCCCGACGGGCCGATGAAAGCTGTCACCTTGCCGCGAGGGATGTCCATGTAGACATCCCGGACAGCCTCGAAGCTGCCGTAGCTGATCGTCACCTTTTCAAGGGCCAGGCAGGTCTGCCCGGTGGTGGAGGTGTTGGCGTGCTGCAAAGCGGAAGTGGTCATGACGAAAGTGGGGGAACGTGGGGGGCGAAGGCTGAAGACCTGGGCAGGCTTGTGACAATCAGTTGGCGAAGCGTCGCAGCCAGCGGGCCAGCAGATTGGCCGCCAGGATCAGGACCACCAGCACAAAGGAGGCGGCCCACGCCAGCTCGTTCTGGGCTTCGAACGGCATGATCGCGAAGTTGAAGATCAACACCGACATGGTGGCGATCGGATTGAAGACTCCCTCCGGCCAGAATGGTGAGAAGAGTGCTGTGAAGATCAAAGGGGCTGTTTCCCCCGCCGCCCTTGCGATCGCCAGCACGATGCCGGTGGCAATCGGGGTGAAGGCGCTCGGCAGCGTGATCCGGATGATCGTCACGAACTTGGAGGCTCCCACTCCGATGGCGCCCATGCTGAGGGCCTTGGGAACAAGCCTCAGCCCCTCATCGGTTGTCTTGATCACGGTTGGCAGCATCAGCACAGCCAGGGCGATGCCCCCCGCCGCAGCGGTGTAGGACTGGCCGAAGAACACCCGGGTGGCCACGATCGCCCCGTAGACGAAGACCCCGCAGATGATCGAGGGCACTCCGGCCAGGATGTCGTTGCCGACCCTGATCAGATTGGCGAACCAGCCACCTCGTGAATATTCAGCCAGGTAAATCCCGCCACCAACTCCAACCGGGATGGCGATCAGCGCGGCCACCATGGTGACCACGAAAGTGCCGATGATCGCATTGCCGATTCCGCCGCCTTCCAGGCCCGGTGCAGGTGGAAGCTGGGTGAACAGGTTGAAGCTGATCAGCCGGCCACCCTGCAGCAATACATAGATCAGAACGAGTAGAAGTGGGAGAACGACAATGACACTGAATCCAGCCGAAACAAGCGTGAATAACTTGTCTAGTTTGTTGCGTTGTAGAGACGGATTGAAACGCAGGGATGCAGGTTTCTGTGTTGCTGTGAGGACTGTCATCGTTTTCAATAACGCAGGCTGAGCTTCTTGACAACCCATTGGGCCATGAGATTGACCGCAAAGGTCAGAACCATCAAAATCAGTGCGGCATAGAGCAAGGCGGAAACCTGAATGCCGTCCGCTTCTCCGAATTGATTGGCCAGCATCGCTGAAATCGTGTTGCCGGGAGCCAGCAGGGACCAGCTGAAGTTGGTGGAGTTTCCGATGATCATCGTGACAGCCATGGTTTCGCCCATCGCCCGTCCGAGTGCCAGCATCACCCCACCCACTATTGCCGAGATGGCGGCGGGGAGGATCACATTGAAGATGGCGATCCAGCGGGTGCTGCCAACCCCGTAGGCCCCCTGTCGCAGGGCGATCGGAACCTGATTCAGGGCATCTCTGGAAATGGCCGTGATGATCGGCAGGATCATCACCACCAGAATCAGAACGGCAGGTGCCATGCCGGGTCCCTGCGGCTCGGTGCTGAACAGGGGAAACCAGCCGAGCGCAGAGTTGAGAAAGGTGAGGAAGGGGCGCAGGAACGGCTCCATCACGAAAATGGCCCACAATCCGAGTACCACCGATGGAATCGCCGCCAGAAGTTCCACCATCACACCGATGACCTCCCGCCAGCGCAGAGGAATCAGGTTCTCAGTGATGAAGATCGCGGTGCCAACCCCGAGTGGCACGGCAATCGCGAGGGCCAGCAGGGACGACACCAGCGTGCCGTAGATCGCCGTGAAGGCCCCGTATTCACCCGTGACCGGATTCCAGCTGGAAGTGGTCAGAAACTTGAGGCCGAAGGCTTTGATCGCCTCCTGGGCGCCCTGGAAAACAGTGAGAAAAATCGCCACCAACACAATGGCCACCATCGAGGCCAGGGCAATGGTGAGGTAACGGAATCCACCATCAACCAACTTTTCGGAGGCGGGCCGTCGACGGAGTGTGAACATCTCCTTGGTTGGCTCGGTACTCATGGCCATTCTGCAATCGGATTCATCGACAGCCCCGGAACACATCCCAATTCCGATATCAATTTAGGTGTAGCCCGCTGTTTCATCCACTAAGAAAGCGTTAACTCCCGCCAGCCATGCCCGCTTTGATCGGCCCACTCCGGCTCGGCGCCTCGCCGGGAGCGTTTCAGCCCGGGCCTGCCTTCGTCCGAAGGAGACGGTAGTTTGGGTCTTCGGTTTGGGGGTCCATGGGGCGGATCGTTGGCATCGACCTGGGCACCACCAATTCGGTGGTGGCGGTACTGGAGGCTGGTCGGCCCCAGGTGATCGCCAATGCCGAAGGGGCCCGTACCACGGCTTCTGTGGTGGGGTACACCCGGGATCAGGAGTTGTTGGTGGGTCAGCTGGCCCGCCGGCAGCTGGTGCTGAACCCCCGCAACACATTCGCCAACCTCAAGCGCTTCGTCGGCCGCAGCTGGGAGGAGCTCGAGGAGAGCAGCCTGGTGGTTCCCTACACGGTTCGGGCCAACGACCAGGGCAACGTCCGCGTCGTCTGTCCGGTCACCGAACGGGAGTACGCGCCGGAAGAGCTGCTGGCCAGCATCCTGCGCAAGCTGGTGGATGACGCCTCCACCTACCTGGGTGAACCGGTCGAGGCTGCGGTGATCACGGTGCCTGCCTATTTCAATGATGCCCAGCGTCAGGCCACCCGTGATGCCGGCCGTCTGGCTGGCCTGTCCGTGGAGCGGATCCTCAACGAACCCACGGCAGCGGCTCTCGCCTACGGCTTCGATCGCAGCGCCGTCAAACGTGTGCTGGTCTTCGATCTCGGCGGGGGCACCTTCGATGTTTCGGTGCTGCGCATCGCCAATGGTGTCTTCGATGTGAAAGCCACCAGCGGCGACACCCAGCTGGGTGGCAACGACTGGGATCGCCGCATCGTCGACTGGCTGGCTGATGCCTTCGAGCAGGAGCATGGGCTCGACCTTCGCCGGGATCGGCAGGCTCTCCAGCGGCTCAACGAAGCGGCCGAGAAGGCCAAACAGGAACTCTCCGGCGTCCAGGCCACTCCGATCTCCCTGCCTTTCATCGCCACCGGGCCTGACGGACCGCTTCACATCGAATGCAGCCTCCAGCGTCGCGAGTTCGAGGCCCTCTGCCCCGATCTGCTCGATCGCTTGCTGAGGCCGGTGCAGCGGGCCCTGCGGGACGCTTCCCTGGCTGCCGAGGACATCGACGATGTGGTCCTGGTGGGGGGCGGCACCCGGATGCCGATGGTTCAGGAAATGGTGCGCACCCTGATTCCCAGGGAGCCTTGTCAGTCGGTCAACCCCGATGAGGTGGTGGCCATCGGTGCAGCCGTTCAGGCCGGCATCCTCACCGGCGAACTGCGGGATCTGATGCTCAATGACGTCATCCCGCTCTCTCTTGGTCTGGAGACGATCGGGGGGGTGATGAAGGTGCTGATTCCACGCAACACCCCGATTCCCGTGCGCAGATCCGATGTGTTCAGCACCTCGGAAGCGAATCAGTCGGCCGTCGAGGTGCATGTGCTGCAGGGCGAGCGCCAGATGGGCACTGACAACAAATCGCTGGGCCGGTTCCGCCTCTCCGGCATCCCTCCGGCGCCGCGGGGTGTGCCCCAGGTTCAGGTTTCCTTCGACATCGACGCCAATGGCCTCCTGCAGGTTTCGGCCACCGACCGCACCACTGGCCGCCAGCAGAGCGTTTCGATCCAGGGCGGCTCCAACCTCAGCGAGGAGGAAATCAACCGACTGCTTGAGGAAGCTTCGCGCCAGGCGGTGGACGATCGGCGCAAGCGAGCCGAAGTGGATCGCCGTAACCGGGCCCAGACCCTGGCGGCGCAGGCCGAACGGCGGCTTCGTGATGCGGCCCTGGAGCTGGGACCCTATGGAGCTGAGCGCCAGCAGCGTTCCGTTGAACTCGCCCTGCGGGATGTTCAGGCCCTGCTCGGCGGCGAAGACTCGGTGGAACTGGACCTGGCTGTGAGCCAGCTTCAGGAAGCCCTCTATGGTCTGAACCGCCGGCTGATCAGCGAACGCAAGGCAGAGGCGGGACCCCTGCAGGGGCTGAAGAACACGCTGGGCTCCCTCAAGGATGATCTGTTCTCCGACGACGACTGGGACGACGACTGGGATCGTCCCGGTGGGCGCGGCCGCTCCGGCCGTGATCCCTGGGAACAGCCGGTGATGAGCCGCGGCGGGTACCAACCCCCCCGCTACGACCGCCCCCCTTCCCGTTCCAGCCAGGATCCCTGGGCTGAAGACTGAGAGCCGTGACCCGCAGCGCGCCTCCCCCGGTGGCCACCGATTACTGGACGGTTCTGGGCCTTGCCCCCGGTGCTGATGCCGCCAGCCTGAAGCGGGCCTTCCGTGAGCAGGCCCGGCGTTGGCACCCTGATCTCAACGGCAACGATCCTGTTGCCGAGGAACGCTTCAAGGCGGTCAACGAGGCCTATGCGGTGCTCGGTGATCCGAAGCGGCGGGCCCGCTGGGAAGGCGGTCTCGATCCGATCGGCTCCCGCGGCGAGTCGGCCGACCCGTTCGCCTCCGGATTTCCGGATTTCCAGACCTACCTTGACGCCCTGTTTGGTCGCCGCCAGGCCCGTCGTGATCAGGCTGCCGAGCCCGGTGATGATCCGGATGCCGATCCGGGCTCTGCTGATCGCCCCCTCGATCCCCCGGCCCGGTCTGCCGTTGACCAGGCCGGGAGAGCCGATTCCCCCCGCTGGCCCGAGACGGCGACCGTCACCCACGCCCCTGCGCCCCCGCCACCCGTGCAGGCTGGCGCCGATCTCGAAACCGTTGTGGAGCTCACTCCCGATCAGGCCGTTTCGGGAACCCGGCTTGAGCTGGAGTTGCCGGGTGGCACCGTGGTGGAGTGCTGGAGTCCGCCCCTGGCCGGGGATGGCTGGCGCCTGCGCCTGGCGGGTGTGGCTCCCGGAGGTGGTGATCATTTTCTGCAGTTGCGGGTCCGCACCGCCGAGGGCCTCAGCATCGAGGGCCTGCGGGTGCTCTACAAGCTGGATCTCTCTCCGCCGGAGGCCGCCCTCGGCTGCAAGGTGGTGGTGCCCACCCTCCAGGGTCCTGTCCAGTTGCGGGTGCCGCCGGGATCCTCCAGCGGCAGGCTGTTGCGGCTGCGCGGTCGGGGGCTGGTCCAGTCGGAGCAGCGGGGCGATCAATTGGTGGAGATCCGGATCACGGTGCCCGAGCAGCTCGATGAAGCGGAAGAAGCCCTCTACCGCCGGCTGGCGCAACTCTCGGATCAGGACCTCGTCGATCCGTAGCGGCCCGATCGGTGAGACACTGGCCGCCGCGGTGGTGATCGCTTCGATGGCTGTTCATGTTCTGCTCTTCGATGCCGGCAGCGACAATGAAGGCATCCATTCCCTTGAGCTCAACGGCCACACCGTCGTTCTGCTGTTCGAGCAACAGGACGATGCCGAGCGCTACGCCGGCCTGCTCGAAGCCCAGGATTTTCCTGTTCCCACCGTCGAGGCACTCGCCCGTGAGGAGATTGAGCTGTTCTGCGTGCAGGCCGGCTATGAGGCCCGTTTCGTGCCGGCTGGCTTCCTGCCCCAGTCAGCCGAAGAGCGTCTGTTGATCGCACCGCCCGAGCGCAACATGGATGTGGGCCATTGGCAGAGCGGTGGCGTTCCCGCCGAAGAGGAGCAACCCGCTGAGGGTGAGGCCGAGCGGGATGCCATGGAGGCCTTCCGCCGCCGTCTGGAGGGCTTGCTGTGACCTGCGTCGACCGTGGCCATCTGCTCACAGAGCAGGCCAACCCCGCCAGCGCCAGCCTCGACCAGCTCAGCTCCAGCGAACTGGTGGATCTCTTCTGCCGGGAAGATGAGAAGGCGCTGCTGGCCATGGAGGCGGCGGCACCGGCCCTGGCCGAGGCGGTGGAGGCGATCAGCGCTCGCCTGCGCTCCGGCGGGCGGCTCTTCTACCTCGGTGCCGGCACCTCCGGACGCCTCGGCGTGCTTGATGCTGCCGAGTGTCCTCCCACCTTCTGCACCCCACCGGAGCTTGTTCAAGGCGTGCTCGCCGGTGGCGCACCGGCCCTGTTGCGCAGTTCCGAAGGGCTCGAAGACTTACGCGAAGCCGGCCGCCAGGATCTGATCGAGCGAGGTTTCTCTCCCGGCGACGCCCTGGTGGGCATCGCCGCCGGCGGCACCACCCCCTATGTGCTCGGCGGCCTGGAGCATGCCCGCGCCATCGGTGCCCTGGCGATCGCCATGGCCTGTGTGCCGAGCGAGCAGGCGCCGATGCCCTGCGCCATCGACATCCGGCTGGTCACCGGGGCGGAACTGCTCACCGGCTCCACCCGTCTGAAGGCCGGCACGGCCACCAAAATGGCCCTCAACATCATCTCCACCGGGGTGATGGTGCGGCTGGGCAAGGTGTACGGCAACCGCATGGTGGATGTGGCCGTCACCAACAGCAAGCTGGAAGATCGCGCCCTGCGCATCCTCAAGGACCTGGCCGGGGTGGAGCGGGAGCAGGGTCCGGCGCTGCTGGCCGCCGCCGGCGGCTCGGTCAAGCGGGCCCTGGTGATGGCCGCCGCCGGGCTGAGCGCCGAGCAGGCCGATGAGGCCCTGGGCGCCCACGACGGCCAGGTGAGGCAGGCGCTGGAAGCGGCCGGGGTGAGCTTGCCCCAGGCTCAGCCTGCTCCGTCGGCCCCTGCTCCTTCGTAGGGGCCCCAGTAGGGGCTGGTGAGCAGATCCAGCTTTCGGCGTGTGGCACCCGGCACCTGCTCCTTCGGTGTCATCAGGGCACTGCGCAAGGCGGTGTGGGCAGGGCTGGCCGGTCGCTGGGCGGCCACCCTCTGGGCGGCCAGGGCCACGATCTGCTGGGCCAGCAGGGCATTGGCCTTCAGATTCTCGATCACCAGATCCACTGTCACCGAAGCATGTTCGGCGTGCCAGCAGTCGTAGTCCGTGACCATGGCGAGGGTGGAATAGGCGATTTCCGCTTCCCTCGCCAGCCGGGCCTCGCTGTGGTTGGTCATGCCGATCACCGAGCAGCCCCAGCTGCGGTAGAGGTTGGATTCGGCCCGGGTGGAGAAAGCCGGCCCCTCCATGCAGAGATAGGTGCCGCTGCGGTGCATCTGGCGGCCCACGGGCATCAGGCTGTCAGCCACATCGGCCAGCAGTCGGCTGAGGGTCGGGCAGAACGGATCGGCGATTCCCACATGGGCCACAGCACCCTCGCCGAAGAAGCTCAGGGGTCGTTGGTGGGTGCGGTCGATGAACTGATCCGGCACCAGCATGTCGAGCGGCCGCAGCGGTTCCTGCAGGGAACCGACGGCCGAACAGGACAGGATCCAGCGCACTCCGAGGGAGCGCAGTGCCCAGATGTTGGCCCGGTAAGGCACGTCGGTGGGGGAGTGGGTGTGGTGACGGCCGTGACGAGCCAGGAAGACCACCTCCAGATCGCCGATGCGGCCCAGCCGCAACCGGTCGGAGGGGGGACCGAAAGGCGTTTCGACCGCGATCTCCTCCACCGCTTCGAGGCCGTCCATGGCGTAGAGCCCGCTGCCACCGAGCACCCCGAGGCGGGCCGTGCTCAGATCAGGACCGGCCTTGGCGGGGCTGGCGATGGTATCGCTCATGACGGGGTGCGGCGCCAGGGCGGGCGCTGGAATCGGGGACCGTTCTACCCGAGAGTGGATACAGTCCGCCTTTGACTGAACCCGCCGTGACCCAAGCCCTGATGGAAACCGACGCCGGCACCGTGGAGCTGGAGCTGTTCGATACCGAAGCCCCCGCCACCGTGGCCAACTTTGTGAAACTGGCTGAGGCCGGCTTCTATGACGGGCTTTCCTTTCATCGGGTGATTGACGGCTTCATGGCCCAGGGGGGATGCCCCAACACCCGCGCCGGGGCTGGAGGAGCCCCCGGCACCGGCGGGCCTGGCTACAAGATCCCCTGTGAGATCAACAGCCATAAGCATCAGGCCGGCACCCTGTCGATGGCCCACGCCGGCAAGAACACCGGTGGGAGCCAGTTCTTCCTTTGCCATGACGCCCAACCCCACCTCGATGGGGTCCACACCGTCTTTGGTCAGGCGGCCAATGTGGATGTGGTGCTGGCCATCAGGAAGGGGACCAAGATCAACAAGCTGACGATCCTCCCCTGAGGGTTCCCATCCCTGGAGTCTGGCCCGTGCGTCTTCACTGCCAGCGCAGAAAGGCCCCTGGTTGCAGCGGCAACGAGGGGTGGCTCTGGTGCAACTCAACCAGGGGCCGCAGCTCCGGCTCCAGAGTGGCGCTCGGATGGCCGCTGCGCCGACTGTCGGGGGTGAGCAGCAGGCATACGGCCCGGGTGCCGGGCCATGCGGCCATCCGGGCCAGCAGCTCGCTGAGCTCGGTGGCTGCCAGCTCAGCGCCGGCGACAGGGGAGAGCAGAAAGGCGATTTCCGGCTGATCCAGCAGCGCCAGCAGCCTTGGATGTTCCTCCCGCTGGAGTGCCAGCGGCCGCTGGGAGGCCCATTCCCGCAGGCTTTCCCAGTGGCCTGGATCGCCGCCCTGCTGAAGCTCCTGGCCCTGCCAGGCGAGCACGGCACTCAGACCCGACTCCCGTTGCAGCTCTGCTGATCCAGAGGTGGCCTGAAGCAAGTGGCCCAGCTTGAGCCGCTTGGTGTCGAGGTAGGCGGCATTGTGCAGACCGGCATCCATCTCAAGCGGCACCCGATCCTCCACCTGGAGCCCGTAGCCCCCCAGTCCGGCGATCTTGCGCGGGTTGTTGGTGATCAGCCGCAGGCGCCGGACTCCGAGGTCGCTGAGGATCTGGGCGCCGACGCCGTAATTGCGCAGGTCGGCCGGGAAGCCGAGCCGTTCATTGGCCTCGACGGTGTCAAGGCCGCCATCCTGGAGGCTGTAGGCCTTGAGTTTGTTGATCAGGCCGATGCCGCGGCCCTCCTGGCGCAGGTAGACCACCACCCCTTCCCCAGCCGCTTCGATCATGCGCAGGGCCGCTTCCAGCTGGGGCCGGCAATCGCAGCGGAGCGAGCCGAAGGCATCGCCGGTGAGGCATTCGGAGTGCACCCGCACCAGCACAGCTCCACTGGCCAGTTCGGGCTTGCCTTTGACGATCGCCACATGTTCGCTGCCATCGAGGTCGTTGCGATAGCCGATCGCCCGAAAGCTCCCGAAGGCACTCGGCAGATCCGCCTCGGCCTGGCGCCGCACGAACCGCTCGGTGTCGAGCCGATAGCTGATCAGATCGGCGATGTTCAGCAGGCGCAGGCCATGGCGGCTGGCGTAATCGGCAAGCTGGGGCAGCCGGGCCATCGAGCCATCGGCGTTCTGGATCTCGCAGATCACCCCAGCGGGATAGAGGCCAGCCAGCCGGGAGAGATCCACGGCTGCTTCGGTGTGGCCAGCCCGCTTCAACACACCACCAGAGCGGGCCCGGAGCGGAAAGATGTGGCCGGGTCGGCGCAGATCGGCGGGGCGGCTGTGGGGATGGATGGCCACCTGGATCGTCCGGGCGCGATCATCAGCTGAAATTCCCGTGCTCACACCGTTTTCAGGGCCAGCATCCACACTCACGGTGAAGGCCGTCTGATTGCTGTCGGTGTTGCGATCCACCATCAGCGGCAGTTCAAGCGCATCGAGACGCTCCCCTTCCATCGCCAGGCAGATCAGGCCCCGGGCTTCGGTGGCCATGAAGTTGATCTGTTCGGGGGTCGCGAACTGGGCGGCGCAGATCAGATCTCCTTCGTTCTCCCGGTTCTCGTCGTCTACCACCACAACCATCTCGCCGTTGCGAATCGCTGCGAGTCCGTCGGTGACGCGATCGAATCGAATTGTTTGCTCCAGCCGGTCGCCGCCGGGGCCGCTGGATTCGCCGGAGCGGGAGTTGACGGGAGCTGGACCCAGTTCAGATCGGGCTTTCAGTGGAGTTCGGGCCTGGGGTGGCGCAGCATGAATTAGTTATAGGGCCGGGCGCAGAGGCACCGGTACGATCTCAGCTTCTGTGCTGAGGGTATGTCCAGATCCAGCGCAGCCCAGCGGGTGGCCGTGATCGGCGCCACTGGCTATGGCGGGCTTCAGACCCTCCGCCTGCTCCAGGGGCACCCACACCTGCAGGTCAGCTTTCTCGGCGGCGAGCGCAGCGCTGGGAAGCGCTGGAGCGAGTTGACACCCTTTCTGCCGTTGCAGGGGGATCCGCTGGTGGAGCCCCTCGACCCGGCGGCGATCGCCACAGCAGCCGACCTGGTGGTGCTGAGCCTGCCGAGCGGCCTGGCCTCCACGATCGTGCCCGACCTGCTGGAGCGGGGCCTCAGGGTGGTGGATCTCTCCGCCGACTACCGCTACCGCTCCCTGGCGGACTGGAAGCGGGTGTATTCCACCGAAGCCGTTCTGTACCCGCGCCAGGATGAGCGGCTCTGCCAGGAGGCCGTCTACGGACTTCCGGAGTGGGAAGAAGCCAGGATCCGGCAGGCACGGCTCGTGGCGGCACCCGGGTGCTTCCCCACCGCTGCCCTGCTTCCCCTGCTGCCGTTTCTGAAGCAAGGCTTGATCGAGCCGGCCGGGATCATCATCGACGCCAAGACCGGCTGCTCCGGCGGTGGTCGCGCCGCCAAGGAGCATCTGCTGCTGGCAGAGGCCAGCGAGGCTGTGTCTCCCTACGGCGTGGTCGGTCACCGCCACACCAGCGAGATCGAACAGGCCGCCAGCGCGGTGGCCGGCCATCCGATCGAACTTCAGTTCACCCCCCATCTGATGCCGATGGTGCGTGGTCTGCTGGCCACGGTGTATGCGCGGCTCCGCGATCCCGGCCTCACGGCCGAGGATTGCACCACCCTGCTGCGGGCCGCCTACCGGAACAGGCCCTGCCTGGAGGTGCTGCCTGTCGGCACCTATCCCTCCACCAAATGGGTGCGGCAGACGAACAGGGCCCTGCTCTCGGTTCAGGTGGATCAGCGCACCGGCCAGCTGATCGTGATGAGCGCGATCGACAATCTGATCAAGGGTCAGGCGGGTCAGGGCATTCAATCTCTCAACCTGATGGTCGGCCTGCCGCCTGACACAGGCCTGCCCCTGCTTCCCTTCTATCCCTGAGAGCTGGGAGAGCCCGGAGGTGCAGCCAGCCGCTGGGCAGCCAGCCGCTGGGCAGCCAGCGCCACAGCCAGGGGGAGAATGCGGTGTTCCTGGCGATGGATCCGCTTACCCAGGCTGGTGCGATCGTCACCGGCAAGAACGGGCACGGCCGCCTGAACCAGAATCGGTCCGGCGTCCACGGCCTCGGTCACCAGGTGGGCGGTGCAGCCCGTCAGGGCGACGCCTGCCGCCAGGGCCTGGCCGATCGCGTCGAGGCCGGGAAAGCTCGGCAGCAGGGAAGGATGGATGTTGATCAGCCGGCCGGCGAAGGCATCGATCAGCACCGGGCTGACGATCCGCATCCAGCCGGCCATCACCACCAGATCGACCCGGGCCGCCTCGAAGGCCGCGAGGATTTCCCGGTCGAGGTTGCGGCGCTGCGGGTGCAGGCGGTGATCGATCAGCTGGCAGGGCACGTCCCGTTGTTCAGCGCGGCGCTGGGCGCCGCAACCAGGGTTGTTCACCACCAGCAAGGCCACCGTGGCATTCAAGGGTCCATCGCGGCAGCTGCTCAGCAGGGCTTCGAAGTTGGAGCCATGGCCGGAAGCCAGCACCCCCAGCCGCAGAAAGGGGTGAAGGATCGGCCAAGGCTGTGGCAATGGCCACTGGACGGACGGAAAGCCGTCGCTAGTGTCGGGCGCAGCAGGCAACGGGTTCATGTCGCACCTCTCCATCCTGCCGACGGTTGTCCGGGATCTGGAGTCGCTGGCGGCCACCCTTGGTGATCTTGGCTTCGAACCGGTGATCGGCGGAATGATCAGCGGTTTCGCCGGGGAGGCGATCCCCGTGGACATTCAGGTGGTGGTTTCGGCTGACCAGCGGCTCGGCTGGCAACGGCAGGCTGATGGATCTCTCGCCCTGGTCGGTGATCTGCAGCGGCTGAGCCGATCCGAGCCCTTGCAGGCCCTGATCGGCGGGCTGACCCGCCGCTATGCCCTGCGTCTGGCCCTGCGGGAGGCCATGGAGCAGATCCCGGCCGCCACACTCCACCTTGCCGGCTGAGCCCATTGGCGCTGGTTGAGCTCTCGCTGGATCTGAGATCCACCAGCCAGCACCTCGTTCTGGTCCGGATGCGGTTTCTCCCGCGCCAGCGCAGGGTCGTTCTGCGTCTGCCTGACTGGACGCCGGGCTCCTATCTGCTCCGCTCCTACGTTCGGAACCTGGAAGGACTGCAGGTGTGCCAGGAATGTCCTGGGGGTCAACTCCAGCCGGTTGTCGCCGAGCGGATCGATCCATCGGGCTGGCAGCTCAACCTGGCGGAACTCCATCCTGTTGAGCTTCGCTATGCCTTGCTGGCCACCGAGCTGAGTGTGCGGGCCTGCCATCTCGATGGCGACCACGGCTTTCTGGCCCTGGCGGCCGTGGCACTGCAGGTGGAAGGGGAGCGCTGGACAGCCCACCAGCTCCGCCTGGATCTGCCCACTGGCTGGCAAGCTTTCGTTCCCTTGCCCTTTGTGGCCGGCCAGGGCTGGTCTGCCCCGAACTACGACGCCTTGATCGATGCGCCGGTGGAGGCGGGCCCCCATCATTGCCACGCCTTTTCTGTGGCTGATGTTCCCCATCGCTGGGTCAGCTGGGAGGACGGCTGCGCTGGGGGCACCTGGTTGCTGCATCGCTTCCCATCGCTGCTCGAGGATGTGGCCTCGGTCTGCCAGGCCTGCTGCCGCCTGATGGGTGAAGCGGGACCGGCTGCCCCCGATTATCTGTTCGTGCTTCATCTGCTCGATCAGGGTTATGGCGGGCTGGAGCATGATCGTTGCTCCATTCTTCAGTTCGGCCGCCAGGCCCTTGCCAGGCCTGATGGGTATCGAAAACTGCTGCAACTTGTCGCTCACGAGTATCTGCATCAGTGGAATGTGCGGCGGCTCCGGCCCGCTGAACTTTCGCCGATCGACTACAACAAGGCCGTGATCATCCCCACCCTCTGGTTCGCTGAGGGGGTAACCAGTTACTTCGATCAGTTCCTGCCCCTGAGCGTCGGCATCAGCACCGAAGCGCAGCTCTTCGAGGATCTCGGCGCTGAATTGAGTCGCTATCGGCTCACCCCCGGGCGCCTCAGCGGCCAGACGCTTCGCCAGAGCGGCCAGGAGGCCTGGGTCAAGCTCTACCGCCGCGATGCCGACAGCGACGACTCCCAGATCAGCTACTACCTGAAGGGAGCCGTGGTGGCCCTGGCTCTGGATCTCGTTCTCAGACGCAGTGGCTCCTCTCTGGTGCAGGTGCTGCGGGATCTGTGGCAACGGCTGGGTCGATGCGGCCGCGGCTACAGCGAAGCCACCCTGCTCGATGCCTTCAGCCAGAGGTCCGTCGAGCTTGGCGAGCTGCTGCCGGGTTGGCTCGACAGCTTCGACGAGCCGGATCTCGATGGCTATCTCTCAGACGTCGGGCTGCGGCTCGAGGCGGTGCTCAGCCCCGCACCGTTCACAGGCATGGGCTGCAGGGTGGAACCGCATGGTCTGGCTGTTCAGCGGGTGCAGCGCCACAGCCCGGCCCAGCGGGCTGGTCTGAGCGTGGGCGATGAGTTGCTGGCCATCGATACGCGGCGCCTGCGCCAGCCCGAAGATCTGGCTGCCCTGCTGGTGGCTGAGCGTCCCCAGAGTCTTACGGTGAGTCGGCGTGGCTGCCTCCGCCAGCTCACCCTGCTCAGTGAAGCGCCGACCGTGGACCGTTGGACTCTGGTGCCTGATCCGGCAGCATCGGCTGAAACCCTGGCCCGGCGTTCGGCCTGGCTGGGCTTGATTCCATGTTGAACCTGCTGCGTCAGGTGCGGCGGCGCCTCCAGCCCAGATCTCTTCAGCGCACTGGATCCGTTGCGCTGGGCCTGGCTGCTCTGGTTGGAATCGGCGGCCTGGGTTGGGTGGCGCGGGATGTCACCGCCGGTCAGGGTTCAACCGGACGGCCCTCCTTGCTGCAGCTGCTGGACCAGGTGAGTCCGGCCACGCCGCCGGCTGCTGAACCGCCCCGCCAGGCTTCTCCGTCCCCACCAGTCCGTGCGGCCTGGATCAGTCCCCTGCGTCGGCAGTGCACTGTGACGGACACGCAGCTCAGCCAGTCGCTGCAGCGTCAGCTGGCTGGCCTTTCAGGCAGCATGCGCCGCCTTCGCATCGACCCCACCAACTACGGCGAGCGCTTCAGGGGTGATGCGTTCGGCAATCCGCTCGATCCCACTCCCCGGATCGTCGTGCTGCACGAAACGGTCTATGGGATGGAATCCGCCGTCCAGACATTCCTGACCCCGCATCCAAGGGATCAGGATCAGGTCAGTTACCACATGCTGATCGGTCTGGATGGCGAAGTGGTCGAAGCGCTCGATCCCTCCAGGCGTGCCTTCGGTGCCGGCAATTCGGCCTTCAATGGTCAGTGGGTGGTGACCAATCCGAAGGTGGGGGGCTCGGTGAACAACTTCGCCCTCCACGTCAGCCTGGAAACCCCGATCGATGGCGAGGACAACGACTCAGGCCACAGTGGTTACACCAGGGCCCAGTACGACGCCCTGGCCGTGGTTCTGGCTGACTGGATGCGCCGCTTCAAGATTCCGCCCACCAGCATCACCACCCATCGCCAGGTGGACATCGGTGGCGAACGATCCGATCCCCGCAGTTTTGACTGGCAGGCACTCCAGCTCCGGCTGGCCGCCCTCGGCCTGCTCTGTTGATTGCCTGCTTTGATGCTTTTCCGGCGATGAAAGCTCAGATCACAGGAGAGAGAATGGGCTTGCGGATGGAATAGATCAGGGCATGCAGGGAAGGGTCCTGCATATAACTCAGAATGCGGGCCGGGTAGTCGAGCTTGCCATTGTGGAGATAGGCGAGGGTGGCCAGGGCCTTGGCATCCCGGGGGCTGGAGCTGGCATCCAGGGGTCGTTCGGTGGGCAGCGCCAGCGCCCTGGAGAGGCGAGCGAACTTGCCGACCAGCAGAACCACATTCCGCTCAGGATCCAGCAGTTGCTGACGGGCGGCGGAGAGCTCAGCCTCGCTGGCATCCGGCCGCAACAAGCCCTGGTGAACCAGCTCGCCCACCGACAACTGGGCGGGGCCATGGGTCTTGAACAGGCCTGACTCGACAGCCAGCGGCAGATCTTCTCCCGGTTTGGCGTGCTGGAGCTCATCGAACAGAACGGCAGCCACCAGCATGGGATTGACGCCCTGGAGTCGCGATTCCCGCAGGATGATCGGCTGGAGCTGCTCGAGCCGATTGACGGTACGGGCCCTCAGTGGGGTGAGCTGATCGAGCCCCAGGGTGAGGAGCTGGGCCAGTTCCGGCTGGGGGCCGTGTACCCCGAAACGCCGTTGGAGCTCCTTCAGTTCCTCCGCCGTGAAATCCACCGGGTTGGAGCGCTGTCCTTCGGTGCTGAGTACGGCCGGATCGCTGGTGTCACTGTTGATGGTGGAGCTGAAGCCTGGATCGATCCGAAAATGTCCGTCTCCAGGGAGCAATGGCTGGGTGCCGCTGACCAGGCTGACCAGGCCCAGGGAAACCATCGCGATGAATCCTTTTGACATCCACCATCTGGTAGGGGATGAAAAAGAGAAGACGCGAGGCGTCACGGGGTTTAAGTGTAAGAAAATTTCACTGAATTTAGCCTGGCCCTCCGGGGATGGAAAGGTCGGGGGCCGTTTGTGGTGCTGTCCATCACCACCGTTTTCCGGCAATGATTCCAGGACCAGGTGAGCTGGCTCACCTGGTCGCTTTCATTCGAAGCCCAGCACCGATAGGTTCAGCCGGAATCCCGATGCGAGATCCTGGGCTGATGACGCTTGTCGACTTCAACCCACATCAGCCGGAAACGCTGTGGGAACGCTTCCTGGGCCTGCTCTGGCACGATGATTCCCTGGGAATCTGGCTGGACGTCAGCCGGATGGCCCTGAACTATTCCCATTTCGATGCGCTGGCCCCAGGCTTTGCGCGTGCCTTTGAGGCGATGGCAGCCCTTGAAGCGGGGGCGATCGCCAACCCGGATGAACAGAGGCGCGTCGGTCATTACTGGCTGCGCGCTCCGCAGCTCTGTCCGGATCCAGGGGAAGCCGCCTTGATCGAGGCCGAAATCGGGCGGATCGAGCAGTTCGGTACCCAGGTGCTCAACCAGGAGCTGCTGACACCAGGTGGTCACCCCTTCACGGACGTGCTCTGGATCGGTATTGGCGGCTCCGGGCTCGGACCGTTGCTGATTCTGCGCGCTCTGCAGCAGGAGGGGGTGGGCCTGCCCTTCCACTTCTTCGACAACGTCGATCCGCAGGGTCTCAGCCGAACCCTGGAGTCCCTGGGCCAGCGGTTGCTCACCACCCTGGTGGTTGTGGTCAGCAAATCAGGCGGCACCCCCGAGCCCCGGATCGGCATGGAGCAGGCCCGCTGCCGGCTTGAGGGCCTGGGTGGGAGCTGGTCCGCCCAGGCCGTCGCCATCACGATGGCCGGCAGTCCACTGGATCGCCGCGCCGAAGCCGAGCAGTGGCTGGCCCGTTTCGACATGTTCGACTGGGTGGGAGGGCGCACCAGCATCACCAGTGCCGTCGGTCTGCTGCCGGCTGCCCTGATCGGAGCTGATCTGCGTGCTTTCCTGGCCGGCGCCGCCGCCATGGACGAGGCCACCCGCCACACCGAGCCGAGAGCCAACCCGGCCGCCCTGATGGCGGCAAGCTGGCATGCCGCCGGGGGCGGTCGGGGTCAGCGCGACATGGTGGTTCTCCCCTACCGCGACCGGCTGGAGGTGTTCAGCCGCTACCTCCAGCAGCTGGTGATGGAGTCGCTCGGCAAGCGGCTCGACCGTGACGGCGAGGTGGTGCACCAGGGCATCGCCGTCTATGGCAACAAGGGCTCCACCGACCAGCACGCCTACGTCCAGCAGCTGCGCGATGGAATCGACAACTTCTTCGCCACCTTCATCGAGGTGCTGGCCGATCCCGCCGACATCAGCGCGGTGGATGGCGAATGCCCGGGCGATTTCCTGTCCGGTTTTCTGCAGGGCACACGCGCAGCCCTCAGCGAAGGGGGACGTCAATCGATCAGCCTCACCCTGCGCCGCTTCGACGCCCGCAGCCTGGGTGCCCTGATTGCCTTGTTCGAGCGGTCTGTGGGGCTCTATGCCGAATTGGTGAACATCAACGCCTATGACCAGCCGGGAGTGGAAGCCGGCAAGAAGGCCGCTGCTGTGATTCTCGATCTGCAGGGGCGGATCGAAACCCTGCTTGCCGATGGCGAGGGGCGCAGCCTGGCCGAGCTTCACTCTGAGCTGGGCAGCGAAAGCCCGGAGGCGATCTTCTGGATTCTTCGCCATCTCTGCGGCAATCCAAGGGGCTATGCCGCCGCAGGATCCTGGGCTGAGCCTGCCACCCTGGTGTTCCAGAAACAATGATCCGATCGAGAGCAGCCGTTGCCTGGGCGGCCGGTGAACCTCTGGAGGTCACCACGGTCGATGTGGAGCCACCGCGGGCCGGGGAGGTGCTGCTGCGGGTGGTGGCCAGTGGGGTCTGTCACACCGATGCCTACACCCTCTCCGGCGACGATCCTGAAGGCCTGTTCCCGGTGATTCTTGGCCACGAGGGAGGTGCGGTCGTTGAAGCTCTCGGTGCTGGGGTGACCTCGCTGGCCGTGGGTGACCATGTCATCCCGCTCTACACGCCGGAATGCCGGGCCTGCGCCTATTGCCTTTCCGGCAAAACCAATCTCTGCCAGGCGATCCGGGGGACCCAGGGCAGGGGCTTGATGCCGGATGGCAGCACCCGGTTCTCCAGGAACGGCCAGCCGATTTTCCATTACATGGGAACGTCGACGTTCTCCGAATACACCGTGGTGCCGGAGATCGCGTTGGCCCGCATCAACCCGCAGGCCCCGCTCGAGAAGGTCTGTCTGCTCGGTTGCGGCGTGACCACCGGCATCGGCGCGGTGCTCAATACCGCCAAGGTGGAACCAGGCGCCACGGTGGCGGTGTTCGGCCTGGGCGGCATCGGCCTGGCGGTGATCATCGGGGCGGTGATGGCCAGGGCCAGCC
The DNA here is from genome assembly GCF_025128115.1 of Synechococcus sp. CS-1326. NCBI lineage: Bacteria > Bacillati > Cyanobacteriota > Cyanophyceae > Synechococcales > Synechococcaceae > Synechococcus > Synechococcus sp. CS-1326. Next base: position 85,503 of record NZ_JAHLYV010000033.1, on the reverse strand, counting down.
GCATCATCTGCATCGATACCAACCCTGGGAAATTCGCCATCGCCCAGCAGTTGGGTGCCACCGAATGCATCAATCCGCGAGATTGCGATCGCCCGATCCAGGAGGTGATCATTCAGCGCACCGATGGAGGCGTTGATTATTCCTTCGAATGCATCGGCAATGTGGCGGTGATGCGGGCGGCTCTGGAGTGTTGCCACAAAGGCTGGGGTGAATCGACGATCATCGGCGTGGCAGGCGCAGGCCAGGAAATCTCCACCCGGCCGTTTCAGTTGGTCACCGGCCGGGTCTGGCGTGGTTCCGCCTTCGGTGGGGTCCGTGGCCGCACCGAATTGCCTGGATTCGTCGAGCGGTTTCAGAGCGGCGAGATCCCCCTGGATCGCTTCATCACCCACACGATGGGGCTCGGTGAGATCAACCATGCCTTCGATCTGATGCGGGAAGGCAAGAGCATCCGCTCGGTGATCCACTTCGCTGCCTGACGACCATCGTGCTGCATCTGCTCAGTGAAAACCGCTGTTTCGGCGGTGTCCATCGCCGGTATGGTCACCAGTCGAAGCAACTGGACTGCCCCATGGAACTGGCGGTGTTTCTGCCGCCGCAGCTGGCCGAGGCCGCCCCGCTGCCGGCCCTCTACTGGCTCTCCGGACTCACCTGCACAGATCAGAACTTCATGCAGAAGGCGGGAGCCTTCCGCCTGGCCGCCCAGCTGGGCCTGGCCGTGGTGGCCCCCGACACCAGCCCGCGCGGCGCCGGGATTCCCACCGACCCCGATGGGAACTGGGACTTCGGCCTGGGTGCTGGGTTCTATCTCGATGCCACCGAGCTCCCCTGGTCGGCCCATTACCGCATGCACGCCTACGTGGTGGAGGAGCTGCCGACCCTGCTCGAGGCCGAGCTGCCCCTCTCTGAGCGCCGGAGCATCAGCGGCCACTCGATGGGGGGCCATGGCGCCCTGGTCTGTGCCCTGCGCAACCCGGGCCGCTACCTGTCGGTCTCCGCCTTTTCCCCGATTGCCCACCCCGCCACCAGCCCCTGGGGTGAGAAGGCCTTCAGCCGCTTTCTCGGCCCCGACCGCGGCGCCTGGGAGGCGTGGGACGCCTGTTGCCTGATCGCCCGGGCCAGCGAGCATCTGCCGCTGCTGGTGGATCAGGGCACCGCGGACAGCTTTCTGGAGCGTGAACTACGCCCCCTGGACCTGGAGCGTGCCGCCACCGCCGCTGGCTACCCGCTGCGGCTGCGTCTTCAGCAGGGCTACGACCACAGCTACTTCTTCATCGCCAGTTTCATCGAGGATCATCTGCGTCATCACGCCGAGGCACTGTTCGCCGAGGAACTGCTCAGGGAACCAGGTTGACGAGCTTCCCCGGCACCACGATCACCCGTCTGGGCGGCTGGCCGTCCAGCCATTTCCGGGCGATCTCACTGCCGAGCGCCAGTTTCTCCAGGGTGGCTGCATCGGCATCGGCCGGAACATCCAGGTTGCCCCTCACCTTTCCCTTCACCTGAATCACCAGGGGAATGGTGGTTTGCACCAGGGCCGTGGCATCGGCCACCGGCCAGCTCTGGCGATGCACGCTGCCCACCCCACCCAGCCGCTGCCAGAGCTCTTCGGAGATGTGGGGAGCAAAGGGGGATAGCAGTACCAGCAGGTTGCCCAGAGCTTCGAGGGCCACGGCCTCACTGGCCGCCTCCAGCAGGCTGGCCATGGCGTTGCTGAGCTTCATCAGCTCTGCGACTGCGGTATTGAACTGGTAATTGCCGTCGGCCAGATCGTCGCTGATCGCCGCAATCGCGGTATGGACGGCACGGCGCAGGGCGAGGTCGGCAGGAGAGAGCTCAGCGCCGCCTGGGGTTGCCTGTCGTTCGGGGCTGGCTGCCTGGGGCTTCAGGCTCAGCCCCCGTTCAAGCGCGGCTTCCAGCATTCGCCAGATCCGCTGAAGGAAGCGGAACTGGCCTTCCACATCGGCGTCATCCCACTCAAGATCCTTCTCCGGTGGAGCCTTGAACAGGATGAACATCCGGGCGGTGTCGGCGCCGTAGCGCTCGATCACTCCGCCGGGCTCCACGCCGTTGTGCTTCGACTTCGACATCTTTTCGAAGAACACGTCCAGTCGCTCGCCGTTGATCGGATCGCGCGGATCGGCGGGATCCTTCACATCGGCTGGGGCGATGTACTTGCCGGAATGGGGATTCTTGTAGGTGATTCCCTGCACCATGCCCTGGGTGAGCAGGCGTCTGAACGGTTCGTCGAAGCTGAGCAATTCACGATCGCGCAGCACCTTGGTGAAGAACCGGGAATAGAGCAGATGGAGGATGGCGTGCTCAATGCCGCCCACGTACTGGTCGACCGGCAACCAGCGATCGGCCGACTCCCGGGTGAACGGCAGGGTGGAGTTGTGGGGATCAGCGAAGCGCAGGTAATACCAGGATGAACAGATGAAGGTGTCCATCGTGTCTGTTTCCCGCCGCGCCGGCTTGCCGCAACAGGGGCAGGCCACGTTCACCCAGTCGTCCAGCTGGGCGAGGGGTGAGGCCCCCTTGCCGCTGAAGGCCAGGTTGCGGGGCAGCTCCACGGGCAACTGCTCGGCCGGCACAGGCACGACACCGCAACGCTCACAATGAATCACCGGAATCGGGCAGCCCCAGTAGCGCTGTCTGGAGATCAGCCAGTCGCGCAGGCGAAACTGCACCCGGCTCTCCCCCCAGCCTTCGCGCTCGGCCAGATCCACGATCGCCTGCCTGGCTTGCCTGGAGGCCAGGCCATCGAAGGGGCCGGAATGGATCAGCACCCCTGGCTCGGTCCAGGCGCCTCCGGCGTAGGCCTGCTCATCAGCTCCTTCCGGCACGATCACCTGTCGCACCGGCAACTCGTACTGACGCGCAAAGACGAAATCCCGGTGGTCGTGGGCGGGAACGCCCATCACGGCGCCGGTGCCGTAGTCGGAGAGCACGTAATCGGCGATCCAGAGCGGAATCGACTCACCGGTGAACGGGTTGCGGGCGAAGCTGCCAAGGGCCACGCCACGTTTCGGCCGGTCTTCGGCGATCCGTTCCTGCTCGCTCTGGCGGCTCACCACGGTGGCGAAAGCCTCGACGTGCTCCTGGCGATCGGGTGCTGTGAGCGAAGCGACCAGGGGATGGTCCGGTGCCATCACCAGATAGGTCACGCCGTAGACGGTGTCCGGGCGCGTGGTGAACACCGCGATCGTGGCAGCTGTGGCCTGGCCGCTTGCATCGAGCACCGGAAAGAACAGTTCGGCCCCCACCGATCTGCCGATCCAGTTGGCCTGCATGGTGCGCACCCGTTCCGGCCAGCCCTCCAGTTGCGCCAGGTCATCGAGCAGGGCATCGGCGTAATCGGTGATGCGCAGGAACCACTGGCGCAGCTTCCGCTTCTCGACGATCGCGCCGGAACGCCAGGAGCGTCCATCGGCGTCGACCTGCTCGTTGGCCAGCACGGTCTGGTCGAGCGGATCCCAGTTGACGGTCGCTTTCTTCTGGTACGCCAGGCCGGCTTCGAGGAACTGGAGAAAGAGCCACTGGCTCCAGCGGTAATAGTCGGTATGGCAGGTGGCCAGCTCCCGATTCCAATCGATCGACAGACCGAGGCGTTGCAGTTGCCCGCGCATCTGCTCGATGTTGCGGTCGGTCCAGTCCCCCGGGTCGATGCCCCGCTCAATCGCGGCATTCTCCGCCGGCAGGCCGAAGGCATCCCAGCCCATCGGCTGCAGCACCTGCCGGCCGCGCAGGCGCTGCAGCCGGGCGATCACATCGGTGATCACGTAGTTGCGCACATGACCCATGTGCAGGTTTCCCGATGGGTAGGGAAACATCGAGAGGGCATAGAACGTTTCCTGCCCGGGTTGCGGCTCCGGGGTGGCATCGAGGCGATCGGCCAGCCAGCGGGATTGCCAGCGGGCTTCGATCTCGGCGGGGTCGTAACGCACGGGCATGGGTTGAGCCTCGGCCGCCTCAATCAGCGATTTGATCTGGCGTTCGATCGTGTCACATCCGGCCTTCAGGCCAGGGAGCGGATCACGGCGATCGCCTTGCGGCCCAGCAGGATCACCGGCGTGTTCGGCTCAGGCTGAAGGGCGAGGAATTCAGGGTCCTGCCAGTGGAGGGAGCCCCCCAGGCGGGTGCCATCGATCAGCTGGATGTGCAGGGGCGTGGCTTCACGAATCCAGCTCTGAAGCTGCCGCACTCCGGGAAGACTGGGATCGATGCTGGAGCTCTCCATAGGATCAGCGTATGTGGATGCGGCGAACACGATGCTGGCCTTCAGCAAGTACCAGGGTCTTGGCAACGATTTTCTGTTGCTCGATGGCCGTGATGGAACCGCCGTCGATGACGCCTGCGGACTGAATCCCGGCATGGTGCGTCGGCTCTGTGACCGGCGCTTCGGTATCGGCGCCGATGGCGTGATTCTTGCCCTGCCGCCGGAAGCCGGGGGGGAGTTGCGCATGCGGATCTTCAACGCCGATGGCAGTGAGGCGGAAATGTGTGGCAACGGCATCCGCTGTCTGGCCCGCTTCCTGGCCGACAGCGACGGCGATGGCGACGGCCGTCGCTGGCAGGTGGAAACCCTGGCGGGTCGGATCGTTCCCCAGTTGCTCCAGGCTGGAGAGGTTCAGGTGGACATGGGGGAGCCCCTGCTTGAACCGGGCGCGGTGCCCACCACCCTGGACCCCGGTCCCGCCGGCCTGCCCCAGGGAGAACTCGAAGCGGATGGGGTCCGTTTCGCCGTGGCGGCGGTGGGCATGGGCAACCCCCATCTGGTCATTCCGGTGGCCTCGATCGAGGACGTGGAACTGGAACGGTTCGGCCCACTGCTGGAAGTGGATCCCGCCTTCCCGGCGCGCACCAACGTCCATTTTGTTGAAGTGCTGGCCCCGGATCATCTGCTGATGAAGGTCTGGGAGCGGGGGGCAGGTCCCACCCTGGCCTGCGGCACCGGCGCCTGTGCGGTGCTGGTGGCCTGCCACCGCCTCGGTCTGTGCGGGCCGGATGCCCGCATCGATCTGCCCGGAGGAAGCCTGCGGATCCACTGGGATCCACTCAGTTCCCACGTGTTCATGGACGGTCCAGCCGAACCGGTTTTCGACGGTGTGCTGGCTCCCCGGCTGCTTGATTCGACACCTGCAACAGCTTCGAAGGCAACGTCCACAGCGGAGAGCCAGCCCCCGGCGCCGTCACCGCCAGCACTTGATTGCTCGGTTGTCTGCGTCCAGGGCTGCATTCGCCCGGAGGATTGTCCCAGTGCCGAGGCCCGGGCCCGGGTGACAGCCCTGCTCAGCAGCCGCTCTCTCGATGATCTGGTCGCCCTGGCGATGGGATCGATCGAGAACCGCAGCCGGGCCCGACAGGAGCGTGATGACCCTTCCGGGGCCTGAAGGCTCGATCTATCTCGACGCCTGCGCCAGCTCGCCGCCGGCCGCGTCGGTGCTGGAGGTGATGGCGGCGGCCCAGGCCACCGCCTGGGCGAACCCGTCCAGCCTGCATGGCTACGGCCTGGCGGCGGCCGATCTCCTCGAGCGCAGCCGGCAGGCGATCGCCTCCAGCCTCTCGGCCCACGACGATCAGGTGGTGTTCTGCTCCGGTGGCACCGAAGCGGCCCATCTCGCCCTCGCCGGTGCGGCAGCCGGGCTGGCTCCAGGGCGGCTGGTGATTTCAGCGGTCGAGCATCCGGCTGTCGACGCCGCTGCCCACAGCCTGGTTCGGCAGGGATGGACGGTGGTCCCCTGTCCTGTTGATGTCGTCGGCAGGGTGAAAATCGAAGCTCTCGAAGCCCTGCTGAAGCCCCCCACCCGCCTGGTATCGGTGATCTGGGGCCAGAGCGAAGTGGGCACCCTGCAGCCGATCGAGCGGATCGGCTCGCTGTGCAGGCAGGCCGGAGTGATTTTCCACACCGATGCGGTTCAGGTGGTTGGGCATCAGCTGATCGATTTTTCGGCCCTGCCCGTGGATCTGCTCAGTTTCACGGCCCACAAGCTGCAGGGCCCCCGCGGTATCGGCGTTCTGCTTGCCAGGCGCGACCTGTCCCTCCAGCCCCTGCTGCAGGGGGGTGGTCAGGAGGGCGGTCTGCGGGCAGGCACGGAATCGGTGGTGCTGGCGGCGGGCTTGGCGGAAGCCCTGGCGCTCTGCCAGCGGCGGCTGCTCGAGAACGGCGGCCTCGATCCCCTCCAGATTCAGCGGGAGCAGCTGGGCCGTGCCCTGCAGCGGATCCCCGGAGTTGCGATCAGCGGCTGTCCCCGTCACCGGTTGCCCCACCACCTCAGCCTGCTGGTGGATGACGGCGCCGGTCAGCCGCTGCCCGGCCGGCGCCTTGTTCAGGCTCTCTGGCGCCAGGGATTTGCGGTCAGCAGTGGCACGGCCTGTCATCAGGGTCAGGCCGGCGCCAGTCCGGTGCTGGCCGCGATGGGCCTGGCGCCGGCGGCGGCGGCTTCCGGCCTGCGGATCAGCCTCGGCCCCTGGCTCCGTGGTTCGGATCTGGCTGGGGTTCCCCAGGCTCTTGCCGCTGCCCAGGCGGAGGTGGCGGCTGAGCGGCGCTCCGACCGGAGCACGGATTGACTGGTGGGTGCACCCGGTAGGGTCTGCTTTCTGGCTTCACCACTGGCGTGCTCCCTTCCGATCTGCGCAGTGCCGAAGCCCAGGCCGTGGCATCCCTTCAGGCGGCGCTGGGCGCCAGGCCCACCGGTCGCTGGACCGCGGAGTTCCGTTTCGAGGGCCTCAAGATCCTGCCCCTGGCCTTGCGCCTGGCCACATCGCTGAAGGAGAAGGGGCTGGAGCCACGGCTGCTTTTCCCGGATGCGGGGGCCACCGCCCTGGCCAAGCGGGATGCCCCAGACCTGGCCCCAGGCATCGCCAGCCTGGGCGATCAGCTGCGCCTTCAGGCCGAGCCTGGTGGAAGCTCAGCCGCGCTGCCGTTGCTCCTGGTGGCGCCGGGGCTGAGTGATTACGAACAGGTGGAACGCATCCACAAGGCCCATGCCGGGCCGATGCTGATGCTGAACGGCAATCTCGAGGATGCCGCAGTGGGGATCGGCAGCGTGGCCCGGCAGCGGCGGAAGGGCTTTCTGGCCACCTGGAGTTGCGCCTACGCCCTGATTCCCCTGGCTGAGGCGGCCCTGTTGCGATGCTTTCCGGAGCCCTGGACCCTCTACCGCCGTGATGCCGATGGCTACCGGCCCGTGGCCAGCTTCGAGCAGAAACCGGATGCCGAGCAACAGGCCCTGGCCCTGAACCCTGATCAGGCTCCTTCCGTGGCTGATGGCCTGCAGGCGCTTGATCGCTTCCTCGACAGCCTCAGCAACTGAGGGCAGATCCGCAGACTCCCGTTGCTTCCGTGTTCGCTGGCAAGGGGTGGTGGAGCCTGGATTCGCTCCTTAAGCTTGGGTGTCTGGAGAAATCTGATGGCCCCTGAGCCCACCCCGTCCCAACGGAGCTGGAGCCTGATCGATCTCGGCGCAGCCGTCGCCGTCGTGCTTGCCTTTGGCGGTGTGATCTGGAGCCCGAAGCTGAGCGGGGCGATCGCCCAGGCCACCGGGGCGATGCAACCGGTTCTGGTCACGGTCGATGTGCGCGGCGCCTCCGTTGCCGATCCGGCCGCCCTGATCGCGGCAGCCCGCGCTGAAGGCAAGGTGAGCATCGTGATCCGCAATGAGCCGCACGGCACGGTCAAGATCAGCGAGCTCCTGCCCCTGCAACGCCGCCTGGTGGCGGTTCAACCCAACGGCAGTGTTGTCACCGCCGTCGATCCGAACCAGGCGGTCTTCGGCACTCTGGACGCCCGTTTTGTCCTTGAGGGACAGGGACGCAAGACCGGCGGCGGCGTTGTGTTCGGCAATCAGAACCTCAAGATCGGTGCGCCGGTGGAACTGGAAGGCGCCCAATACCGCTTCGGCGGCACCGTCACTGCCCTGCGTCTGGAGAAGTCCTGAGATGACCTGCTTCACCGACCGCAGCATCAGCCTCGCCCTGGGCCTCTCGCTGGGCCTGCTGCCCACCGGATCCTTGCTGGCGATGCCTGTCGCCAGCCTGCCCACTGCACCGCCGCGGATCGGCCTGCCCCAGCTGCAGGGACAGGTCAGCTGTCCCGCCCTGCAATCCAGGGTGGCGCGAATCCTCGGCGGTGCTGCCGGGGTATGGAGCGTCTCGATCGCCGATGGCGACGGCCGCCTGCTGGCCGACGTCAACGGCCTGCGGCCGCGGGTGCCTGCTTCGAACCAGAAGCTGATCAGCACCGCTTTCGCCCTCGATCGGCTTGGCCCCGATTACCGCCTCAGGACGAAGCTCTGGCGCCTGCCGGATGGCACCCTGCGGCTCACCGGCGAAGGGGATCCTGATCTGGCCCTGCCCCAGCTGCAGCGTTTCGCCAAGCTGGCCCTTGGATCAGGGGGTGGTCCAGGTCAACCGTCCAGCCTGGTCAGGCTTGAGCTGGCTGAAGAACCCGCCCAGGCCTGGTGGCCATCGGGTTGGCACCCGGGGGATCGCTCCGAAGCCTATGGGGCTCCGATCACCCGATTGGCCGTCACCAGCAATGCGATCGAGATGGCGGTGGCCAATCCACCTGGTCGCTTGCAGCGGCTGCTTGGACGGGAACTCAGCCGCCAGGGAGGCGATCCCAGCAAGCTCGTGGTTGTCTCGGCCCAGTCGCCCCTGCCCCAGGGAGCCCTCCTGCTCCATGAGGAGCCTTCGGCGCCGATGCACAATCTGCTCAGCCTGGCTAACTCGGAGAGCCACAACTTCACCGCCGAGGTCCTGTTGCGTCAGGCGGCTGGCAGCTGGAATCTCTCCACAAGCCGCGGAGCCGGCCTCCAGTGGCTGAGCCAGCAGGGTCTGCCGATGCAGGGTGTTGTGCTGATGGATGGCAGCGGCCTCGACCGCTCCAATCGACTCACCAGCCGCTTCCTGGCGGCACTGCTGCTGCGCATGGCAGCCCATCCCTATGCCACCAACTACCTGGCTTCGATGTCGGTGGCGGGCAAGCGTGGAACCTTGCGCAACCTCTACAAGGGCACCAGCCTCGATGGCCGTCTCCATGCCAAGACCGGCACTCTCACCGGCGTGCGCAGCATCAGTGGAATTCTGGAAACCAGCGATGGTCCCCGTTACGTGAGCCTGATCTCGAACGGGGCAGGTTCGCCGAACACCACGATCGGAGAGGTGCTGCGTCAGGTGCAGATCGTCAGCCTCTGCCAGCCACCTGCTTGAGTCGGGACGCCGCCCGGCGGGCCCGGCTCATCGGCGCTTCGCCGCGCCCGCTGCCAGCGCTGTCGGTTCCAGGTGCATCGCTGATCTGAAGCCGGCCCAGTTCCCGGCGACCGGCCAGCACCACTTTGCTCAGTTCGCCAAGGCGGCTTTCCAGTTCCCCGAGCACCTGCTCGGCGTAGTGGTTGGCTCCGTCCTGAACGGCCCCGGATTCCTGGCGGCTACGGCTGATCAGGGCCTCGCATTGCTGCTGGGTCTGCTGACGGAACTGCAGGGCATCGTTGTGAAGCCGCTCCGCTTCGGCCTGGCTCTCCCTCTGGATTCGCAGACCCTCCTGGCGAATCTGCTCCAGCTCCTGGAGACTCTGCTGGCGGCCGCGTTCATGCTGCTCACCGAGCTGCCGCTTCAGCTCCGCGGACTCCTGGTCGAGTTGCTGCCGGCGCTGCATGGCCTCCTGCTCCAGCTGTTGGCGCCTGGCACTGAATTGCTGCTCCATCTGGGCCAGCCGTGACTGGTGTTCCTGCTCCGCCTGAGCCACCTGCTGCCGGGCGGTGAGCATCATCTGCTCACACTGCTGCCGGGCCTGCTCGCGCAGCTCGCCCACCTGGCGCTCCGCTTCCTGGCGGATCGACACGGAGTTGATCAGCTGTTCCCGCTCTCGCCTGGCCTGGGCAAGAATCTCCTCGGCCTGCTGCTGGGTCTTGGCGATGAAACTCTCCCTCTGGGCGAGCAGGTCTCTGGCCTGCTCCAGCTCACCGGGAAGGGCCTCCCGCACCGCATCGAGCACTTCGATGGCATCCTGCTCATTGACCAGTCGGCCCCCGCTGAACGGAATACGGCTGCCCTCCAGCACGATCTCCTCCAGTTGATCGAGTTGGTCGAGCACGCTGATCCGGGCTTCAGCCATGGGGGTGGAGCGGTGATTTCCGATTAAAGAGCCTGGCGAGATCATCCGCCACTCCGATCGGCACCATGTGACGAACGTCGCCGCCGAACCGCGCCACCTCCTTCACCACGCTGCTGCTCAGAAAGCTGTGGTGGGCGGCGGTGGCAAGGAAGAGCGTTTCCACCTCGGCCGCCAGGGTGCGATTGGTGTGGGCGATCTGCAGCTCGAACTCGAAGTCGGTCATCGCCCGCAGGCCGCGCAGGATCACGGCGGCACCGCTGCGACGGGCGAACTCCACGGTGAGCCCATCGAAACTGCCCACCTCGACAGCCTTGAGGTGAGCCGTGGCGGCCTGGATCTGCTCCAGCCGTTGCGCCAGTGGAAAGCTGGGCTGTTTACCCGGGTTCTGCAGCACCGCCACCATCAGGCCATCGAAGAGGCGGCTGGCGCGTTCGATCAGGTCGAGGTGTCCCAGGGTCAGGGGGTCGAAGCTGCCGGGATAGAGGGCCTTCATGGGCAGGGCAGGGCGGAGCGCTTGGGTGAGGTTGCCTAGAGTTGATCCTCTCCTGCCTCCGGTCTCGATGGTCCCCGCTGCCGATCCGATCGCCTCAGCCGACTTCAGCCTGGATGCTGCGGCCAAGAAAACTCTCCTGCGCAAGATTCCCCATGGCCTGTTCATCTGTGGTGTGGCCGAAGGCGATCTGGTCAACGGGTTCACCGCCAGCTGGGTCACCCAGGGCTCGTTCGAGCCCCCCCTGGTGGTGATGGCGGTGCGGGCCGACTCGACCAGTAACGGCATGATCCAGCGCAGCGGCCGCTTTTCGCTCAACGTGCTGGCGGCGGATCAGAAGGACCTGGCGGCGCTGTTCTTCAAGCCCCAGCAGGGCATCGGTGGTCGCTTTGACGCCGCCCCCTTCCAGCTCGGCCCCCTCGGCTTGCCGATCCTGGCTGACGCCCTCGGTGCCGTGGAGTGTCAGCTGGTGGGACAGGTGGCCCACGGCGACCACACCGTTTTTGTCGGCGAAGTGAAGACCGCCGTGTTGCATCGGGACGGAGCCGCCCTTGAGCTGGGCCCGACCGGCTGGCAGTACGGCGGTTGAGCACCGTCCCGCCGCTGCTGAAGGACCCCCAGCGGCTCCAGCGGCGGCTTCGGGAATTGCCGCCTGAGCCTGGCTGCTATCTGCTGCGGGACAGCGACGACCGCATCCTTTATATCGGCAAGTCGAAGAGCCTGCGCAGTCGGGTGCGCAGTTACTTCCAGTCTTCCCATGACCTGAGCCCGCGGATCGGCCTGATGGTCCGTCAGGTCTGTGAGATCGAATTCATCGTCACCGACAGCGAAGCCGAGGCCCTGGCCCTGGAGTCGAACCTGATCAAGGCCCACCAGCCGCACTTCAACGTGCTGCTCAAGGACGACAAGAAATATCCCTATCTCTGCATCACCTGGAGCGAGGCCTATCCCCGCATCTTCATCACCCGAAGGCGTCGGCTGCGCAGTCCGCTCGACCGGTTCTACGGCCCCTACGTGGATGTGGGGCTGTTGCGCCGCACCCTTTTTCTGGTCAAGCGGGTGTTCCCCCTGCGCCAGAGGCCCCAGCCGCTCTACCGCGATCGCACCTGCCTGAACTTCGACATCGGCCGTTGTCCAGGGGTGTGCCAGGAGAAGGTGACCCCCGAGGCCTACCAGCAGATTCTGCGCAAGGTGGCCATGGTGTTCCAGGGGCGGAGCGACGAGCTGGTGCAGCTGCTGACGGCCCAGATGGAGAAGTTGGCCGGTCGACTCGATTTCGAGCAGGCGGCCCGGATCCGTGACCAGCTCCAGGGCCTCGAGCAGCTCACCGCTGACCAGAAGATGACCCTGCCGGATGCGTCGGTTTCCCGGGACGTGCTGGCCCTGGCCGCCGACCAGCGGGTGGCGGCGGTGCAGCTGTTTCAGATGCGGGCCGGCAAGCTGGTCGGCCGGCTCGGCTACACCGCCGATGCCACGATCGCGGCACCCGGCGAGATTCTTCAGCGCGTGCTCGAGGAGCATTACAGCCAGGTGGAACCCGTGGAGATTCCGCCCGAGGTGCTGGTCCAGCATCCGCTGCCCCGTCAGGCACTGGTGGAGGAATGGTTGAGTGAGCGACGGGGTCGCCGGGTCAGGCTGCTCCATCCCCAGCGGCAACAGAAGGCAGAGCTGATCGAGCTGGTGGAGCGCAATGCCGGCTTCGAGCTGGCCCGCGCCCAGCGCAGCGCCGAGCAGCACCAGCTGGCCACGGAGGATCTGGCCCAGCTGCTTGATCTGCCCCAGCCGCCCCGCCGGGTCGAGGGTTACGACATCAGCCACATCCAGGGCAGCGACGCGGTGGCTTCCCAGGTGGTGTTCGTTGATGGCCTGCCGGCCAAGCAGCACTATCGCAAGTACCGCATTCAGAGCAGCAGCATCCGTGCCGGCCATTCCGACGACTTCATGGCCATGGCCGAGATCATGCGACGGCGCTTTCGGCGCTGGTCCCAGGCCAAGGCGGCAGGCGCTGACCTCACCGCGCTGCGCCGGACGGCTGACACCGCCCTCCACACCGATGGGCTCAATGACTGGCCCGATCTGGTCATGATCGATGGCGGCAAAGGGCAGCTCTCAGCTGTGATGGAGGCCCTGCGGGAACTGGATCTGCACGAGGAACTGGTGGTCTGCTCGCTGGCCAAGCAGCGGGAGGAGGTTTTCCTGCCTGGCGCCAGTGAACCGCTCGAGAGCGAACCGGACCAGCTGGGGGTGCTGCTGCTGCGGAGGTTGCGTGATGAGGCCCACCGCTTCGCCGTCGGCTTCCATCGCCAGCAGCGTGGCGAGCGGATGAAACGCTCCCGCCTCTCCGACATTCCTGGGCTCGGACCGAAGCGGGTGAAGGAGCTGCTGGGCCATTTCCGTTCGATCGACGCCATCCAGCTGGCCAGTCCAGCGCAGATCAGCGCCGCGCCGGGAGTGGGCCCAGCCCTGGCCCGGCAGATCTGGGCCTATTTCCATCCCGAGGAGGATGGCCCGCCGGATCCGCCCCCAGCTGTCGCTCAGACCCCGATCCAGCCAGCCACGGCGGAATCCGTGCTCTTAGTTTGAGGAGCCCCAGCTTCTTGCCGTGATGATGGCCCTGGCCCTGCCACCGGAGGCCTACCTCTGGTTCAAGACCCTTCACATCGTCGGGGTGGTGGTGTGGTTCGCAGGGCTGTTCTATCTGGTCCGGTTGTTCATCTATCACGTCGAGGCGGAGAGCCTCGAGGAGCCGGTTCGCAGCGCTTTCCAGACCCAGTACGCCCTGATGGAGCGACGCCTGGCCAACATCATCACCACTCCGGGCATGGTGGTGGCCGTGCTGATGGCCGTGGGCCTGCTGATCGCTCAGCCGCTGTGGTTGAAACAGGGCTGGATGCACGTCAAGCTGGCCGTGGTGCTGGTTCTGCTGGCCTATCACGGCTTCTGTTACCGGTTGATGGCCCAGTTGCGGCAAGGAAACTGCCAGTGGAGTGGCCGCCAGTTGCGGGCCCTCAATGAGCTTCCCACCTTGATTCTGGTGCTTGTGGTGATGCTGGTGGTGTTCAAGGGCCAGTTCCCAACCGGTGGGGCCACCTGGTTTCTGGTGGCACTGGTGGTGGCGATGGCTGGCTCGATCCAGTTCTATGCACGCTGGCGCCGACTTCACGCCACACCGTCCAGCCTGGAATCGGAGGCCCTGGCCAATGGTGGTTGACCATCCCCTGGCCAGGGTTCTGGAAGCTGTCGATTCGAGCAGTTGTCCGGAGCGGCTCAACTTCCACTGCCACACGCTCTGCAGCGACGGCAGCCTGGCTCCCGAAGAGCTGGCCGAGCAGGCGATCCTGTTGGGGCTTGATCACTTCGCGGTCACCGATCACCACAGCGCCAGGGCCTTCCTGCCGGTGCAGCGCCATCTGGATCGTCAGCAGCGGCAGGGCCGCCGCGTGCCCCGCCTCTGGAGCGGTGTGGAAATCAGTTGTCTGCTGGAGGGCTGCCTGGTGCACGTGCTCGGCCTTGGCTTCGAGCACGACCATCCCGCCCTGGCGCCCTATCTGGAGGGTCGTGCCGTGGTCGGTCCGGCTCTCCAGGCCGGCGCTGTCTGTCGGGCGATTCAAACCTCGGGCGGCCTGGCCCTGCTGGCCCATCCGGCTCGTTATCGCCTGCCCCACCAGCCTTTGATCACGGCCGCCGCCGCCCTGGGTTTCGATGGGGCCGAAGCCTTCTATGACTACGAGCAGAAGGCACGCTGGCAAGCCAGTCCAGGCATCTGTCATTCGATCGCCGCCCAGCTGAGCCGCCTCGGTCTGCTGAGCAGTTGCGGTACTGATACCCATGGTCTGCAGCTCCAGGGTCGCTAAGCTTGAAACCAGGTTTCGGTTTCCTAACCATGGGTCTGCTTGATCGTCTGCTCGGCACCGGCGCCAACAGCGGAGACTTCTCCTCAAAGAAGCCCAAAGCTGAGCCAGCCGCCAAGAAAGACACTGCCAGCTTCTTCCTCGATGCCGATGCTTCCGGCACCCTCGGCAACGTCGATTACATGCGGCGTCCTTACACGATTCGCCACACCTTTCCCGGCAACGCCGACAGCCCCGGTCAGAAGGAGATCATTCAGCAGGTTGATTCCATGGAGGCGAGGGTCGAGTCCGCTTCGGCCGCGTTGACCACACCGGCTGCCGGCAAAGCGGCCAAGGGTCTCAACAGTGGCGTGCCCAAACCAGTGAAGAAAACGTTTGCAGAAAAGCTCAGCTCCTCCGAGCTCAGCCGCCGCCTGAGAGGATCCACGGCCACTGGAGTGAACTCCCAGGCCGGCGAGATCAGCCCCCGCACGGCCAGCAGCGGATCACCCGATGCCCAGTCCCAGGTTGCTCAACAATCAGGAAAACCAGGCACGATCGATCCGTTCAAGTCGATGGCCCGCGACATCATCAGCTGAGCGGCAGGGGTTTTTGGCGGCCAGGCGATCGGGCTGCCCCTGGTGGAAGGCATTCAGGCCTCCACCAGGGATTCGCTGCTCAACACCAGTTGCTTCAGGTGATTCAGCTGGTCTGGGTCAGCACCTTCCCACAGCCCCCGGTGATGGGCTTCGAGCAGGCGTTCGGCCATGTCCCGCAGGGCCCAGGGATTGGATCTGCGCAGCATCTGGAGGGTTGATTCGCTCTGAAGCCAGGTCTGGCAGATCGCCCCATAACTCCAGTCCGGTACCCGGCCGGTGCTGGCGTCGTAGGCAAACAGGTAGTCGAGGCTGGCTGCCATCTCGAAAGCCCCCTTGTAGCCGTGGGCCTTCATCCCCTCGATCCAGCGCGGATTGAGCACGCGGGAGCGCAGCACCTTGTCGAGCTCCCGCTCCAGCCGATGCAGGCGGGGACGTTGATGGCGGGAATGGTCACCGAACCAGAGCTCCGGGGCCGTGCCACGCACCCGCTCGGTGGCGGCGCTGAGGCCGCCCTGAAATTGGTAGTAGTCATCGGAGTCGAGCAGGTCATGTTCCCTGTTGTCCTGGTTGTGCAGCACAACCTGCACCTGGCGGAGCCGCTCCTCCAGTCCGCTCCGGTCGGCGATCGCCTCGCAGCCTCCCTGGCTCAGGTTTTCGTAGCGCCAGCCGCTCCACTGCAGGAAGGCCTCCCCCAGGTCGCTGCGGTCTTCCCACTGACCACTGTCGATCAGACCCTGCAGGCCAGCCCCATAGGCGCCTGGGGCTGAGCCGTAGACCCTGGCGGAATGTCCCTCCCGCCTGGCACTGGCGGCCAGGGGATTGTCCTGCTCGGATTCGTCCAGGGCCGCCAGCATCGCCGTGGCCTGATTCATCCAGCCGACCAGCTGGGGAAAAGCGTCCCGGAACAGGCCGGAGATTCGCAGGGTCACGTCGACCCGCGGTCGCCCCAGCAGGCTCAGTGGAATCACCTCCAGTCCCACCATGCGTCGGGTCGGGCCATCCCAGACGGGGCGCACCCCCATCAGGGCCAGGGCCTGGCCGATGTCTTCACCGCCGTTGCGCATGGTGGCCGTCCCCCAGACCGAGAGAGCAAGGTGGCTCAGGTCTTCGCCCTGCTCCTGCAGATGGAGATCGAGCAACAGTTCGGCGCTGCGCCGGCCCAGGTCCCAGGCGGCTTCCGTGGGCAAACCACGCAGATCGACGCTGTAGAAGTTCCGGCCGGTCGGGAGCAGGTCCGGCCGGCCACGGGTCGGAGCGCCCGAGGGACCGGCGGCAATCCGCTCGCCGGCGACGCCGGCCAGGAAGGAACGGCGTTCCGCTTCACCGCAGGCCAGCAGGTTCGGCAGCAGGGTGAGGCAAACCCGCTCCAGCACTGAGGCGGTGATCGGGCCGGGAAGATCCGGCAGGTCGGAGGGAACCATGCCCTCCAGCAGGGCGCTGACCAGGCTCAGGGCAAGCCGTTCCAGGATCGCGACCCCATCGCCGGCGCAGCGCAGAGCGGCCTCCGGGGCGCCGTCGGCAGTCCCACCGGGGAGTGGTGTCAGCTTCCGTTGGTCTGCGGGGCTGAGCGGAGCCTGGTCCGAATCAGACCAGGGATCGAGGTCGAGGTCCAGATCCAGGCCGATGGCCTGGGTCAGGCCAGGGCCAGCGGCCAGCGGGGGTCGGGCCAGGCACAGCAGCAGTTCCGCCAGCGGTGCGGCAGCGGGCAAGGCGCCGAAGGTGTGCAGCCCCGTGCGGATCTGGGCTTCCTTGAGCTCGCACAGATAACCATCCGCCGCCTCCAGCCTCGCCTCGAGGTTGCTGAGCTGTGAGTTGTCCGCTGGCGGCAGGGCAATCGCTTCGAGTTGCTCCACCAGCCGCCGCCGCAAAGGCTCCAGCCGTGCCGAACCGAGCTGGCGGGCTTCCCAGTATTCGTCGAGCAGCACTTCGAGCTGCAGAAGCGGACCATGCAGTCCTGCCCGGGCCAGGGGCGGGGTGAGGTGATCGAGAATCACGGCCTGGGCGCGGCGTTTGGCCTGGGAGCCTTCCCCAGGGTCATTGACGATGAAGGGATACAGGTGGGGCATCGGCCCCAGCGCCCATTCCGGGAAGCAGTGGTCGGAGAGACCAAGCCCCTTGCCGGGCAGCCATTCGAGGTTGCCGTGCTTGCCGACGTGCACCATCAGCTGGCAACCGGCCGACTGTCGCAGCCAGAGGTACTGGGCCAGGTAGGCGTGGGTGGGGGGCAGATCAGGGGAGTGGTAGTGAAGGCCTGGGTCGCGGTCATAGCCGCGCTCCGGCTGGATCAGTACCACCACCGAACCAAAGCGAAGGCCCCGAATGGGAAACCCCGGGCCGGCCGCTGTGGCCTCCAGGCCTTCATCCCCTCCTGGGGACCCCCAGCGGGCCTCCAGCTGGGCCCTGCCAGCGGCCGGCAGCGTGTGATACCAGGCCAGATAGATGGCCAGTGGCAGATGATCGAGGGCGGGCCTGTGGCTGCTCTCCGGGTCATTGGTGCGGCCGGCCAGCAGCCGCTCGATCAGGGCGTCGCCTCCAGCGGGCAGGGGCCCGGTACCGAGATCGTGGCCGCTCTCCTGCAGCCAGCCCAGCATCAGGGCAGTGCTGGCCGGGGTATCGAGGCCGACACCATTGGCGACGCGGCTGTTGCGGGTGGGGTAGTTGGCCAGCACCAGAGCCAGCCGTCGCCGACTGGCCGGGGTCCGGCGCAGCTCCACCCAGCCCTTCACCAGCTGGGCGATCCAGTCGAGTCGTTCGGGGTCCGGCCGGTAGTGGTGGATCGCGGTGGTGAGCTGATCGTCGGCCCGAACAAGCTCCTTGAACGCTCCGACGCGGCTCGTGATCCGGCCATCCAGTTCGGGCAGAGCCACCTGAAGGCTGAGGTCGAGGGGATTGAGGCCGATGCTGCTCTGCTGCCAGTGCTGACGGCTCTGGGTGCTGCAGAGCAGTTGCACCACCGGCACGTTCAGGGATTCCCACAGCGGCGCCCCCAGCCCGGCCTCCTCGAACTGAACCGAGGCGAAGGAGGTGGCGCAGAGCACCGCCTCGACGCTTTCGCGCCGCAGCAGGTCGCTCACCCCCCGCTGCACGCCGAGATCCCGCAGCCCACTCACCCAGAGGGCCCTGGGACAGAGCCCCAGGTTGCGCAGGGCAATCAGGCTGGCTTCCACCAGCCCGGTGTCGCCCGCCTGGTACTGGGCTCGATACAACACCAGTCCGACCCGCGGCCCCGGTTCATCCCGCCAGTCATGGGGAAGAGGATCGGCCAGGGGCACGAGCTGCGGCGGCTGAACGGGTTCGGCGTTGATCAGGCAGTGCAGGCTGGTGAGCACCCGGCGCAGGTTCTCCTCTCCCCCCTCCCGCAGGCAACGGGCGATCGCGGTGGTCAGTGCTGCGCAAACCGTGCCCAGGCTGGCCAGGGAATCTTCTTCTTCAGCCGTGCCGGCAACCACCAGCAACTGTCGCCCGGCCGCTGCTTCCGCCCAGGCCCGCCATCGCTCCAGTCCGTAGCTCCAGTGTCCCCGGCCGCCCAGCAGGCGGATCAGCACCAGTCGGGTCTCCCCCATGCTGGTGGCCAGGTAGTGATCGATGGCTGCCGGGTGCTGCAGAGCAGCCAGGTTCAGGCCCCGCACCTGCGTGCCGGGCAGATCAGGCTCCCGCGCCAACAGATCGGCCAGGGCCTGCAGATCGCTGTCGGCACTGGTCAACCACAAGAGCGGAGCCGATGGTTGCTCGACCAGAAGTGATCCTTCGACCGGATCCGATTGGCCGGGAATGGAGGCAAGCCGGTGCATCACCCCATCTTCGGCCCTGGCGGTGAGAAGATCGGCCGGGGCCTCTGGTCGCCACTACCTGCCTCGCCGCCACACCACGCCGTTCCGCATGCACCAGTTCCTTCCCTATGCCTGGTTCGGTGGCCGCTGTGTGCCGTTCGCTGAAGCCACGATCTCAGTGGCCACCCATGCGCTGCACTACGGCACCGGAGCGTTCGGTGGCATGAGGGCCCTGCCCAACCCCACCGATCCGGGCGAGATCCTTCTGTTCCGGGCGGATCGCCATGCCCGCCGCCTCAGCCAGAGCGCCCGGCTGCTGCTCACCGATCTGCCCGAGAGCACGATCCATGGGGCGATCGAGCAATTCCTCCAGGCCAATCGACCGACAACTCCGATCTATCTTCGTCCATTTGTTTATACCAGCGACCTGGGCATCGCCCCCCGTCTGCATGACATTGAGACCGATTTTCTGATCTATGGCATCGAGCTCGGCGATTATCTCTCTCCCGATGGAGTGAGCTGTCGTTTCAGCAGCTGGTGCCGCCAGGAGGATCGCTCCTTGCCCCTGCGCGGCAAGATCAGTGGTGCCTACATCACCAGCTCCCTGGCCAAGACCGAAGCCGTGCAGAGCGGTTTCGATGAGGCGTTGCTGCTCAACAGCCGCGGCAAGGTGAGCGAGGCCAGTGGGATGAACCTGTTCATCGTTCGTGATGGTGTGCTGATCACCCCGAGCGTTGATCAGGACATCCTTGAAGGAATCACCCGGGCCAGCATCCTGGAACTGGCCCGCGACATCGGCATTCCCACCCTTGAGCGCGCCGTCGACAAGACCGAGCTGCTGGTGGCTGATGAGGTGTTTCTCAGTGGCACCGCCGCCCGGGTCACGCCGGTGCGGCGGATCGAAAGCACCGATCTGCCGAGCGAACGTCCCGTGATGGCGCTGTTGCGGGATCGGCTCACCGCCATCACCCAGGGTTTCGATCCCGCCTACGACCACTGGGTCAGCCGTGTTCGATTGCTGGCCTGAGGCTCCACATCTTCCGGGTTTGACCGGTGATGATGGCCCCACTACAGCGGGAACGGGGTTGATGGGAACAGTGGTTGAGCGGGCGGCCGAACCGACGGTGCGGACGATGAGTTTTCTCGAGCGTCTCCATTCCCCGGAGCGGCCCGTACTGGTGTTCGACGGAGCCACAGGCACCTCCCTGCAGCAGATGGATCTCAGCGCCGAAGACTTCGGCGGGGCTGCTCTGGAGGGCTGCAACGAGAACCTGGTGTTCACCCGCCCGGATGCTGTCCAGGCGGTGCATCGCCTCTTCCTTGAGGCTGGCTGCGATGTGATCGAGACCGACACCTTCGGCGCAGCCTCGATCGTGCTCGTGGAATACGAGCTTCAGGATCAGGCCTTCGCCATCAACAAGCGAGCGGCTGAGCTGGCCAAGCAGGTGGCCAGCGAATACAGCACGCCGGAGAAGCCCCGTTATGTGGCCGGTTCGATCGGACCGACCACCAAGTTGCCCACACTTGGGCACATCAGCTTCGATGAGATGAAGGCGGCATTTCAGGAGCAGGCGGAGGGATTGCTGGCTGGTGATGTTGATCTGTTCATCGTTGAAACCTGCCAGGACGTGCTCCAGATCAAGGCGGCGCTGCAGGGGATCGAAGCGGCCTTCAGTGTCAGCGGTGAACGGCGTCCACTGATGGTTTCCGTGACGGTGGAGGCCACCGGCACGATGCTGGTGGGCTCCGACATCGCTGCGGTGGTGGCGATCCTGGAGCCGTTTGCGATCGATATCCTCGGTCTCAACTGCGCCACTGGACCTGAACAGATGAAGGAGCATGTTCGCTATCTCAGTGAGCACAGCCCCTTTGTGGTGAGCTGCATTCCGAATGCCGGCCTGCCCGAGAATGTGGGCGGTGTGGCCCACTACCGCCTCACCCCGGTGGAGATGAAGATGCAATTGATGCACTTCGTCGAGGATCTCGGCGTGCAGGTGATCGGTGGTTGCTGCGGTACCACCCCGGCCCATATCGGAGCCCTGGCTGAGCTGGCCAGCGAGCTTCACCCCAAGCCGCGCCAGGTGCGCCTTCCAGGCGAACAGATCAGCCGGCTGGCCCTCAACACCGAGCCGGCGGCGGCATCGATCTATGGCATCACTCCGTACCACCAGGACAACTCATTCCTGATCATCGGTGAGCGCCTCAATGCCAGCGGCTCCAAGAAGGTTCGAGAGTTGCTCAATGACGAAGACTGGGACGGTCTTGTCGCTCTGGCCAGGGGTCAGGTGAAGGAAAATGCCCATGTTCTTGATGTCAACGTCGATTATGTCGGCCGGGATGGCGAAAAGGACATGCACGATCTGGTCAGTCGGTTGGTCACGAATGTGAACCTGCCGCTGATGCTCGATTCCACCGAGTGGCAGAAGATGGAGGCCGGCCTCAAGGTGGCTGGTGGGAAATGCATCCTCAACTCCACCAACTATGAGGATGGCGATGAACGCTTCTTCAAGGTTCTGGAGCTTGCACGTCGCTACGGCGCGGGTGTGGTGATCGGCACCATCGACGAGGAGGGGATGGCGCGCACGGCTGAACGGAAGTTTGCGATCGCCCAGCGGGCCTACCGCGATGCGGTGGAGTTCGGCATTCCGGCCCACGAGATCTTCTACGACGCCCTTGCCCTGCCGATCTCAACGGGCATCGAGGAAGACCGCCGCAATGGCGCGGCCACGATCGAGGCGATTCGCCAGATTCGCTCCCAGCTGCCGGGAGTGCATGTGGTGCTCGGTGTGAGCAACATCAGTTTCGGCCTTTCCCCGGCCACCCGGATTGTGCTGAATTCCGTTTTTCTCCACGAATGCTGTCTGGCTGGAATGGACGCTGCCATCGTCAGCCCGGCCAAGATTCTCCCTCTCGCCAAGATCAATCCAGAAACCCAGCAGGTCTGCCTCGACCTGATCAATGATGCGCGCCGCTTCGATGGCGATGTCTGCAGTTATGACCCCCTGGCTGAACTCACCAAACTGTTCGAAGGTGTCAGCGCCAGGGAGGCGCGGGAATCCGGTCCCTCCCTCGCCGACCTGCCGGTGGAGCAGCGGCTCAGTCAGCACATCATCGATGGCGAGCGGATCGGCCTGGAGCCTGCCCTTTCAGAGGCCCTCACCACCTATCCTCCCCTCCAGATCATCAACACGTTTCTGCTGGATGGCATGAAAACCGTGGGTGAACTGTTCGGCTCAGGCCAGATGCAGCTGCCCTTCGTTCTTCAGAGCGCCGAAACGATGAAGGCGGCTGTTGCTTTCCTGGAGCCCCACATGGAGAAAGTGGAGGGGGAGCGGCGAGCCAAGGCCAAGTTCCTGATTGCCACCGTGAAGGGCGATGTTCACGATATCGGCAAGAATCTTGTTGACATCATCTTAACAAATAATGGCTATGAAGTGATCAACCTTGGCATCAAACAGCCTGTTGATGCAATCATCGATGCCCAGCGCATTCACCAGGCTGATTGCATTGCCATGAGTGGATTGCTGGTCAAGTCGACGGCCTTCATGAAAGATAATCTCCAGGCCTTCAATGAAGCCGGTATTGCCGTTCCCGTGATTCTGGGGGGGGCCGCCCTCACGCCTCGCTTTGTTAACAAGGATTGCCGCAGCGTCTACAGGGGCCAGGTGATCTACGGACGGGATGCTTTCTCCGACCTGCGGTTCATGGATGCTCTGGCCGAGGCGAAGGAAGGCGGCCACTGGGACGACATCAAAGGGTTTCTCGATGGCATTCCACCCGGTCTGGGCCTGAGCGCCGAGGCGGATTCCGCCGAGGCCGAGCCGTCTGCCGCCCAGCCGGCAGAGCCCATCCAGGTCGCCGTCGATCTCCCCCCAGCCAGCCAGGAGCGCTCCGAGGCGGTTCCGGAGCAGGAGGCGATCACCCCACCCTTCCTGGGCAGTTGCCTGCTGGATGAAACCGAGATACCGCTGGCCGAGGTTTTTGCCTACCTCGATCGCAATGCCCTGTTCGCGGGCCAATGGCAGTTACGCAAGGGCCAGGATCAGAGCCGTGAGGAGCATGACCGGATGCTGGCCGAGAAAGCCGAGCCGGTGCTGGCGGAGTGGATCAAGCGCTGCCATCAGGAGGGATTGCTGACACCGAGGGTGGCCTACGGCTACTTCCCCTGTGGGCGCGACGGCAACAGTGTGGTGGTCTTCGATCCGAGCGATTCCCGTTCCGAACTCGGACGTTTCGTTCTGCCCCGCCAGCGGGCCGGCAACCGCTACTGCATTGCCGACTTCTATCGCGACCTCGATGGTGGCCTACCCACCGATGTGCTGCCGATGCAGGCCGTCACGATGGGGGAGGTTGCCACCCGTTTCGCCAAAACCCTCTTTGCCGCCGATCGCTACACCGACTACCTCTATTTCCACGGTCTGGCGGTTCAGATGGCCGAAGCCCTGGCTGAATGGGTTCACGCCCGCATCCGCCGGGAGCTTGGCTTCGGTGACCAGGAACCCGCTGAGTTGAGGGAGGTGCTGGCCCAGCGTTACCGCGGCAGCCGGTATTCGTTCGGCTATCCGGCTTGCCCGAATGTGGCGGATTCGCGTCAGCAACTGCTCTGGCTGGAGGCCCACCGCATTGGCCTGACCATGGATGAAAGCGACCAGCTCGAACCGGAACAGAGCACCACGGCACTGGTGGCCCTGCATCCCCAGGCCCGCTATTTCAGCGCCTGAGCCGGTGGCAGGCTGGGAGAGTCCGTTCTCCCAGTCCGATGCTTCCAAACCCTTCCGCCCCCCTCGCCGGGCCTGATGGCGTCGATGCTGCCATCGCCGCCGGCCTCGACCTGGATGGCTCGCCGATCCCAGTCGCGATGCTGGCTCTCTACGAGGAGGTGATGGCCCTGGAAGCACAGAGGGCCCGCAGTGGGGTGAAGAAATCCATGCGCAACCGGGTCGTCAAGACCGGTGCCAAGCATTTCGATCAGGCGAGCCTTGATCAGCGCCTCCAGGCCGCAGGTTGGGAAGGTCTGAAGGAAAAGGAGATCGCCTTTTTCTATGGCTGATCCCCGCCGGCAGCAGATCCGCTCTGGCGCTACAGCTCCTCAAGGCTGTCGATCACCGACTGCTGAAACGCCTGCAGATCAGTGGAATCACTCAGGTCAACGCCTTCCCCAGCTGCGTTCTGGCTGAGTTCCTGAAAATGGAAAGCCCCTTCCCCATGGGCGAGGAACTCCATGGCGGAGGCTTCACCGCTCTCCTTGAAGGCGTCGAAGAGGGCAGTGAATGCGGCGTCTTCGGTGAAATCCCAGCTCATGAAGGGGTCAAGGCAGTCGGAGGGTGGAGCGGTCCAGCTTCTTCTTAGCAGCTCCGCTCCATGAGCTTTAACGCCTGCCCCCCCGAATCCGTCAACCTTCTGTGCCCGGATCAGCCCACAGTTCCGTCACAATTCAGGCTTGATGCTCTCTGCCGCCGTGGCCACTTCTGCCATTCCAGCTCCCGGGCGTTCCGTCGCCGACCAGCCGCGCAATGTGCTCGGTGAGCCCCTGGAGATCTGCGGTTGCGAGCCGCTGACCGGATGGCATCGGGACGGTTCCTGCCGCACCGATGGCAGCGATCTGGGCCGGCACACGGTCTGTTGCGTGATCAGCCAGGTGTTTCTGAGCTACAGCAGCTCCCAGGGCAATGACCTCTCCACACCGATGCCCGCCTACGGCTTCCCCGGTCTCAAGGCCGGCGACCACTGGTGCGTCTGTGCCGCCCGCTGGCTTGAGGCCCACCAGGACGGGGTGGCTCCAGCGGTGAGGCTGGAGGCCACCGAGCACACCACCCTGGAGATCATTCCGCTCGAACTGCTCAGGCAGGCGGCCCATCGGGCCTGATCCCTGCCTCCCTGGCCTCACCAGGGGATCACCGATCCATCCCAGGCCAGGAAGCGCCCACTCTGCTCAGGATTCTGGGCTTCGAGCACATCCAGCAGCTGGCGGGCACTGCGGGCCGGACTGAACAAGCGTTCCGGTGAGACGGAGGCCTGAAACGGAGCCGAAAGAGGGGTGGCGGTGGTGCCTGGGTGCAGCAGGGTGAGGCAGGCCAGGGGCAACCGACGGCGCCATTCCAGCGCCAGACAGCGCAGCATCTGGTTCTGGGCGGCCTTGGCTCCCCGATAGGCGTACCAACCTCCGAGCCGGTTGTCAGCGATGCTGCCGACCCGGGCCGAGAGGCTGGCGAACATCACCGGTTCTGCGCGAGCCAGCAGGGGCTCCAGGGCCTGGGCCAGCAGCAACGGACCGAAGGCGTTGACGGCAAAGGAGCGCTCAAGGGCGAGGCGGCTGACCTGCTGCAGGCGTTTCTCGGGCTGCAGCTTGGCCCCATGCAACAGCCCCGCAGTGTTGAACACGAGTCGCAACGACCCTGCCATGGGCTTGAGGGCCAGCGCCAGTCCGGCCAGGCTGTCATCGTCACCGAGCTCCAGGGCCAGCACCCGCTCCGGGGGGATGGTCCCGCCGTGCTCCGGCCAACGACCTGAACGATTCGTTGCCCAGAGCGTCAGCCATGGAGCCCGCGCCGACAGCTCGCCCAGGAGGGCCCGACCGATGCCGCCACAGCCCACCACCAGGGCATGGCCCCGCCACTGACGCAGCGACTCAACCGATCGCTGCCCGGGGTCCGGGCCCGGAATCGGCTCGGGTGGCACCATCAGTGAATCAGCGATCCGGAATGCCGCATGATGGCTCGATGGCAGTGCGGATCGGGGTTCTGGGTCAGGGAGCTTGGGGCAGGACCCTGGCTGCTCTGCTCCAGCGCCAGGGTCACAGGGTGGAGGTCTGGTCGCGGCGACTGCAGACGGATCCTCTCTCCCTGCTCCAGCAGCAGGATCTGATCATCTCTGCCGTGGCGATGGCCGGTGTGCCTTCCCTGGCCAGGCAGCTGGCGCCAGCCTGGCCGTGTGGCCTCCCTCTGCTGAGTGGCAGCAAAGGCATCGACATCGATCAGCTCTGCACAGCTTCCCAGCTCTGGGAGCGGAGCATCCCGGAGCTTGATTGCGTGGTGCTGAGCGGCCCGAATCTGGCCGACGAACTCGACCGGGGGCTGCCGGCGGCCAGCGTGCTGGCTTCGCGCCACCAGGCCCTGGCCAGCCGGCTGCAGCAGGAACTGAGCAGCGATTCGTTTCGGCTTTACACGAATGCCGATCCGATCGGCACGGAGCTGGCGGCCGCCCTCAAGAACGTCATGGCAGTGGCGGCGGGAATCTGCGACGGCCTCAGTCTCGGTGCCAATGCCAAGGCCTCCCTGCTCACCCGTGGCCTGGCGGAAATGGGTCGTCTGACTGCAGCCATGGGCGGGGACCCGACCACGCTGTTCGGGCTGGCCGGGCTCGGTGATCTGCTCGCCACAGCCAACAGTTCGTTGAGCCGCAACTACCGCTTCGGCCTGCTGATGGCGGAGGGAATGCCGGCCGAGCAGGCTCTGCGGCGCATCGGGGCCACGGTGGAAGGGGCGATGACCGCCGAGGCTGCCCTTGCCCTGGCGCAGCGGGGTGGCTGGAGCCTGCCGATCTGCGAGCAGGTCGTGGCCCTGATTCAGGGCCGTTCCGGCCCGCAGGCCGTGGTGCGGGCCCTGATGGAACGGGATCTCAGGCAGGAAAAGACGTGAACGCGTCGCTTCCGAGCCTGCAGATCCAGGCCTTCGCCGAACGCCCCCTGCAGGGAAACGGCGCGGCGGTGGTGCTGCTGGACCGGCCGGCCGATCCCGACTGGATGCAGGCGGTGGCTGCCATGTTCCAGCAGTCGGAGACGGCCTTTCTGCTGCCCTGGACCGATCAACAACCCGAGAGGCTGGCTCGGCCCGGCTGGGCGCTGCGCTGGTTCACGCCGAGCTGCGAGGTGCCGCTCTGTGGCCACGCCACCCTGGCGGCCACCCTGGCGCTGGAGCACTGGGGCGGCCTCCTGCCAGGGGAAGCCACCAGCCTGCTGACCAGAAGCGGCCCCCTGGCGGTGTCCGTCGGCGCCGCCGGCACGGGCACGGCGGAGCTGGTGCTGCCCTGCTCCGCTCTCGAGCCCTGCTCCCTGCCCCAGCAGCTGGGGCCACTGCTGGGGGGGGAGCCGCTTGATACCTGGCAAACCAGCCTTGGCTACTGGGTTGCGCTGCTCCCTGCCAGCGCCGATCTGATCGGCCTGGATGGCCTGGGGCTCGCCCAGTCCCTGGGCCCGGAGCTGAGTCGGGGTCTGGTGTTGATGCAGCCCACCAGCAGTTCAGGGGAAGGCCCGATTGTTCTGGGTGAACCGGCCGATTATCAGCTGCGATTCTTCGCCCCCGGCCTGGGGATCAGCGAGGACCCCGTCACCGGATCGGCCCATGCCCTGGTGGCGCCGTGGTGGTGCAAGCGCCTGGGCCGCCCTCGTGTGGTGGGGTGGCAGGCTTCGAAACAGGGCGGAGGCATGCTCTGCGAACCGCTGTCTTCCGGCATGATCCACCTGACGGGTGCGGGGCAACTGGTTTGGGATGGCGTCCTGATGACTGGCTGCGTCGAGGGCACGCCTGGCGAATGGCGGCGTTGCCTCGACGGCGGCTGAACACCCTGCTGTTCAGTGCTCCCCTGAGTGTCGTGGCGCTCGGGCTCGGCTTCATGGCCCAGTCGCTCACCCCAGCTCCTCCCCAACCGGACCGGCGGGTGCTGGATGCCCTGCTGCCGGCGGTGAGTGATCCGATCAGCAGCCAGGCCACTGACGAATCGAGCCTGGACTCGATCCAGGCCCGCCGCGCCGATGCACCCCCGCCGGCGGCCCCCCGGCTGCCGCAGGAGGAGGCCACGCTCGTGGAACCTGCCGCCGGGCAGCCCGTTGCGCTGGAGATCCGGGTGGCCCTGCTGAGCCAGGCCGGTCAGCCCACGCTCTCGGCCACCGGAGCCTGGACCCTGCGTGATGGCAACGGTGAACTCCTGCAACGGGGCCAGGCCGGCAGCCCCGTCGATCTTGCCGCTGTGGCTGGACCGGCGAATGGTCTCTGGCTTGAGACTTCGCCCTCAGAGCACCTGCTGGTCAACGGCAGGGCCTACGAGGGTCGGATGCGTCTGTTGCGGGAGTCTGGCGGGATCACGCCGGTGAATCACCTGCCGCTGGAGCGCTACCTGATGTCGGTGGTGGGAGCCGAAATGCCCAGTTCCTGGTCGATCGAAGCGCTCAAGGCCCAGGCCGTGGCCGCCCGTTCCTACGCCCTGGCCCACCTGGCCAGGCCAGCCGATCCCCATTTCCATCTTGGTGACACCACCCGCTGGCAGGCCTATCGAGGCCTGGCGTCGGTCTCCTCCCGCACGTCCGAGGCGGTGAAGCGCACCACCGGTCTGATCCTCAGCTACCAGGGAGGCATCGTTGAAAGCCTCTATGCCGCCAACAGCCAGATCACCCTGGAGGCCCACGGCCATCTCGGCGCCAGCATGAGCCAGGAAGGAGCGCAGCAGCTCGCCTTGCAGGGGCTCCGCTACAACCAGATCCTGGGCCGCTACTACCAGGGGGCCTCCCTGGCAAGGCTGCAGATCGGTGCCAGGAACTGAAGGACGGATCTGGAGGGCGGCCCTGGAGCGCAGCGCCCAGGCCCGTCGGGACGGCAGCCTGGTCCCCCTGGTCACCAGCCTGATCAAGCCCGAGGGCTGGGAGCCCTTTCAGCTCCGTCAGCTCTGCT
This sequence comes from Synechococcus sp. CS-1326, assembly GCF_025128115.1. NCBI lineage: Bacteria > Bacillati > Cyanobacteriota > Cyanophyceae > Synechococcales > Synechococcaceae > Synechococcus > Synechococcus sp. CS-1326. Next base: position 57,035 of record NZ_JAHLYV010000033.1, on the reverse strand, counting down.
CCGCCACCCCCAAGCACCTGCTTGAGCCAGGTCCCCGTGCCAATCCATTCCTGCCCTGGGAAACCTCCCTTGAGGTGCAGCGGCTCGGTGATTCTCATCTGCTTCTTCTGAACAAGTACCCGGTGCAGCCCGGTCATCTGCTGCTGATCACCCAGAGCTGGGCTCCCCAGGCCGGTTGGCTGGACGCTTCGGACTGGTCTTCGATGGTTGCAGTTGCCGCCGACACCAGCGGACTCTGGTTCTTCAACAGTTGCGCTGAAGCCGGTGCGAGTCAGCCGCACCGCCATCTCCAGCTGCTGCCCCGCCATCGGGGTGAGCCGGCCTGCCCCCTCGAACCGGCGCTCAGAGCCCAGCTGGAGGCCCGGGCCCAACCCTGGCCCTGGCCCTACCGCCTCAGCCGCAGGCGGCCCCACGAGGATCAGCATGCCCTCGCTGCCCACTACCACCGCCAGGCGTCAGCCCTCGGCCTGGGAGACCCCCGCACCTCCGACCGCCCCCTTCACCCGTACAACCTGCTCATCAGTGATGACTGGTTCCTGATGATCCGGCGGCGGCGTGAGCGGGTGGCGGGATTCAGTGTCAACGCCCTTGGTTTTGCCGGCTATCTCCTGCTGACCAGGCGGGCCGAGCTGTCCTGGCTCAGGCAGCACGGACCTTGGGCCCTGCTGGAGGAGGTTGCCGCCACGGTTCCGTGATTCCACGGTTGCCAGGGGATGGATGACGGGCTCTTTCTGGAAAAGGAGCAGCGCTTGCCGCGCTCCGAACGCCTTTCTTGAGCTCTCTTCTTTTCATCCATGCCGATCCGCTCCACCGCCGCTCCAGTCCAGCGCGCCTCGCTCAGTCGTGACCAGGTCAACCGCCGCAACCAGCGGGTGGCCAGCTATCACGAACTGGTCAGGCCGATTGCCCTGCACTACAGCGCCCTCAGCCCGGAGTGCCCGGACGATCTGATCCAGGTGGGACTGCTGGGTCTGATCCGGGCTGCCGAACTCTTTGTTCCCAGCCTGGGTACACCGTTTTCGGCCTTTGCCCGCCATCACATCCGTGGAGCGATCCTTCACTATCTCCGTGATCAGGCGGCTCCGATCCGGGTGCCGCGGCGGCAACAGGAGCTCGAAGACAAGCTGCGCCAGGTGATCCGCAGCCGCCAAAGCCTCGGACAACCCCCGGCCAGCCCTGAGGAGATCCGGGACGCTCTCGGGCTCGGCATCGAGCAATGGGAGCGTTTCCAACGCTTGCGGGGATTGGCCCGGCCCCTGTCCCTTGAGCTTCAGAGCCAGGAGCCTGCCGCACCGGAGTTGGTCCCTTCTGCTGCCGAGGAGGCAGGAGCAGCCATGGCCGTGCTGGCGCAGCTGGCTCCGGGTCCTCAGGCGGTGGTTAGGCAGGTTGTGCTTGAGGGCCACAGCCTTCGGCGCGTGGCCAAGGCCCTGAACGTGAGCCCGATGACGGTGCACCGCCAGCTGAACCGCGCCCTGACTCAGCTTCGCGACCAACTGGATTGTGGTGAGCGGGTCGTCAGTTCTGGCCTGAAGTCGCGTCGCGGTTCATCTGCTGTTCCAGCGTGTTGATCGCTGCTGTGACAGCGGCAAGCTGGCGCTCGGCGCCATCTCGCCAGAACGTGAGCATGCGCAGCTTGCGTTCCTGGTAGCTGCGACGCCGGCTTTGTGGATCGCTGTTGTCGCCGGGACAGCAACCGAAGGACGGGAACATGGGACGATGGCGCACAGCCAGATGGTTCTAGCCACTGCGTCTACCCGGTGGAGAGGGATGCTCTCAACACCTGCGTTACAGTTGTCTGTCTTGAGACCAGCATCAATCGTCAGGGCGCGCCCGTTGGTTCCGAAGAACGTTTGCAGTCTTCTCTCTTGTCAGTTCGCTTGAGTCAACTCACAAGATGCCGTGCCAGGCATGGTTTCTCGTTCCCAGCCGCCCTCGGCCTGATCGGCTGCGTCGTCCTGGTCACAGCACCGGCCCAGGCCTATGTGGCCCTGATGGCCGGGCAGTCGGCCCGTCCCCTGAACGGTGTGTTCAACACGGTGCCTGTGCTGCATTCGAACCAGCCGGAGGAAGTGTTCGGGCCCGGAATTCTGATCGACACGGCACCGGGCTCGGCCTACTCCCAGGAAACCGGCCAGCGCCTGGAGAATGCCACGTTCACATTCAACGGTGAGTTCGGCCTTCACGCCCACCACAAGTATTTCCCTGAAGACGCCAGCCGCCTTGGCGGTCGCTATGTGCGCGGCAAGCTCACGATCGCCACGATCGTCACCAACCCAGGCAATCGGCCGGTCACCCTGCAGCTGGATCGTGGAGCTGTGCGCAACAGCTTCGAAGCTCCCTACCTGGCCAATCACCTGATGGGCGTGAAGCCGCTTGGTCCACGGCCTTGGAACACGGGGCCCGGCGATGCCACGGCCGTGATCATGCTCCGCAACCAGCGGGACCCGAAACTGCCCGAATTCTTCGTGATTCCAGCTCGGAGCCGGGCTGTTCTGTTCCATACCCGTCTGCCCGCCCGCGGCATTGCCAATGGTCTGCTGCGGGGTCGCAGTGACGGCCCCTTCCAGATGGCCGTGGTCGCCGCCGAAGATCCCCAGACCGATGCCGATCTGATCGCGGTTCTCGACCGCGGTGTCCTGGCTCCTGGCCGCATCTATCTCCGCATGCTGCCGGACATCAAGAGTGGCCGCGTCTTCTCCAGGGTTGGGGGTGTTGCCCTTGGTGATGCCTATGAAGCCAGCCTGAGTCACGATCTCAGCCAGGGCCCGCTGCATGTGCCCTTCACCAGCACCAACCGCACCACCTTCGGCACCCGGGAGGTTCAGGTCAATGCGCTGGCCAGCCGGATGCTGGATTCCTCCCTCGACAATGTCGGCACCTACGGCGTCCGCTTCGATGTGACCCTCAATCTCAAAGGCAGCGGGCCCTACGACCTGGTGCTCAGCCATCCGACCGCCAACGGCAGGCAGTTCACCTCATTCCGCGGCTCAATTGGCATTCAGACCCTGGAGGGTTACCGGGAGGTGCACGTCGGAATGCAGTCGGGCGAGAGCCTTTCCCTGACCTCTCTGTCGCTCAATCCCGGCGTCTACAACCCTGTGAAGATCAGCCTGGTGTATCCGGCGGATGCCACACCCGGCCACCTGCTCAGCGTTGTCCCTGCCGGACAGCTCGCCCAGTTGAGAGAACGCGAACGGCTGGTGGCCCAGGCTCGGGCGGCGGCGGCCGCTGCAGCTGCCAGGCCGAAGCCGCCTCCGGTCGCACCTCCTTCCGTTGCCAGCTCCCCAGATGGCACCAGGCAGACTGCCCCGCGCACGCAACCCCCGGCTTCGAAACCCCCGGCAGCGAAACCGCGGGCCGCAGGAGCTTCTCCCATTCTCAGGCCCACAGGCGGTGACATCCAGCCCCCCAAGCGCCCGGCTGTTCGCCCCCCGCTGATGCCGGCCTGGATCCAGCCATTGCCGCCGATTCCCCTTCCCCTGCTTAACCGCACCGCGCCGGGCAGCACCAGTGCTGAGATCACCCAGGTGCAGAATCGCTACGAAGAGGCCGCCGAAGCTCAGCAACGCTTTCTCAACAGGTTGATGGGGCGCTAGCCCTCCGTCGGTGTGCCGTGGTGAATGAGCCGGAGAACCAGAACCGCAAGCGGTTGAGCATCGATCTGCCGGTCGCCTGGGTGGAGGAGATCGACCGCTACCGCCGGGAGTGGGGATATCGCAGCCGTGGTCCGGTTCTGGAGCGCCTGCTTGATCAGTTGTTCAAAAGCGAGGAGGAACTGGCTGAACAGGGAGCAGCCAGCCTCCACGAGCCCCTGGAACTGGATGAACGTGGCGCCCTGCTGCTGGCTGCCAACACCCACCAGGCTGAGCTGGTGTTCGATGACGGTTTCCCCGACCTGGCTGAGGATGGCCCGCTCCTGCCCCATCCAACGAGCCGGTCAGCCTCGATCGATTCGAAGCCGAGCTCTGATCAACGACGGCGCAGCGTCGGCATCGATCTTCCCGGTTTCGTGCGTCAGAGATCGGATTGGCTGCGCCAGAGCCTCCATCCGGCCCGATCACCCGCCGAGCAGGAGCGGGAACCCCTGCCCCAGCTGGCTCCGGTCAATCTGGAGGAGGCTCTGGCGGCTGCAGGCGACCATTGGCTCTCGCTCTATGGCACCGAAGCGAATGCGGCGGTTCTGGAGGCCGCCATGGTCTGGTTGGGTCAGGAGATCTGGCCCCAGTCGGACCAATCCGACGGCCGTCCGTTCACCTGGTCGCTGGCGGAGCGATGGATTCTTGGTGTCGTGCCGAGCTGGCCGCTCGGACCGCCGAGCTTTGCCCGGGTCATCGTCGTGGCTGGTCTGCTGGAGGATCCGTTCAGCACAGGAACCCTCACCCTGCGGCTGCCGACCCTGATCCGTCGTTTCGTGCACCGGTTCCGCCGTCAGCACCGGGGCACCTCCTTCCAGACGCTGGAACACACGATGACCCTGCATGGGGCCCTGCGTCAGTTGCAGCTCCCAACCGATCACGGCCAACGGTTCACCCTGGACCAGATTCGGGAGGCCTACCGCGAGCAGGCCCTCAGCCATCACCCCGATGCCGGTGGCAGTGCCGATGCAATGCGGCGGCTGAATGAGGCCTACCAGCTGCTCAAGGAGCTGTATCGAAAACCTTCTCAAGTGGCTCAATGATCCCAGCCGAGACCTTGATTGGGTCCAGAAGTGCGTCAAGACTGTGTTTGCTGAGATAAGCAGGTTCTCCAGCCCGATACGCCTGGATCCGTAGAGCAAACCTGGCCTGAGAATTTGTCCAGCCCTCTGCCATCAGCCTGTCCAGTGGCTTGGACACCGCCCAGAATTCAGTCATAGCAATCCTAGGTAGCTTTGCGTACCTGCTACATAAGCAGGTACGCAAACCAGGATCCGGTTGGGTCGAGCCGGGGGCAGAGCGTTTCGTCCCCGTAGTCGAGACTTGAGCGATTTTTCCCCGAACCATCCAGTCGATTTCAAACGGCGCGCCTCAAGGGGGAAGCTCATGTTGTGTTGGTGAAATCATCAAAAAACAACGATTCCAGCGGAGAGATCGTTCACATGCAGCAGGGCGGGGATCAACTGCGCTGCTAATCGCCAGCTGCCTGATTGCTTCAACTCGACTGGCTCAACTGATACCTATTCCGAGACTCGCAGCGAGACCCACTCAAGACACTTGCAAGTTCCCTTCGAGACTCTTGCGAGACCCATTCAGGTTCGAGTGAGACTGACTCAGGGTTCTCCAAGGCCCATGAATCTCGTTATAGTCTTTCGATGAGTCCAATTAAGGGTCTCTGATCAGCCAAGCGAGACAACATCTACCGGCTCGACTGGCATGGCCAGGCGAAAAGCCGTGCGCCGTCCTGGCATCAGACCTGATGCAAGAACTTGCTTCAGGTCTTCCGTCAGATCACAGTTGCAGCTGTCCAGGCTGAGAATCGGTTTTGGTCCAGCAGTCTGTCGCTTGTGCGATAGCCAAGACGCTGTTTGGAGCCTTCAGCCGGGTTCGCCTGAATCGATCAGGCGGTGGTCTGCATCCCCTGGATCAGAAAATCGAAATAGGGTGATGCCACAGCGGCATCGCTGGAGCCAAGCAGAACCAGGCTCGCCTCCTTCAGGCAGCGCATGCTCTGAACCATGCCGGCCATCGGCACTCCGAGGCTGTTGTACATCTCGCGGGCGCCGACCAGGCCGATCTCCTGGATTTTTTCGGTGCTGCCGGCCATCACGCCGTAGGTGACCAGCCTGAGATACCAGCTGAAATCACGCAGACACTGGGCCCGTTGGCGCTGGCCATAGGCATTGCCGCCCTGGGCGACGTACTCCGGCTTGAGGGAAAACAGCTGCCGAGCCGATTCGTCGACGATCTTGCGTTCGTTCTCGCTGAGGGCACGGGCAATCCTGATGCGCTGGCTGCCACCCGAGAGAAACTGCGCCATCACGCGCAGTTCACCGCCACTGGGGTAGCGGAGTTGATCATCGGCTTGCAGGATCAGATCCCGGACAACGCTCATTCCGTCCACCATGCACGGCTTGATCCTATCGAGGCAATGCCCTTTGGCCGCTGCTGGCCCGCCATGTGTAACGGCCCTTTGCATCTAGGGTCAGGAACGCCCTTCCGGACTGCCGAGCGTTCCCAATGGGGTCATCCATGCCAGCGATCGGCTCCGAGCTGGAGCTCCTGGTCACCGGTCTCAACCATGAGGGCCACGGGGTGGCTCGTGTGGGTGGGCCTGGCCCTGAGCCTCAGGAGCTGGTGGTCTTCGTCGCAGGCGTCCTGCCTGGCGAGCAGGTTCGCGCCAGGGTCCGGCACCATGGCCAGCGGCACCTGATCGCCGAACTGATCGAGCGGCGCAGCAGCTCCCCGGATCGCCGCAAGCCCCCCTGCATCCTGGCTGGCAACTGCGGCGGCTGCAGCGTCCAGCATCTGGACGACCCTGCCCAGGCCCTCTGGAAACAGGATCTGCTCCAGGAAACCCTTCGCCGGATCGGCGGGTTGCAGCTGCCGGTGGAGCCGATCCTGGCCGCCCACTCGCCACTGGGCTACCGGAACCGCGCTGTGATCCCACTGGAGCGCACATCGGAAGGTCTGCTGCGGGCGGGGTTCTACCGCAGCGGCACCCACAGGATCGTGAACATGAACCGCTGCCCGGTGCTTGATCCCCGCATCGATCGCCTGATCACTCCCCTCAAGCACGACCTCGAGGTCAGCGACTGGCCTGTGGATGTCAATCTGCGCGAGGGGGGCGGGCTGCGTCACCTTGCCCTGCGGCTGGGACATCACACCGGCGAGGTGCTGCTCACCTTGATCAGCAGCCACGACGACCTGCCCGACCTGCAGGCGCAGGCCGAGATCTGGATGGATCGCTGGCCGGAGCTGGTGGGGGTTTGCCTGAATCTTCAGCCCCGGGCGACCAACACCCTGATGGGACCATCCACCAGCTGCATAGCCGGCAGACCCTGGTTGATCGAACGGTTCGGTGGGCTTCAGTACCAGATCGGGCCCGACACTTTCTTTCAGGTCAACACCCCCCAGGCCGAACAGCTTCTGCCCCTGCTCGATGCTGCTCTGCAACCGTCTCAGGCGGCCAGAATTGTTGACGCCTTCTGTGGCATCGGCACCTTCAGCCTGCCTCTGGCGGCAGCTGGAGCCCAGGTGCTAGGCCTTGAGCAGCACGCTGGCAGCATCGCCCAGGCTCGCATCAACGCCAGCCTCAATGGCCTGGCCGGCGTGGAGCTGGAAACGGCCGATGTGGCCGTCGCCCTGCCTGAGGCCCTGCGCCATGCCGATGCCCTGCTGCTTGACCCACCGCGCAAGGGGCTGCCTGCGAGCGTCTGCGAGGCGATTCGAGCAGCTCCTCCCCAGCGGCTGGCCTATCTGAGCTGCAACCCGGCCAGCCTGGCCAGGGATCTCGCCAGGCTCTGCGCTGAAGGATCCCTGCGGCTGCTCAGCGTGCAACCGTTCGATTTCTTTCCCCAGACCAGCCATGTTGAGGCTCTGGCCGTCCTGGAGCGGAGCTGAGCTGAGCCGCCCAGACCAGCTGCCTTCAGCTTCTCAGCTGGGCACCGAACTGGCGGTCGAGGGCGGCGCGGATCGCGGCATGGCATTGCTCCACATCGGCGTCGGTGAGGGTTCGGCGCGGATCCCTGTAGCGCAGCCGAAAGGACTGGCTGACAGCTCCGGCGGCTATCTGGTCTCCCCCGTAACGATCCACCAGCTCGGCCGACTCCAGCAGCGGTCTGCCTGCCTTGCGGATCGTGGCCAGCAAGGCCGCCGCCGTGACGTCATGGGGCACCACCAGGGCCAGATCCCGCTCCGAGGCAGGCACTGTGGCGAAAACCGAGAAGCTCGGCTGCCAGCGGTTGCGGCGGGTGGCGGCTGTGAGCAGCGCCTCAAGCGGCGCCTGAAACAGGTAGGTGGCCTCAGGCAGATCGAGGCGCTCAGCCTGGGCGGGATGGAGCTGGCCGAACCAGCCGATCACCCGTCCCTCCAGCACCAGCTCCGCTGCCCGGCCCGGATGGAGCAGCGGATGGCTGCTGAGGGGTCGGTCCTCACAGGGAATGGCCAGGCTGGCCAGAGCCAGCTGAAGCACGCCGCGGGCTTCGAAGTAGTCGGGATGCCGTGGCTTGCCGCCACTGCTCCAGAGCTCGGCGCGGCGCTCTCCGCAGATCAGCCCGGCCAGCTCAGGGCGCTCCTGCGGCACGGCGGATCCTGGGATCAGCTCGAAGACAGTGCCGATCTCGAAGCCCCAGAATCCAGGCTGGGAGGCCTGGAGATTGCGGCGGGCCGCCTGGAGCAACTCTTCGATCAGGCTGTCGCGCAGGTGGCTGTAATCGGCCAGCAGGGGATTGGCGAGCGGGGCCCGGGGCGCCGTGGCCAGTGCCGAATCACCGGAAACAAGAGACAGGGTGCACAGTTCCTGCAGGCCGGCGGTGCAGAGGGTCTGACGCAGGCGACGCTCCGCCCGCTGGGATGGCTCCAGGCCACCGGGGCGGATCGGATCGGGAAGGTGGCAGGCGAACTGGTCGTAGCCGACCAGGCGAGCCACCTCTTCAATCAGATCCACCTCCCGGCGCAGGTCCATGGCCCGCGAGGGGGGCACCGTTACCAGCCAGCCATTCGCTTCGGGTTCCAGCTGGCAGCCCAGGGCTGAGAGGGTCTGCTGGATACGTTGGTCATCGAGGTCGCCTTCCTGGCCATCCACCAGCACCGGCCCGAGCAGTTGGTGCAGCGCGTCGCGGCGCAGCAGCAGGGGCGGCTGCGACTCCGCTGGACTCTGATGCAGCCAACGCCCGATCAGTTGTGCCCCGGTGAGTTCCTGAAGCAGGCTGACGGCCCGATCCGCCGCCGCCAGCGTGACCTGGCGCGGCAATCCCTTCTCGAAACGCAGGCTGGCGTCGGTCCGAAGCCCGACGCTGCGGGCGCTGCGTCGCACGGCCTGGGGGGCGAAGACAGCCGCCTCCAGCCAGATCGTCCTGGTGTCTTCCTGGACGCAGCTGTTTGCGCCCCCGATCACCCCGGCCAGGGCAACGGCCTGGCCGGCGTAGGTCACCAGCAGGGCTTCAGGGCTGAGCTGATGGCTGACGCCGTCGAGCCCGGTGAACGGTTCTGCCTCAGTGGCGCCGCGCAGGCCGATGCGCTGTGGTGAGGCCTCGCTCCCGCCCGCAGCGGTCGGCTCCAGACCAGCCAGCCGGTCTGCGTCAAACGCATGCAGCGGTTGACCGGTTTCCAGCATCACCAGGTTGGTGACATCGACCACGTTGTTGATCGGCCGCAGACCGGCACGCTCCAGGCGTCGCTGCAGCCAGGGCGGTGAAGGCTCCACCCTCACAGAACGGAGGGCGGTGAGGCTGAACAGGCCGCCAGCCTCGATCGCCTCCCGATCAGCCGGGGGAGGATCGAGTGGTTGCGCTCCGATCGCCTCCGGCAGCTCGCCGAGCTTCAGGGGAGCGCCGGTGAGGGCGGCCACTTCCCTGGCGATGCCCAGCATCGAGAGACCATCAGGTCGGTTGGCGGTGATCGCCAGCTCCAGGATCTGATCATCGAGGCCGAGGGCCCCAGCCACAGGTGTCCCGGGCGGTGGCACCTCCTGCAGCAGCTCATCGAGCACCGCAATGCCGGCAGAACTGCCACTGAGGCCAAGCTCCTGGAGGGAGCAGATCATGCCGCTGCTGGCCACTCCGCGCAGCTCGGCGGGCTTGATCGTGAGATCGACGGCCGGTAGGTGGCTGCCCACCAGGGCCACCGGCACATGAATCCCGGATCGCACATTGGCGGCACCACAGACGATCTGCAGCGGGGCTTCAGCCCCGACCTCGACCTGGCAGACACTGAGCTTGTCGGCGTTCGGGTGCGGCTGGCGGTCTGTGACCAGGCCCACCACCACGCCGGCGGCCCGGGCGGCCAGATCCTCGATCCCCTCCACTTCGAAGCCGGCGATCGAAAGACGCTCGGCGAGATCGGCCACCGGCGTGTCGCAGGCCACGAGCTCCCTGAGCCATTGGAGCGAGACCCGCATCGTTTCTCAAGACCCGTCAGCCTGGCGATCCTAAGGAGGGTGGGGTGGGAGGCCGGAGCGTTAGGATCATTCGTTGTCAGTTCGCCTCGCATCAGCGGAGCACGTCCTTTCATGGCCAAGAACAAGGGCGTCCGGCTCGTGATCACCCTCGAGTGCACGGAATGCCGGTCCAATCCCGCCAAGCGTTCTCCCGGGGTGTCCCGTTACACCTCCCAGAAGAACCGTCGCAACACCACAGAGCGGCTTGAGTTGAAGAAGTTCTGCCCGCATTGCAACAAGAGCACGATCCACAAGGAGATCAAGTGAGTTCCAGCCTGGCTGTCCGCTGACGGGCAGGCTGCCGCGTTGCCATTCCCTTCTTCCAGCTGCCGTTCTCCCAATCCATGTCCAGTTCCTTTTTCAAGAAGCGCCTTTCGCCGATCAAACCAGGCGACCCGATCGACTACAAGGACGTCGATCTGCTCAAGAAATTCATCACCGAGCGTGGCAAGATCCTGCCGCGTCGGCTCACGGGTCTCACTGCGAAGCAACAACGTGATCTCACCAATTCGGTGAAGCGGGCGCGCATCCTGGCCCTGCTGCCGTTCGTGAATCCGGAAGGCTGAGCCCGGCCTTGTCCCTCCAACCGGGCGACCTGGTCGGTCTGATCGGCCCCAAGGGGCCTGAGCTTGGCCTCGTTGAGAGCCTGAATGGTTCCAGGGCGGCCCTTCTGGTCGGTTGGGAAGGACGCGCCCAGCACCTTCCCCAGCGTCAGCTCGATCTGCTTGCCCATCACCGGGGAGCGGAAGCACCAGCCACCCGTCTGGGCCAACCCCCCTGGCGGCTGGTGGAAGCGGAGTTGCCCGCTCAGCGGCCTTCGGCGAGGGATTTCGGCGCCGCCTGGTTGCTGCTCGGGGAAACCAGCTGTGAACTCGAAGATTTTGTGGCGCTGATCGCCACCACCGACACCCCGACGGCCCGGGCCGCCTGCTGGCTGGCCCTGCAGGATCCCGGCCAGCCGTTCTTCCGCTGGCGCCATGGCCTGGTGCAACCCCGCTCCCTGCGGGATCTGCGCCAGTTGCGCCATGAACGGCGCCTGGGCCGTCTGGCCGAGCAGCGCCAGCAGGCCTGGTCGGAGCTGTTGCGCCAACGTCAACCGATTGATCCGGCCGGTCTGGCCCCGGCTCAGCGGCTGCAGCTGGAGCAGCTGCTGGGCTTCGCTTCCGGCGTCAGTGACACCCCTTTACCGCTGGAGTTGCGCCGTGCCCTGCAGCAGGCCCATTGCGAGGCTCAGGCCGGGCCGATTCGCCACCTGCTGGTGGATCTGGGCCAGTGGGAACGCCATGGCTTGCCCTCCCTGCGCCAGACCGTCTGGGAACGGGGCTTCGAGCCTGCCCTGCTGGCCGAGGCCGAACGCCTGGTGGCTGCTGCTGCCCAGGAGCGGCCAGGCGATCGGGATCGGCTTGATCTCACTGCGCTGCGCACCTACAGCCTCGATGACGCCGACACCGCCGAGATCGATGACGCCCTGTCCCTAGAGACGGTTGGTGACGGTCGCCGCCGGCTCTGGGTGCACATCGCCGATCCAGGCCGCCTGATCGCTGCCGATTCCCCTCTGGATCTGGAAGCCAGGCAACGGGCCTCCAGCCTTTACCTGGCCGCCAGGGTGGTGCCGATGTTTCCGCTCAGCCTGGCGGCCGGACCGTTCAGCCTGCGCCAGGGCCAGCGCTGCGCCGCCTGGAGCACGGCGATTGAACTTGATTCGGATGGGGCCGTGCACTCCGCTTCGATCCAGCGGAGCTGGGTTCGGCCCACCTACCGGCTCACCTACGCCGATGGTGACGAGTTGATCGAGCTGGCTCCACCGCAGGAAGCCGATCTGGCCGAGTTGCATGGTCTGCTGCTGCTCCGGCGTGGCTGGCGGGAGCGGCAGGGGGCCCTGTCGATGGAGCAACCGGAAGGGCGGATCCGTTGCCGCGACGAGCGGGCCGAGCTTGAGGTCACGGAGCTCTCGGCTGCCCGCGCCCTGGTCGCTGAAGCGATGATCCTCAATGGCGCCGTGGTGGCCGACTACGGGGTACGGCATGGTCTGGCCCTGCCCTATCGCAGCCAGCCCGCCTCCGAGCTGCCTCCGGCCTCCGAGCTGAACGCCCTGCCTGCCGGCCCGGTGCGCCATGCGGCCCTGCGTCGCTGCCTCAGCCGCGGCAGCAGCGGCGTGCGCCCAGCTCCCCATTTCAGCCTCGGGCTGGGCGCCTATGTGCAGGCCACATCGCCGATCCGGCGCTACGGCGATCTTCTCGTGCAACGCCAGCTGGCCGCCCTGGCGGACGAGGGGGGCACCCCCCTCGACGAGCAGGGCCTGGCCGAACTGCTGGAGGGCCTCGATCCGGTCGTGCGCGAGGGCATCCAGATCAGCCGTGAAGATCAGCGCCACTGGCAGCAGGTGTGGTTCGAGCAACAGCGCGCAGAATGCTGGGACGGCCTCTTCCTTCGCTGGCTTCGCCCCCAGGACCGGCTGGGACTGGTGCATCTGGAGTCCCTGGCCCTGGATCAGGCGGTGCTGTGCCCTGAGACCAGCAGCCCCGGTGATCCGCTCGTGGTCCGTGTTTCGGCAGTTGATTCCCTGGCCGATCTGCTGCGGCTGGAGGCAAGCCTGGCCTCGAGCCGTGGCAGGTGAAGGAGGCTCCAGCTGCCGCCGAGCCGATCAGGGCAGCAGCCTGCTGGCCCGCAGCCATGGTCCCCAGGGGTTGGCGACGGCCACCAACGCCAGCTGACAGCCATCATCCTGCTGCTGCAGCCAGCGATGCAGACCGGGCTCCAGGGTGATCAGCGGCCAGTCCTGGCCCTCCGTTTGCAAGCGATAGCTGCAACTGCCATCCACCTTGAGGGTGCCTCTGAACTCCTGTTGATGGGGCTCAGCCGGGGCCTCCGCTGGACTCGGCGGCCTCGCCTCGCTCCAGCAACCCGTGGTTTCCAGCCTGGCCGGGCCATCCAGGGCCGCCAACTGGCGCAACCGCCACTCGGGATGGTGCCAGGCGGTATCCCAGATCGGCACGGGGCCGGCCGGAGCCTGGCGATCATGAATCAGCTCCTCCTGGATCCGCCGCACCGGCAGGTCGGCCAGGGCCAGGCCCCCCTGCACCGCCAGCGCCGCCGCCGCACCGGCCGCCTGGCCGATGTTCAGGATCAAGGGCTGAAGCCTGGTGGCGCCGTTGGCCATGTGGCTGCTGCTGAAGCCCTTGTCGGCTGCCAGCAGGTTGTCGACATCTCCACTGACCAGAGCGCCGTAGGGAATGCAGAAGGGAGTGCCGCTCCAGCGTCCGCCCCAGCGACAGCTTTTCGGGGCAAGCGGCCAGTCGTCGCCGGGATAGTGGTGATCATTGGCGTAGTTCCCCACAGCGATGGATTGCACCGTCCCATCGATCCCCAGGGGCAGGGGTGCGATCCGTTCCCCGGCAGCGCCGGGCAGCAGATCCTGCTCCCTGACAACGGTGTGGCCCACCATTCGCCGTCCTTCGCGCCAATAGGGCATCAGGGCCAGGGGTGATCGGCCCTGCAGATCCCCATGGCCCTGCTCCGGGAACACCCCGGTGGCCTCCAGCCAGCCGGCTGAGGCTTGCTGAAGAGCTGCGGCGAAGGCGAGGCTGTGGGCCTGCATCCGGGCAAACAGATCGTTCTCGGCAGCGGGGTCGCCGCTGAAGGCGGCATCGAGATTGCCGTGCCAGTCGTTGCCGTGCAGGGGCCAGTTCAGCATCACCAGGCCGCCCGGCAGGCGCCCGTAGGTGAGGGTGCGCTCCAGGCCGAAGGCTTCACTGGCCCGCTCGAACGGGGCCGTGGGGGGGGAGCCGGGAGGGCATGATCCGTTGCCAAGCTGCCCCATCACCACCCAGGTCGGTGACTGCACCGGCTGCTGAAGGAAGAACGGTTCCCGCTCCAGCCGCTGCCGGGGGGGCGCACTCGGCTCCTCCCAACTCTCCCGGGCTTCCCAGCCCAGCCGGAAGGGCACGGCCGCCAGGGGGAACAGGTCGCCCCGGTCGCTGCCATCGATCAACACATGGAGCCGGATCCGCAGGGCCTGGCCGCCGCGTTCGATGGCCAGGGCGAGGAGCCGTGAGCCCTGGCGATCCACCCCGTTCAAGGCACAGCCGCTCCACCAGCGCAGGCGGGGTTCAGCTCTCACCCAGCGGCGCAGGATCGCTTCGGCGCTGGCGGGCCGCCAGCCGAAGCAGCTCACCCAGTTCTGATCCAGCCCTTCGGGCTCCTGCCGCTGCAGTTCCCGCAGCAGGGCTCCCCAGATGCCCGTCTGCCAGGGGGTGAGTTCATTGCCATCGGGGCAGCAGACGCCGGCGGCGCTCACCATTCCCCCCAGCCAGGGCCCCGGGGTGAGCAGCAGGGTGTCCGTGCCACTGCGAGCCGCCTGCAGGGCGGCTGCCACGCCGCCACTGCCGCCGCCCCACACCACAACGGCGGCATCGTCGTCGATCCTGTTGATGGGTACCACCTGCTCGATCGGGCCGATTCTGAACGGCGAGCGACGCTGGGTAAGATCCAGCCCCGGCGCAGGGCCCGCTCTGGCGGCGCAGCGGGCCCTTCATAACCGTCGATGACCTACACGCTCACCACACCGCTCTATTACGTCAACGACAAGCCGCACCTCGGCAGTGCCTACACCACCCTGGCCTGTGATGCCCTGGCCCGTTACCAGCGACTGATCGGCGAGCGGGTGGTGCTGGTCACCGGCTGCGATGAGCACGGCCTCAAGATTCAGCGGACCGCCGAGGCCGCCGGCCTCACCCCCCAGGCCCATTGCGATGCCGTGAGTGCTCAGTACCAGGATCTCTGGAAGCGCTGGCGGATCAGCAACGACCGCTTCATCCGCACCACTGATCCCCGGCACCACAGTCTGGTCGAGCAGTTCTTCCGACGGGTCGAGGCCGCCGGGGATGTGGTCGAGGGCCGTCAGCAGGGTTGGTACTGCGTGGCCTGTGAAGAGTTCAAGGACGACGCCCACGAAGCTGACGATCCGGAATGTCCGATCCACCGCCGACCCCTGGAGTGGCGCGATGAACGGAACCTGTTTTTCCGGTTGTCGCGGTATCAGGGAGCGATCGAGGCGCTGATCGCTCAGCCCGGCTTCATCTCCCCTGCCAGTCGTCGCCGTGAGGTGGAGAACTTCGTCGGCCAGGGCCTGCGTGACTTCTCGATCTCGCGGCTCAATCTTCCCTGGGGAATCCCGGTGCCCGGCCATCCCGATCACACCTTCTATGTGTGGTTCGACGCCCTGCTCGGCTATCTCACCGCCCTGCTCGAACCGGGCGATCCGCCCGATCTGGAGCTGGCGGTCAGTCGCGGCTGGCCAGCCCGCGTGCATGTGATCGGCAAGGACATCCTGCGCTTCCACGCCGTCTACTGGCCGGCCATGCTGCTCTCGGCGGGCCTGGAGCCGCCGCGCCAGGTGTTCGGCCATGGCTTTCTCACCCGGGAAGGCCAGAAAATGGGCAAGTCGCTGGGAAATGTGCTCGATCCCGCCGTCTTGCTTGATCAGTTCGGTGCCGATGCGGTGCGCTGGTATCTGCTCCGTGACATCGCCTTCGGCGAGGACGGCGACTTTCAGCAGCAGCGCTTCCTCGATCTGGTCAACAATGACCTCGCCAACACGATCGGCAACCTGCTCAACCGCACCTCCTCGATGGCTCGCCGCTGGTTCCAGGAGAGTGTTCCTCCCACCGTGGAGGGCCGCTCCCCGGGGCATCCACTGGCGCTGGCGGCGGCCGAGGCCCGCCAGCTTGTCCTGGAGGGGATGGCACGCCTTGATTTCCGTCAGGCGGCCGAAGCCGCTCTGCAGCTGGCGATCGCCGCCAATGGCTTCCTCAACACCCAGACCCCCTGGAGCCGCATCAAACAGGAGGAGGAACGCCAGTCGGTGGCAGACGATCTCTATGCCGTGCTGGAAGCCAGCCGCCAGGTGGCCCTGCTGCTGGCGCCTCTGCTGCCCGACCTCTCCGCGCGGATGATGCTTCAACTGCAGCAGCAGCCCCTGGAGAGCGGGGTGATGGCGGATCCCGCCGCTGCAGCCACCTGGCTGGATCAGCTCCGCTGGGGAGGCTTGCTGAGCGGTCTGGAATTGCCGCAGCCGGAGCCGGTGATGGCGCGGCTGGAGCCGATCCCGTCACCATGAGCCGTCTGCTGTTGATCCTGCTGACCAGCTTGCTGGGCAGCCTTCCCCTGCTGAGCTGCAGCCGGACCCCGGCCGCCAAACCCAGCCCGCCCCAGCCCTTCGTGTTCCGCAGCCTCGATCTGCGCCAGCAGGATGCCAGGGGTCGCCCCAGCTGGGAGCTGATCAGCCCCCTGGCCCGCTACGACCTGCAGGGCCGCCGGGCGACGGTGCAGCAGCCCCGCGGGGTGATTTATGCCGGCGGCAAACCCAGCTACCGGATCGAGGCGAAGCGCGGAACCGTGCTGAACGACGGCGAGCTGATCACCCTGGAGGGCGCGGTGCGGATTCAGGTGCTGGGGCCCAAGCCCTCGGTGATCTCCGGCGACCGGGTGCGCTGGACCCCGAAGGCGCAACGGATCTCCATCGACCAGCGACCGATGCTCGTGGACCGTTCGTCGCGCCTGACAGCCAGAACAGCCCTGTTTCTGATCGACCAGAGCAAACTGGAACTCCGGGGTGACACGCGGCTGATCAGCCAGAAACTCGACCTCAGGGTCGCCCGGGCCGACTGGTTCGCCAACACAGGTGTCCTGCTGGCCGCCGGTCCGGTTCTGGGCACAAGGCGCCTGGGCAAGGGGCCTGCTCAGACCCTCACCGCCTCCGCCCTCGAGGGCAACACCCGGGATGAAGTTCTCGACGCGCTCGCGCCGGTGCGCTTCACCGATCCCGCCCAGAACACCGTTGTCGATGCCCAGCGGGTTCGCTGGACCAGCTCCACCCAGCGGCTCAGCACCCTGCAGCCATTTTTCGGTCGCAGCGGCAAGCTCCAGGTGCGGGGTGAGTCCCTGGAAGTTCAGCTGGATCAGCAGTGGGCCCTGATCCCCACCGGCTGTGATCTGCGCCAGCCGGGTGAGAAGCTGCTGGCCCGGGAGTGTGTCTACAACTGGGACACCCGTTGGCTCATGGCCCGTGGTGGTGTGGTTCTGACCAGGGATGCCAATCAGCAGATCACCCGCAGCACCGAGGCGCTCGGCAGGGTGGGAGGTGATGGCCTCGCCACCTTCAGCACGCCTGGCGGCAGGGTGAATTCCCAGCTGCGGATTCCTCCGGCCTCGGATCGTTCCCCGGACCAGCCTGAACGCTCCAGGCCTCCAGTGGTGTTCTGAGCTTCTCGGCCCACCCCTCGATCCAGGCTTCATCAGCGCGGCTGAAGCACCGCGGCGACCATCCCCCCAGCACCAGCCAGCCGCCACCGCTGATCGGCTGCACCAGCACGGCGGGGGTTCCGGCCGGCAATCCGCTGAATTCAGCAGCACCGGGATAGAGCTTCAACGTCACCAGCGACACAGCCTTGCCGCCCTGCCGGGCGCGCTGGCAGATCGCTCCCGGCTCGAAGGGCTGGGCGCCGAGCACCCCACGCCGCAGGATCGATTGCCCCTGCCAGTGCAGCACCAGGCTGGCCGCCGGGGTTGCGGTCAACAGCATGCGGCTGCCCCAGCTGAGCTCGGCGGCCAGCTCTGCCGGCAAGCCGGCGATCAGCTCCAAACCCTGCGGTCCCCCCAGTTCCACCCGATCAGGGGCGGTCGGGGTGGCACGGGTCCAGAGCAGGGCCACCAGCATCAGGCCCACGGCCATCAGGCTTGCCAGCACGGCGGCGCGTTCCAGGGGGGGGCTCAGTTCCGGAGCGCTGCACTGATTGATCAGGCACAGCACCAGACCGAGCAGGCCTGCCCCCAGGCAGAGGCGGGCCGCAGCGGGCAGACCGGTCACGGCAATCCGGAGGGGGTTCGTGGGAACGCTGACACAAGCAGTGCCGGAGTGGTGCCATCCGTGAGAGGTTGACTCGATTGCATGCCCGCCGAGGGAGCGCCCGAATGAATGCCAGCAAGGCGTTTGCCGCCATCGCACTGGCTGCGGTGGCCTCCGATGGAGCAATGGGCCGGGAGGAGGCCAAGGCGCTGCGGGGCCAGCTTGATCACCGCACCCCATTTGCCGGGCTTTCTGATCAGATCATCGGCGCCATGTTCGACGACCTGCTGCTGATCCTCCGCAATCAGGGACTGGACCAGCTGGTGGCCGAGGCCATCCCGGCCCTCGACGCTGATCAGCGCGAAACGGCCCTGGCGGTGGCCGCCCAGCTCGTGCACAGCGACCGGCTGGTGGAGCCGGCTGAGCAGGCCTTTCTGGATCGCCTTTCCAACCAGCTGGCTCTACCGGATGGACGGGCCAGCCAGATTCTCGAGGTGATTGAAATCCTGCACCGCGACAGCCTGGCTGGCTGAGGGCAAACTGAATACAGTTCTGTTCTGTAGGCAGCGAACCGTGCGTCCGTTCCCACCGTTCTCCCGTTTGCTGGGCATCCTCGCGGCGCTGATGATCCAGCTCCTGCCACTCCAGCCTGCTCTAGCGGCCTCCGCCAGGGATTTTCCAGCCCAGGCCCCCCTGAACCACGTCACCGATGCGGCCAGCCTGTTCAGCCGCGCCACGGCTGCCGAGCTGGAAAAGCGGTTGGCCGCGTTTGAGGCGAGCCATGTGCAGGCCAGGCTGGTCACGGTCGGACGACTCGACTACGGCCTGGAGCTCGACAGCCTCGGCGCTGATCTGATCCAGCGCTGGAACAGCATCTCCACGACGGGAGAGCCTTCCCTGCTGCTGCTGATCGATGGCCAGACCAACACCGCAGCGGTGAAGGCATCGCCCGACCTGCTGGAGCAACTCCCCGCCAGCCTGCTGCGCAGCACGGCTGACACCACCATGGACATCCCCCTGCGGATGGGCTCGCGCTACCGCCAGGCTTCGATCGATGCCCTGAATCGCCTGGAGCAGGTGCTCAGCGGCGCCGATGATCCAGGCCCGCCTCTGGAGCTGGAGCAGCCCGTGGTTGTCACCAGCATCCCGACCCAGGCCGAAACCGCTGCGGGAAGTGGCTTCACCTGGGTGGTGATCCTCCTGGTGGTGGGGACGATTGTGCCGATGCTCACCTGGTGGGTGTTTTCCCGCTGACCGCCGATGACCCTGCGTGATTGGATTGGAACGTTCGGTAAGGCGCGATCCACTGATCTGAGCCTTGATCTGGAGCGGGCCTATGAGGCGGCACTGCTGATCCAGGGCCTGGAGCTGGAGTATTACAACGATCGCCCCGTGCGGCCGGAGGTGAATCTCAGCCTGCCGCGCTCGGTCCAGGCCCAGATGTTGCGGCGCTTCCGCACCGCTCTGCAGATCTGCAGCCAGTTCATCGACGACCTTGAAGGACGGGAGCATGAGCTCGACAGCCAGGAGCGGCGCCAGCTGCAGTTGATCGAATCGGTGGAGGCCCGCTATAGCAACCGTTCCCCCCTGCCGGCCCTGAGCCGCTCCCCAGAACTGCTGCCCCGCAGCCTGATCGGCGTGGTTGAAAGGGTTCGCCGTCAGCTCGACCCGGAGGCTGAGGCCTCGGTGGTGGCCGGCTTCCGCCGCCGCCGCGACACCACCCTGGTGTCCCTGCGGATACTGCTGCTGCTGATTCTGGTGCCGTTGCTGATCCAGCAGGCCAGCCGCACCTTTTTGATCTCCCCCCTGGTCAACCGGCTGGCACCAGATGTGCCCTTCCTCAGCTACACCAAGCCCCAGCTCGAGGAGGAGGCGGTGGAGCGGCTGCGGATCTACCGGGCCGAAATCGAGTTCGACGCCCTGCTCAAGGGCGATCAGCTGCCCACCCCCGAAGCGCTGCATCTGGCCCTGGCCGCCAGGGCTGAGCAACTCAAAGAGGAGGCGGATGGTCAGAGCACCCGGGCCATCAAGAACGTGCTCTCCGATGGCTTTGCCCTGCTTGGCTTCGCCTTGATCTGCGTGTTGGGCCGAGATGACATCCGGGTTCTGAGGGGTTTCCTCGACGAGCAGATCTATGGTTTGAGCGACAGTGCCAAGGCGTTCGCCATCATCCTGTTCACCGATATCTTTGTTGGGTTTCACAGCCCTGAAGGTTGGACTGTGTTGCTCGATGGAATATCAAACCACCTCGGACTCCCGCAGCGAGAAAACTTTGTTCTGTTGTTCATCGCCACATTCCCGGTGATTCTTGCCACCATCTTCAAGTATTGGATCTTCCGCTATCTCAACCGCGTCTCTCCATCCTCGGTGGCCACGCTGCGCAACATGAATGGCGGTGGCTGAACCTGGCCTCACCCTGGTGACGGGCCCCGGTCGCGGTGGCAAGAGCCGCTGGGCCGAGCACCTCGCCGCCAGCAGCAGCCTGCCGGTGATCTATCTCGCCACCGGCCCACTCCGGGAAGGGGATCAGGGCTGGCAGCAGCGCCTCAGCCTGCACCGGCAGCGCCGCCCCGCGAGCTGGCCCACCTGGGAAGTGGCCGGAGCGCTCAGCCAGGCCCTTGATCAGGCGGAGCCCGGCCAGCTGCTGCTGATCGATTCGCTCGGCACCTGGTTGGCCCATCACCTGGCGCTGGACGCCGGTGACTGGAGTGATTGCCAGGCGGAACTGCTCGAGGCGCTGCTCCGGTGCCGCTCAGACCAGCTGATCGTCTGTGAGGAGGTGGGCTGGGGTGTCGTACCGGCCACGGCGATCGGGGGATTGTTCCGTGACCGGCTTGGCGAGCTTCAGCAGCAGCTGCATCAGCGTTGTCAGGCCAGTTGGCTGGTGGTGCATGGCCGTGCGATCAACCTGCTGGCGCTCAGCCAGCAGGTGCCCTGCGGCTAGTTCCATGCCTCGGCTTGTTCTCTTCCAGCCCCAGATCCCCCCCAACACCGGAAACGTGGCCCGCACCTGCGCTGCCACCTGCACCGAGTTGCACCTGATCGCTCCACTGGGGTTCAGCCTTGAGGATCGCCAGCTCAAGCGGGCCGGCCTCGATTACTGGCCCTGGGTGCAGCTGCACCTGCACAGCAATCTCCAGGCCTTTGCCAGGGAGCGCTCCGAGCGCGGCGGACGGCTGGTGGCCCTGAGCAGCCAGGCGGATGCTCCCTACACCCACTTCAGATTCGCCGACGACGACTGGCTGCTGCTGGGCCGCGAAACAGACGGGCTGCCTGCCGAGGCGCTGCAGCTGGCCGATGCGCAGCTGACGATTCCGATGCCAGGTTCGGTGCAGCTGGGTGGTGGCGTCCGCAGCCTCAACCTTTCGGTGGCTGCGGCGATCGTTCTGTTTGAAGCGATCAGGCAGTTGGAGAGAGGGATCTGATCCTTTCCCTCGCTCTATTCAGGCCCCATGAGGAACGGGTGAGACTTGTGCCTGGAGGTTCATACCGCTACTCTCGGCGCGGTCCGGGGATGCTGGCTTCTCCACCGGGCTTTGTTCCTCTGGGGATTTGCATGAAGCCTTACAAACTCCTCTGGCCCCTGGCGGGGGCCGTCCCGGTGCTTTCGCTGGTGGCCGTTGGAGCCATTCCCGGCAGTGCTGACTCCCGCTCATCCGGTTGGGACACCCTGCCGGAGGCCATCTCGGCTGAATCTCATCAGGTGGCAGCGCTGCCGGAGCCCAGCACGGCACGGCTCTGGGCGAAGGTCCGCTTCGGGATCAGGCTTGATGAACTGGCCTCCCAGCTCCGCTTGCCCCCCTCCGGACTGGCCCAGCTCAACGCCCTTGAAGCGGACCACCGCCTCCGAGCCGGGGACTGGGTGATGCTGCCTGCCAACAGAGGCGAGCAGGCCAGGCAACTGGCTTCCATCGATGCTTCCGAACTTCGCCGCCGGGCACCCCTCTCAACACCACCTCCGCTGGAAGCCATGGGCGTTGTGCGCCTTGGCGACAATCTTCGCAAGCTTGCCCAGCGCTATGGCATGAGTCTTCAGGATCTGTTACGGCTCAATCCCGGGCTGCAGGCAGCAGGCCTGGTGGCCGGCACCCAGATCCGGGTGGCCAATGCCGCGCCGGTCCGCAGTCGGATGATCCTGGGTCTCAATCCTGTCGGCAGCGGTGGCCTGAGCTGGCCTGAACTGCCGAATTTCGGGCGTCCTGCCGATGAGTCACCCCGTCCTGCCAATTCCACCTGGATCTGGCCGAGCCGTGGGGTGTTCAGCTCAGGCTATGGCTGGCGCTGGGGGCGGATGCACAAGGGCATCGACATCGCCAGCAATGTCGGAACTCCGATCGTGGCGGCCCGCTCCGGCCAGGTGAGCTTTGCCGGCTGGCACGACGGTGGTTACGGGTTCATGGTCGAGATTCAGCATGAAGACGGCAGCAAGTCGCTTTACGCCCACAACAGCCGCCTGCTGGTGCAGGTGGGACAGGTGGTGGCGCAGGGGGTGACGATTGCCGAAATGGGCAGCACCGGACGCAGCACCGGTCCCCACCTCCATTTCGAGATTCATCCTCCCGGCCGTGGTGCCGTCAACCCACTCACCTTTCTGCCTGGCCGGGCCTGAACGGTTGGCATTGATTCATTCCGGCTGGCTGGCCACGGCTTAAAATTCAGCTCAGGACTGACAACTTTTCTGCAGCCAGGTCAACTTCAGTGCAGACAGCTCCTCTGGCCACGGATCCCTCCTCCCTACTCACTGCCCTGCAGTGGCGCTATGCCACCAAGGTGTTCGATCCCGGCCGCCTGATTGCAGCCGACACCTGGAGCGCCCTCGAAGCCGCCCTGGTGCTCACGCCATCCTCCTACGGCCTGCAGCCCTGGAAGTTTCTGGTGATCGATGATCCGGCTCTGCGCTCCGAGCTGCGACCGTTTTCCTGGAACCAGAGCCAGATCACCGATGCCTCCCATCTGGTGGTGTTCCTGGCCCGGCGCTCGATCATCGCTTCAGATCTGGACCGATTGATTCAGGCCACCAGCGCGGCCCGTGGCCTGCCGTTGGAGCAGCTCGGCTTCTATCGCGATCTTATCCAGAAGGATCTGGTGGATGGTCCGCGCAGCGCCATGATCGACCAGTGGTCCACCAATCAGGTGTACATCGCCCTGGGCAACTTCATGACCGCCGCCGCCCTGCTGGAGGTGGACACCTGCCCGATCGAAGGCTTTTCTCCGCCCGATTACGACAGGCTGCTCGGCCTGGATACATCGGGCTATCGAACGGCGGTGGTCTGTGCGGCCGGCTACCGGGCCCCGGAAGACAAGTACGCCAGCCTGGCCAAGGTGCGCTTCCCTGCCGCCGAGCTGATCGAGCACATCTGAATCCGCCCCGCCTCGCCTTCCCTTCACTGCTGGCTCTGGTCCAGTGGGTTTTCGGGTGTGTCCATCCGCTGCCCATCGTCTAGGTTTGATCGCTGGAGGCTCGGTAGCTCAGCTGGTTAGAGCGTGGGATTCATAACCCCAAGGTCGGGAGTTCAAGTCTCCCCCGAGCCATTGATCGATGCTGGGGGGATGGCCAGGGAGCCTGGCTCCCGATGAGCTGGCTGGAGCCCAGCAACCTTCTGCTGCTGGCCTGCGCCCTGATCTATGGCCTGATCGGGGAATGGGCCGACGCCGGCATCCTGCTGCTGTTCGTGCTGGGCATCAGCCTGCTAGATGCGGTCCAGCAGCAACGCAGCAACCGCGCCCTGGCTGAACTGGCAAGGCTTTCGGCGCCGCGCGCCCGGGTGCTGCGGGCCGGCCAGACGCTCGAGCTGCCGGTCGAGCAGGTGCGTCTGGGTGATCTGCTCCGCGTTGAGGAAGGCGATCGGGTGGCGGCCGATGCCGAGCTCACCGAGGCGGTGGGGTTGTGGCTGGATGAGTCCCTGCTGACGGGTGAATCCCTGCCGGTCGCCCGCTCCAGGCCCGGGGAGCGGATTCTGGCGGGTTCGCTGGTGGCGGGCGGCCGCGGCTGGGCGGAGGTGACGGCCGTGGCCGATGCCACCGAACTGGGCCGGCTCGGCAGCAGCCTGGCCACGGTGCAACCGCCGCCCACCCGCCTGCAGCGCCAGACCCGTCGCCTCACCGGGCGCCTCACGGTTCTGGCCCTGGGGCTCTGCGCGGCCCTGGCCCTGATCCAGGGGGGACTGGGCGGCAACTGGCCCCAGGCCCTGCTCGCCGCCCTGGCCCTGGCCCTGGCGGTGCTGCCCAACGAAATTCCCGTGGTGCTGGCCCTGTTCCTGGCCCTGGGCGCCCTGCGCCTGGCCCGGATCGGGGTGCTGGCCCGCTGGCCCGCGGCGGTGGAGAGCCTCGGCAGTGCCACGGTGCTCGCCGTCGACAAGACCGGCACCCTCACCGAGAACCGGATGGGGGTGCAGCAACTTCTTACTTGGCCAGCGCTGGAGGGCTGGTGTGCTGGGGAGACCCTGGAGGAACCCTTTCACGCTCTGGTGGAACTGGCGGTGCTCTCCAGCCGCGGTGATCCGGTGGATGCGATGGAACTGGCGATCCAGCGCCTGGCTGCCGACCATCTCGGTGGCACCGAACACCTCCACCCCGACTGGCCCCTGGAGCGCGAATACCCGCTGCAGAGTGATCTGCTGGTGTTCTCCCGCCTCTGGCGGGACGGCGAGGGCGGCCTGCAGCTGGCGGCCAAGGGGGCACCCGAGGCGATCGCCGATCTCTGCCACCTCGATGGTGGGCAGAGCTCCGCACTGCTGGCCGCTGCCGATGCACTCGCCGCCAGGGGGTTGCGGGTTCTGGCGGTGGCAGGTGGGCTCGATGGCGCGCCCGTTCACGACGGGCAGCCGTTCGCAAGCAGCGGTGCACTGCCGGATGATGCCCATGGCTACCTGTTCGAGCCGGTGGGTTTCCTGGCTCTGGCGGACCCGCTGCGCCCGGATGTGCCGGCGGCGATCGCCACGGCGCGGAGTGCCGGCGTTCGCGTGGTGATGATCACGGGAGACAGCCCTGTGACGGCCCGCTCGATCGCCGATCAGGCTGGCCTGCCGCCAGGTCCGGTGCTGAGTGGTCAGGAACTGGAAGCCCTTTCACCGCAGGCGCTGGCTGTCTCCATCCGCGAGGTGTCGGTGTTCGCCCGGGTGATGCCCCAGCAGAAGCTGCAGCTGGTGCGTGCCCTGCAGGCCGCCGGTGAGGTGGTGGCAATGACCGGTGATGGCGTCAATGACGCCCCGGCCCTCAAGGCCGCCGACATCGGTGTGGCGATGGGCAAACGCGGCACCGCCGTGGCGCGTGAATCCGCCGATCTGGTGCTGCTGGGCGACACCTTCAGCGATCTGGTTGGGGCCCTGGAGCTGGGCCGCCGCGTCGACGCCAACCTGCACCGGGCCCTCGGCTACACCCTCGCCATTCACCTGCCGATCGCAGCCCTGGGCCTGGTGCCGCTGCTCAGTGGCCAGCCGCTGATCCTGCTGCCGGTGCACATCGCCCTGCTGCACCTGGTGATCGATCCGGCCTGCACGGTGGTGTTCGAGGCGCTGCCGCCCGCTCCTGGCCTGATGCGGCAACCGCCCCGCCCGCCGGAGGCGCCTCTGTTCGGTCCAACGATCTGGCGCCAGGCCCTCAGCCAGGGAGCGGTGCTGGTAGTGGCCGCCCTGGTGCTGGCCTTCTGGCCAGACACCGACGCCGAATCACGCCGCAGCCTGGTGTTCTCGCTGCTGCTGCTCGCCGGTGGGGGTCTGGTGTGGCTCAACGGTGATCCCAGGGAACCGATCACCGCCGTCGGTCCAGGCATCGGCATCGGCCTGTGGCTGATCGTGCTCGCCCTGCCGGGCCTTCAGCAGCTGCTGAGCCTGGCGCCCCTGCTGCCGGCCCAGATCCTCATACTGTTGGCCATCACGGTGATCGCTTTGCTGCTGGCCTGGCAGCTGGCCCCCCATCCAGCCGCTGAGTCTTCGCCCTGAACCCGCCATGGCCCGTCCCTACCAACCCTCCCTGCTGAGGCTGCTGCATGGAACCACCGCCGCCGGTGTGGTGCTGGCCTGGCTGAGCGGGCTGTTCGTCTACAGCCAGTACGACGGGCGCTGGGGACGGATGCCGATCCGCCTGCCCGGTGAGTGGATCGATATCCACGGCACGGTGGGGGTGGCGTTGCTGCCGCTGGCCGTGCTGTTCGCTGCCTATGCCTTCACCCTGGGGCGGCGGCAGCTCGCCAGGGCCAGCAATGCGCTGGCGCTGACCGCCCTGGCCCTGGCGATCGGCACCGGCAAGCTGATGCAGGAGGACTGGTTGCGGCAGGGAAACCTGAGCCAGCTCGTCTACAGCCTCCATCTGTTCGCCTGGGGCGTGATGGCGATGGCGGTTCTGGCCCATCTGGCCGGGGTGCTGGCCCGCGGTGGTTGGCCGCTGGCCGGCTCGATGGCCAGCCTGAGGCTCAAGGCCGGTGATCGACCCGCTGACTGGCCCCGCCAGCTGGCGAAGGCAGTTCGGCGCTCTGACCCACCAGCTCGGCGCTGATCGCCCAGAGCGCCTCGGCCAGGCTGTCATCGAGAGCTTCAGCGCTTGGTTCGCTCAGCTCGAAGCGCAGGCGGCCCAGACCCACCACCCGGTTGCTGCGGTAGCTGAAGCCTGGGCTGCCGTGGAGATCAGCGCTGGCGAGCTCCGCCAGCAGGCCTCCGGCGAGCTCAACCGTTGCGGTGATGCGCAGCAGGTCACGGGCCACCAGGGCAAACAGGCGCTGGCCCCATTCATTGTGGCGGCGGCTGTAGCGGAAAAAGCCGCCGCTCCCTGGCGGGATCACCAGGCCCGGGCTCCAGGCGAGCACCGGCATCGGTGTGCCGCGCACCTGCAGGCGCCGCTCCAGCTCGCGAGCGAACAGCAGGTTGCAGAGCTTGCTGTCCTTGTAGGCCTTGTCGGCATCAAACGGCAGGCCGCCAGCCACCATCTCGAAGCCCGAGCCAGCCCTGAGGCCGGCCAGATCGCCCAGGCCAGCTGGCTGGCCGACCCGGCCACCGGCTGCGGCGGGGTCATGCACCTCCGAGGCGGTGACCACCAGCCGAGGGGCCTGGCTGCCATTGAGCAGGGGAAGCAGCCGCTGGGCCAGGGCCTGGTGGGCGAGGTGGTTCACCGCAATGGTGAGTTCATGGCCCTGGGCTGATCGCCTCGGCTCGGTGCCGCCGCTGTACTGGAGCCCGGCGTTGAGCACGAGGCTGTCGATCGGTTCACCGCGCCCGAGCAGTTCGGCGGCGCAGCGCTCGATGCTGGCCAGATCGGCCAGGTCACAGACCGGCGCGCGCGCGGATGGCCCCACCGGCTCGGCTTGTTCGAGACGCGCCAGCGTGGCCTCAGCCGTGGCCGGATCCCGGCACGGCAAGGTGAGCTGGTGGCCGGCGCGGCGCAGCTGCAGGGCAGCCTGATGGCCGATGCCGGAGCTGGCGCCGGTGAGCAGGATGTGCCTGCTGGTGTGGACCGGAGTGGAGCTGGGCGTCATGCCGTTCACCCTATGCAGATCCAGACTGGAGCGATCCGCGCCGAGCCGATGCTCCAACGACCCAGGCTTCCCCATCCGGAGCAGCGCTTTGGCGACGACGACGATGGGGACGACTGGCCGGTCGATCGTGGCCGCCCCCTGGCCCTGCGCTGGCTGGCTCTGGTGGGTGCGCTGGCCTTCGTGATGCTGGGGCTCAGCAGCCTTCAACCGTTGCTCCAGCCCGCGCCCCAGCCCTTGCCGGGTCCCCGTGATGCCGCTGTTTCCTGAATGACCTCCTCCTCATCGGAAGCTCCGCCGCCGCTGCAGGTGGCCCTGGCCATGCTGGAGCGGCAGGGATCCTGGCTGGTTCAGCTCCGTGACGACGTGGCCGGGATCGTGGCACCGGGCTGCTGGGGACTGTTCGGGGGGCATCTGGATCCAGGCGAAACGGCCGAGCAGGCCCTCAGGCGTGAGCTTCAGGAAGAGATCAGCTGGCAGGCGGGTGCTCTTCACTTCTGGTTCACCGACATCAATCCCCAGCGCAGCGCCCATTTCTTCAGGTCGAGCCTGCCGGTCCCCCTGGAGGCGCTGCGGCTGCTGGAAGGCCAGGACATGGCCCTGGTGAGCCTTGCTCAGCTGCGATCCGGTCGGATCTGGAGCCCCAGGTTGCAGGAGCCCAGGCCCCTGGCCCCCTCTCTGCAGCGGGCCGTCGAGGCTCTGCTGGCCGAAGGCATCCAGCCAACGGCCTGATCCGGCCGCGCGGTCTCGATAGCGTTGTCTCCAGCATGGGAATCCGCACTGTTCTGTGCCATCCCTCTCGGTTGATCCATGGCTGAACCTGCCCTCACCCTCCTTTTCGATGGGGCCTGCCCCCTCTGCCGGCGCGAGGTGGAGAGCCTGCGGGCCCGTGATCAGGGGCGCGGCCTGATCCGCTTCGTCGATATCGATGCGGCCGATTACGACCCGGTGGCCCATGCAGGGATCAGCTACCGGGAGGCCATGGGCCGCATCCGCGCCATCGGCGCTGATGGCCGGGTGATCAAGGATGTGGCCGTCTTCCGTGAGGCCTGGCGGGTGGTGGGCTGGGGCTGGCTCTACGCGCCCACCGCCTGGCCGTTGATCGGGCCGCTGGTGGATGCGCTCTATGGGCTCTGGGCCCGTTGGCGGCTGCGGCTGACCGGCCGGGGCGACCTGAACACGCTCTGCGATCTGCGGGGGTGCTGAAGCGCATCAACCCCGTGCAGCAGCCGGTGCAGATCGTCTGGTTCAAACGGGATCTGCGGGTGGCCGATCACCAGCCGCTGCTCCAGGCCAGCCGCCTTGGTCTGGTGCTGCCGCTGCTGGTGGTGGAACCCGAGCTGTGGCAGCAGAGCGATGCCTCAGCGCGCCAGTGGGCCTTCTGCGCCGAGAGCCTCCAGGAGCTCAGGCAGGCCCTGGCGGAGCTGGGTCAGCCGCTGGTGGTGCGGATCGGCCCGGCGCTGGACGTGTTGGAGCGAGCCCGCCGCCAGTTCGCAATTGCCGGGCTCTGGAGCCATCAGGAAACCGGTAACGGCTGGACCTACGACCGCGACCGGCAGGTGGCCCAGTGGGCCCTGAGCCATGGCATCCCCTGGACTCAGGTGCCCTCCTTCGGTGTGATCCGCCGCTTGCGCAGCCGCAACGGCTGGGCGCGCCGCTGGGAGGAGCGCATGGCCGAGCCGCTGGCGCCGCCGCCGCCGGGTCTGCCGTCCCTGGAGGGGCTTGATCCCGGTCCCATTCCCTACGCCGCCGAGCTGGGTCTGGCACCTGACCCCTGCCCGGGGCGTCAGCTCGGGGGGCGGCAGCAGGGACTGGCCGTTCTGGAAAGTTTTCTGAGCGAGCGCGGCTCTCGCTACCACCGTGAGCTCTCAAGCCCGCTCACGGCCTTCGAGAGCTGCTCGCGCCTGTCGCCCCACCTCAGCTGGGGCACGCTGTCGATGCGGGAAGTGGTGCAGCGCAGCCGCCGCCTCCGCAAGGCGCCGCTGGGCTTCGAGGCGCGGCTGCACTGGCACTGCCATTTCATCCAGAAGCTCGAATGCCAGCCGGATCTGGAGTTTCGCGAGCTCCATCCGCTCACCGCCGGCCTGCGCAGCAGCGACCCCGAGCGCCTGGCGGCCTGGGCCGAGGGGCGTACCGGGCTGCCGTTCGTGGATGCCTGCATGCGGGCCCTGATCGCCAGCGGCTGGATCAATTTCCGCATGCGGGCGATGCTGATGTCGGTGGCCAGCTACCAGCTGTGGTTGCCGTGGCGCCAGAGCGGGCTGCATCTGGCCCGCCTGTTCGTCGATTACGAACCGGGCATCCACTGGAGCCAGTGCCAGATGCAGTCGGGCACAACGGGCATCAACACGATCCGGATCTACAACCCGATCAAGCAGGGCCTCGAGCACGATCCCAACGGCGATTTCATCCGCCGCTGGCTGCCGGAACTGCGCAACGTGCCGGCGGTGTACCTTCATGAGCCGTGGACGATGGCGATGGTCACCCAGCAGCGGGTCGGCTGCGTGCTCGGCGTGCACTACCCACTGCCGATCGTGGAGCCCGCCGCCGCCGCCCGCCAGGCCAAGGAGAAGATCTGGGCGCGGCGTCAGGAGCAGGGCTTCAAGGAGATTGCCGATGCGATCCAGAGCAGGCACGGCTCCCGCCGCTCCGGCCTCGCGGCGAGTGGCGGCAGGCGGCGGCGGCGGCAGCGGCCAGTGGCGGCGAATGCCGCCGGTGATCAACAGCTGCAGCTCAGCCTGCAGCTCGACCCTGATTCGGCCTGACCATGGGCAGCTGAGGCGGCCGTCGCTTCGGCGGGATCAACCCAGGAAGGGATCCAGGAAGCTGAGCGGCCTGGCCATGGTTTCCGAGAAGCCGAGAATGCCGCGGTCGCGGTAGCAGTACAGAAGCGTGTCGTCGGCCTCGAGCAGGAAGGTGCCGCCCCGCTGGGTGAGGAAGTCGTCGCGGGGCACGTAGGTACGCCAGTGGCCCAGCACTTCGCTCATGTTGCGCAGCCGCACCGTGGCCAGCTCGAAGGGGCGCTGGAATCCAGTCCCGCCCGCCTTGGCAAAGAAGGAACCCTGAATCGGCGGCAGGGGGCCCGCCTCGATGGTCTCGTCGTCGGCGATGCGCTGGGGCGCGCTGCGATCGCCCGTGTAGCCCCGCAGCACCTCGGCCAGGGTGCCGGGGGAGCCGATCCCGGCGCACATCATCAGCAGGTTCGGCCAGGGGCCGCCGATCTGCCGCAGGCCTTCGTAGAGCCCCAGGGCCCGATGCAGCTGGGGTTCAGCGTCCACCTGCAGCCGCTCGCTCGGAAAGCCGGTGAAGGCGCAGAAGCGCTGACGGCCCGCCTCATCACCGATGCCGATTGCCAGTACAGCGATGCCGGCGGCCTCCAGCTGCGGCCAGGCCGCCACCAGGGCCTGGGCGTATTCAATGCTGTCGAAATCGCCCAGTTGGGGGAACAGCAGCACCAGCCGGCGGCGGCCCATCCCCATCCCCTCCAGCTCCGCCAGCCGCTCCAGCAGCGCGGCGGGTGCGGCCAGCCGGGACTCACTGTCGACGGGATTGGTCACAGGCAAGGGCTCGGTCACAGAGAAGGCTCGCTCATGGCTGGCACCATCGTCGCCCGCTCCAGAAACGCCTCGGCGGCGGCGTTCAACTCCTCGCGCCGCTGGGGATCCATCCGCTCCAGCAGGCGCACCATCATTGAGAGGCGGGGGTTCCCGCGGAAGAACGCCTGGTTCCGCTCGATGAAGCGCCAGTAGAGACCGTCCCAGATCTCGCACCAGGGCCCCTTCTTGAAATCACTCATCTTGAGGATGTAGTTGGAGCCGCTGATGTAGGGCTTGGTGGCGAAGAGGCCGCCATCGCTCATCAGACCCATGCCATACACATTGGGGCCCATCACCCACTCGCAGGAATCGAGGTAGCGCTCCATGAACCAGCGGTGCACCTCGCCGGGATGGATCTCAGAGAGCAGCATCAGGTTGCTGATCACCATCAGTCGCTCGATGTGGTGGTTGTAGCCGAGGCGATTCAGCCGCTCGATCGCGGCATCCAGCGGCGGCAGGCCGGTGTTTCCCTCGCTCCAGCAGGGGGCCAGGCGGCGGCGATGGTTCCAGAAGTTGCTGCTCGCCTGGCGTTGGCCGTGCACCAGGTCGATGCCGCGCACGAACTCGCGCCAGCCGATCACCTGGCGCAGGAAGCCCTCCAGTGAGGCGATCGGCACTGGTTGGTCGCTGTTCTGCCGGCTCTGCACGTGGGCGAGGGTCGCTTCGATCACGCCAGCGGGCGTGAGCAGACCGATGTTGAGCAGGGGAGAGAGCAGGGAGTGATTCAGGGTGTCGTGGTGGGCACTCAGCGCGTCTTCGTAGGGGCCGAAATCCTCAAATCGCTCGATCAGAAACTGCTGCAGCCAGGCCTGGGCTCCGGCGTGATCGAAGGGAATCCAGAGCGGCCCCAGCTCGCCGGGGTGGTCGGCGAAGTGGCTGGCAATCAGCTGCCGCACCACCGGTTCATGGGGGCTGGCCGCCACCGCCGGCAGCGGCGGCTCCCTGTATCCCTTCGGCAGCTTCCGCCGGTTGTCAGCGTCGAAGCTCCACTGGCCGCCGGTCGGCGAGCCGTCGGCTTCGAGCAGCAGCCCCAGGCGCCGACGCTGACGTTCGTAGAAGGTTTTCATGAAGGGGCGGCGGCGGCCTTGGAACCAGGCCCGGCTCTCGGCCCCCGATTCGAGGAAGGCGGGCGACGGCAGCACCGTGAGCTCCAGCGCCTGCTCCTGGCAGAACCGCTCCAACCGCGCCGCGAAGCTCCGGTCGGCGATCTCTGCCACCCGCAGCTGCTTGGCTCCGGCCAACTCAAGCTCCAGCCGCTCCCAGAACGACACCTCCGCCGAGGCCGGCAGCTCGAAATAATGAACCGGAATGCCCTGCTCAATCAGGGCATCGCGGAAGCTGCGCATCGCCACGAAGGTGTGCAGCAGGCGCAGCTGGTGGTAGCGGTAAGCGGACGCCACCGCCAGGTCTTCGATCATCAGCACCTGGCTGCCGGCGGCCAGTTCCAGTGGCGAGGCGGTGAACCACTGGCTGTGCAGCTGGTCGCCAAGGATCAGGGTGAGGGTCACAGGATGGGGGGTTGAGGGGGGAGGTCCTGGCGTCAGCTCCAGAGTTGGCGGTGGGTTTCCTCGGGGTCGTAGCGGCGCAGCTGGCGCTCGAGATCGAATCGGCGTGGCGGGCCGCCGAAACTGCGCGGATCGGAGCCGACGCCGGCCAGATAGGCCCAGTTGCCGGTGTTCACGGCCGGGTGGGCATCGATCAGGGCCCACTCGAAGAAGCGCGCGCCCCAGGTCCAGGGCAGTTGAAGCTCATTGATGAAATGGGAGGCCACCCACTGGCGCCCCCGATTGGAGAGGTAGCCGGTGGCCAGCAGTTCGCGCAGCTGGGCATCGATCAGGGGGTGGCCGGACTCAGCCCGGGTCCAGCGGGCGAAGCGCTCCCGGTCTGCGTCCCACGGCGGCGGCCGGTTCTGAATACCGCCGGGGGCGTGGAAGGCGGCGCCATGGCGCTGCTCCGACCAGAGGAAGAACTCGCGCCAGAGCAGTTCCTGCTTCAGCCACTCGGAACCCTCATCGGCGCCATGGAGGCCCTGATAGCGGAGCAGCTCCTGCCAGATTCGCCGCACCGAGAGCGAGCCGATCGCCAGAAAGGGGGAGAGCTTTGAGGAGAACTCCGTGCCCACCAGGCCATTGCGGGTGGCTTTGTAGTTGCGGAGGCCATCGGAGCCGAACAGGTAGTGCTGCAGCCGGGCCAGGGCGCTGGCTTCATCACCGCGGAAGGGAAAGGCACTGCGGGGATCGACGCGCTGGACCCCTGGCGAGACCACTGCCGGCGAGCTGAGCCAGGTCTTGGGCCAATCCTGCCGGTTGCCGCCGAGCCCGCTGAGATCGGCTGGGGGCAGCGGCGGTTCGGGAGCCCGGCTCAGGCCACGGCGAAAGTCGGAATACACGCGAGGGAACGTCTCAGCCGCCATCGGCCAGTCGCTGAACAGCCTCGACTCGCGGCAGTGGAGCACCGCCTCGGCGCTGAACTCAGGCGCCTGCAGCAGCGGGATGGCCGCCGCCGCCAGGCGCTGTTGCAGCGCGTTGGTCGCCGACGCTGCAATCCGGCGTTGATGGGGCCCCCGCAGCCGCTGGCTTTCCGGCCGGTTGGCCAGCACCACCAGCCGCCCGGCAGCGCGGCGGGCCAGGGCCACGGCCTCGTGGAAGGCAGGCTGGTCATCGAGGCGCAGCTGCCCATCCAGGGCCACCGCGATGGTGGCGACCGGCGGCATGATTGCATCGCAGGGTGGATCAGCCTGGCAGGAGTGCTGCGCTGATCGCGACTGCCGTTTTGATGACGGATTGCTGCACGGCCAGCCGGAGTGAGTACGGACCTTAAGGATTGCTCTAGGTTTCAGGCCTGCCTGAACACGTCGTGGCCCAATCTGTCGCACTGCTCGCTGCCACCGGCCTGGCCGGTCTTGCCCTGGTCGGCCTGACCATGAGCTTTCTGATCTGATCCAAGGAGATCAACTGGGTGATCAGCCCCGGACGTCGCGGTGCCGACTGACGGCCGCCAGGCTGAATCGGTCGCCGTTGCCGATGGCGTGCCGTTTCGCTGGGGTGGATTGAGCCATGACCGTGTCGGTGCTGAGCGAGCAGGAGCGCTGGAAGCAGGATCGATCCGATGACGCTCTCTTCTACGCCGAGCCTCGTTTTGTTCACCATCTCGATGCGGAGTTCCGCGCCAGGCTGACGGCCCTCTATCGGGAGCAGATTCCCCCGGGCGCAGTGGTGCTGGATCTGATGAGCAGCTGGGTGAGCCATCTGCCCGATGACCTGGCCACGGCAGCGGTGCTCGGCCATGGTCTCAACGCCAGGGAGCTGGAAGCCAACCCACGCCTGAGCCGGCACTGGGTTCAGAACCTCAACCTCGATCAGTGCCTGCAGCTTGAGGGCGGCAGCATCGACGCGGCCTTGATCGTGGCGGGCTGGCAGTACCTGCAGCAGCCCGAAGCGGTGGCTGCTGAGCTGCTGCGGGTGGTGCGCCCGGGCGGCCAGCTGATCGTGGCGTTCTCGAACCGGATGTTCGCCCAGAAGGCTTCCAGGGTCTGGATGGAGGGAAGCGATCGGGATCACCTGGCCGTTGTGGCGAGGGTGCTGATGGCCCAGGGCTGGCCCCAGCCGAAGCTGATTGCCGAAGCCACCCGGGCGGCTGGCCCGCTGGGCTGGCTGAACGGCAAGGGAGATCCGTTCTTCGCCGTGATCGCCGAGAAGCCACTGGCAGGAGACCGATCGGAAAATTGAGCATGCTCCCGCTGGCCGGGAAGCCACAGTTAACAGTTCTTCACATTAGAGTGGCCAAAAGACCGGACTCACGCTTGGAAGACCTGTTCGCCGCCTTGTACTTGATCTGCTTCGCGGTGATCGCCGGAGGCGCTTTCGCTCTGATGAGCCAGAACCTGCGCCGCTCCGCTCCAAGGATCACCGCCCAGCCAGCCGGCAACCGCCGAGCTCGTCACCCCGAGGCTCCCCAGCCTGGCGAAGAGGTGATGTACGTCGATCTCAATCGTGAGCGCCTTGAGCAGCTTTTTCAGCAGGCCAGCTGATTGTCTGTGTTGAAAGCCCGGTTGGAGTTAACCAACCGGGCTTTTTCATGGAATCAACCAGCCTGAATTGAATTCAGCCCAGGCCGATCTGGGACAGGATGCTCTGACCGGTCAGCAGCTCGGTAGCCAGGCCGATCACGAAGCCCAGCATGGCCAGACGGCCATTCCAGGTTTCAGCGAAAGCAACGAAGCCGAAGCGGGGGGAGGAATCAGCCATGGTGTGAAGGATTTTGCTGAACGTTACCAATTGTAAACGTGATGGCCCGGCTCAGTGGTGCCGGTTTCGGCCCAGGGGCTCGATCCAGTGCTCACGCACGCTGTCGTGCTGGAGCTTTGCAGCCGGGATCCGGCAGCCCAGCTGGATGGCGCCCTGGTCGATCAGACGGCCGAGCCGCAAGGCGGTGGCTTCTTCGATCCTGGAGAAGCGGTCTTGCTGGTGGGCGAGCCAGGAGAGCTCGTCGGGTGTGATCACGCCTGTGGAGAGGGAATTGAGAAAGAGCTGACCGACCGTCATGGATCATGTAACGGAACGTAAACATTCTGTCTCATCGGTTGGCCGCCCGTGGCATGTCGCCGCCTGGGAGGATGGAACACCTGAAGGTCGGTGGCCGATGTCCCGTGAGCAGCTGAAGGCCTTCCTCAGCAGGATGCAGAACGACGCTGAGCTGAAGCGCCAGGTGCTGGCCGCTGCCACCGCCGATGACGTGGCCCAGATCGCCCTGAAAAGCGGTTTTGAATTTTCGGGCGATGAGCTGCTGCGGGCATCGGGCCAGACGTTCGACAAGGTGACTGTGCGCAAGAACGACATCCCAGGTGAATACAACTGATCGATCTCGCCTTCAGCGGCCGTTGCGCCGGTGTCGCCGCAGCCTGGATGGTCAGGAGCAGGAATGGAGGCTGAATGGCTCCGGGTGCAGCGTGTGATCCGCTGGCCCCTGCTCACAGCTCTTGTGGTGCTCTCCGGCCTTGTCAACGGCCTGCCGGCTGGCTGGGCCAATCCCCAGAGGCCGCGGTCCGTCACGGTGCTGTCGATCGGGGATGGCGACACCATCCGCGTTCTGCAGGATCAGCAGCGGATCACAGTGCGCCTGGC
This sequence comes from Synechococcus sp. CS-1326, assembly GCF_025128115.1. Taxonomy (NCBI): domain Bacteria; kingdom Bacillati; phylum Cyanobacteriota; class Cyanophyceae; order Synechococcales; family Synechococcaceae; genus Synechococcus; species Synechococcus sp. CS-1326. Next base: position 20,933 of record NZ_JAHLYV010000033.1, on the reverse strand, counting down.
CTGCATCGACGCTCCCGAGCTGGCCCAGGCCCCCCATGGCGCCCAGGCCCGCAGCTACCTGCAGAGCCGCCTGCGGCTGGGCTCCGCCGTGACGCTCCGGCCCCACACCGTGGATCGCTTCGGCCGCACCGTGGCCGAGGTGATCAGCGGCGTGAATCTCAATCTGGCGCTGGTGGAAGACGGCAAGGCCTTCGCCTACCGCCGCTATCTCGGCAGCTGTGATGCCAGGGCGTATCTGGATGCCGAGTTGCGGGCTTCCCGCCGCCGCCAGGGGGTGTGGCAGCAGCTCGATGGCATCACCCGTCCCTGGGACTTTCGCCGCAACCGGAGGGCGCAGCGCTCTGCGTCTGCCGCCGGGCAGGGCACCAGGCTCTGAAACGGTTTGGTGGCTGAGGCCACAGGGGTTCAGGCCTGACAGCTCATTGGATGTGGGCGATCGATGGCAGAGGTTTGCGCAGCATTCCAGTTGCCATGAGATCGATTTTAGGTCTCGTGGTCTGGTTTTCTCTGATCCTGTGGTCGCAGCTTCCGCCGTCCTGATCAAGAACGGAAGGATCGGCCATTCAGGAGAGAATGAACCTCCAGGCGCTGCCCGGGGGGTGTTCCCAACCCCGGAGGCACCCCATGCATTTCAGGTACTACGCCAAGGAAGATCCCTGGCAAGACGATGACGACGGCAACCACGGCAGGCCGGTCACCCTGGCCCGGATGGGCGATGGCCCTGACACCGAAGCGATCTGGGCTGTCGTTCGCGGGGCCTGGCAACCCTTCCCCGATCTCTGGGGTCGCCTGATCGGCGGCGACTGGTGGGACCGGATCCACGAAGAACGGGCCCGCCGCTACTTCGACGCTGAAGCCTTCGCTGGCGGCGAGATTCTGGAGCCCCTCCCGGCAGCCGCCATGGATCTGCTCTGTGAGGCCTATCAGGCCCGCAATGCGCGGAAAGCGAAGGCCAGAGCCCAACCATGAACCCCCAGCAGATCAAGCCGATGAACACCAAACCCCCAACCCACAGCCCGCGCTACGACGAGGCTCTGCTCTGGGCCGCCCAGCTGCACCGCTGCCAGAGCCGCAAGGGCAAGCCGGTGCCCTACATCTCCCACCTGATCGCCGTGAGCGGCCTGGTCTGGGAAGACGGCGGCAGTGAAGATCAGGCGATTGCCGCCCTGCTCCACGACGCGATTGAAGATGCTGACCAGACCCATGGCTCGATCGCCGAGCGCTTCGGGGTGGAGGTGGCCGACATCGTGCGCGACTGCACCGACACCGCCGAGGGACTGACCGGCGCGGTCAAAGAACCCTGGCGGCTGCGCAAGACCCGCTACCTGGCCTCTCTCGATCACAAGAGTGAGGGCTCCCTGCGGGTCACGGCCGCTGACAAGGCCCACAACGCCCGCGACATGGTGCTCGACGCCAGGCGCGACCCCAGCAGCTGGGAGCGCTTCAATGCCGGCCTGGAGGGCACCGCCTGGTACCTGCTGCGGATCCACCAGACCCTCAGCCACCGGCTGTCCGGCAGCCGCTCCACCGAGCTGCTCGGAGAAGCCGTGCAGGAGATCCTGGCCAGTGACGGCTACGGGCGATTGGTGCCCGCAGGCCTGGCCCCGGCGGTGTGGGCGGCGGGATACCTGGAGCGGCCGGAGCCATCCCGGGCTGGATCGCTGGCCGACGGCTCAACCGGCATCGGTGCATGACAGCTGGGGCCCCAACCTCCGACCCACGGTTGATCGCCGGACCCGACGCCGCACCGGCCAGCGTGCTGCTGGCCCATGGCGCTGGAGCAGCGATGGACAGCCCGTTCATGGCGGCCATCGCCGGCGGCCTGGCGCAACAGGGCTGGCGGGTGGTGCGCTTTGAGTTTCCGTACATGGCGCGCATCCGGGAAACGGGCCGCCGTCAGGGTCCCGATCGGATGCCGGTGCTGCAGGAGGTGTTCCGCCAGCAGGTGCGGCTCGTGCAGGCGGAGCAGCCGGGCCGGCCGCTGTTCATCGGCGGCAAGTCGATGGGCGGCCGGGTGGCCAGCCTGCTGGCCGATGAGCTGGCCGCCAGCGATGGGGTACGCGGCTGTCTCTGCCTGGGCTATCCCTTCCACCCGCCCGGCAAGCCGCTGCAGCTGCGCACCGAGCACCTGGGAGATCTGCGTACGCCCACTTTGATCCTGCAGGGGGAACGCGACACGTTCGGCCGCCGTGAGGAGGTGGAGACCTACAGCCTCTCGCCGCAGGTGCAGCTGCGCTGGATCCCAAGCGGTGACCACAGCTTCAAGCCCACCCGCAGCTCAGGCCTGAGCGAGGCGCAGAACTGGGCCACGGCGGTGGCCTTGAGCGATTCGTTCCTGAGGCAGCTGTTCAGCGGCTGAGCCCTGGCTTCCCAGAAGGAGATCCTTGCCAGGGCGGCCCAGCTGGAGGCGGCGGCGGCAGCATGAAGGGCCACTGATCTCGGCTGATCGATGCCCGCACCCGAGCCGATTCGCTCCATTGATCCAGGCAGCCTGGATGGCGGGGCGCTCTACCGGCTCTGCACCAGCCTGGTGGTGCCTCGGCCGATTGCCTGGGTGAGCACGATCAGCAGCGAGGGGCAAGCCAACCTGGCGCCGTTCAGTTTCTTCAATGCCGTGAGTGATCAGCCGGCGGTGTTGATGGTGTCGATCGGTGCCCGGCGTGATCGGGAGAAGGACACCCTGCTGAACATCCGCCAGACCCGCTGCTTTGCGGTGCATGTGGTGGATGAGCGGCTCGCCGAAGCGATGAACATCACCGCCACCGACTATCCGCCTGGCACCGATGAATTCGTGGCCGCTGGCCTGGCGGCCGTGCCCTGCAGCCGGATCGCGGCCCTGCGCGTGGAGGATGCCGCCGCCTGCCTGGAATGTGAGCTGCTTGAGCTGATCCCCGTGCCAGGAACCACATTCACCATGGCGCTGGGCCAGGTGGTGATGGTGCACGTGCAGGAGCGTTGCCTTGGCCGCACTGCATCTGCTTCGGCGGAAGCACTCCGCCCGGTGGGCAAGTTGGCCTCGAACGACTACACGCGCCTGGGAGAGGTGTTCGAACTGGTGCGCCCCAGACTGGAGGAGGCATGACAAAGCCCGGTGACGAGGCCACCGGGCTCTGAAGCAGTTTGGTTGTGGGGGCGGAGATGCTGACGCTGGCACCTGGGGCCAGTTGACAAGTGGGACCTCCCGTTTGGTCCTGGGCACCTGAGGCTGGGCCGTTAACGGTGCAGTGGACGGCGACGCAGCAAATCAAACAGCGGCGTCACACGCCGGGGAAGTCAGTGATCCGTCGAGAGTGTTGGAGCAGGGACCGGATCGTCAGCGCGCTCCTGACTGATGCTCAGGTGGGGTGTCTTCCATGCTCTGGAGTCTCCCGGTTGTCGATGCAGTCACGATGCAGCCGGAGAAAGACTTCCTCCGGTGGGGGGCTGCACCCAGGGGAAGGGCCCGCAGCAGTGGCACCTCGACAACATGGAGGCCACCATCTCTGGTTAGAGCCGAAGGCATCTCTAGGCCTAAATGAGCACTCGGATAAGTGCTGAATTCTGAGCAACTGCTCGGGAACACCTAAGCCCTGAGCGAAATGGCTTGCTGGCAACGTGCCCTCACAAGGAGGCGCGGACTTCCCGGCCCTCTTCCATAATCTAAGACATCAACTCAAGCACCCTAAACTGCACTATGGTAAGCGCATTTCAACGCCAGCCCTGGTACTTATATTTTCTCATCGGTGCGGCGTAAGGTGCAGATTGCGCTACGGGACTATGGATACTGCGGCAAAAGGCCAAACAGCATAACGTACTCCCTGGGCAATCTCCTCGTCGGAGGGAGTTCGGAGCAAGGACACGAGCTCTCGCTCTATATCTAGCAGATCTGTACGGGTGCGCAATGACTGAGGATCCTTCACCCTGCTTGAGGAGTTCAGTGCTCGAACTAGCCGGGCCTTCGCCTCTCCAGGCACCTCTACAGGTGCAGTCTCTGTCCCCACCAAGAAGAGCCGCAACTCCACCGAGTTTTCCGTCCACCGCCCAGCCTCATGTCTGAGTTGCTGCCTAAGAAAAAACAGAGAAGTTACGACATCATTGCCTTTGACATCCAGTTCAATGTTGGGTGAACGATTAACAAATGCCATTCCCGCCGAGCGATTAGGGTTTAGTACCTCGCGAAGGCTGCGTTGCACCCAATCCAGGTTCAACCCGAGATTCGTAGCGAATACGCCGTCAGACCCTGTGGCAGTCAATCCGCCTGTATCACCACAAGCGTAGTTCGTCCCATTGGCTTGAATCGTTCTGACATTCTCCTCAACAGCGACAATTTCATCGTTCGAGAACTCAAAGGAAGAAAACGTTGCACCGGGTCCATCGGTGGCACCGCAGTACTTGACAAGAAAAGCACCCAGGTCTGCCCAGTGAGCCTCTCCCGCGTTCGCGGCTCGGATGAGCTCGGCCTGATGCCGGTAAGTGTCGTCAAAGCTGCTCCACGTTCGAAAGCCCTCATTCACCAGCCGTCCGATCTCTTCGGCCTCAGGTGTCCCTAGGTCAAGCGATCCAGAGACGTCACCCAAGATGGCCTCCAACTCCTTTGGAGGAACGAGAGACATGACACGGCTAAATAACGTCTCGAACTGGTCAGGGGCGAGATGGCGTGCCACCAATGCAAGCTTGTCCCGCGCAATGCGGTACATATCGATTTCACGGCTACCTGCAGCCACCACGGTGTCAACCACAATGGTCTTGCGCGACCCAAACCGATGGACTCGGCCAATTCGCTGTTCCAGATCCATGGGGTTCCATGGAACGTCCAGATGTATAAGATACCTGGCACGCTGCATATTGAGCCCTTCGCCACCAGCCTTTGACGACACAAGAAACCGGGGGCCATCGTCAGATTGGAAGCGGGCGACTTGTGCCGTGCGCTCATGATCAGGCTGGTTGCCAATGATGATCGCTGGCTTGATGCCGTAGCGCTGTTCCAAGACCGCGGCCACGACGGAAACCGTTTCTACTGGCTGCGCAAACAGCACGACCTTCTCACCCTCAAACCGGTCGATCAAGTCACAGACAGCGTCCCACTTGGCTTGAGAGGAGCCACTTTGGATCAACTCCACGCCCTGATTGAGCAACTGTGCCAGCACGTTCGGGTCCGGGCGCCACACTTCTTCGTCCCAGTCCTCCTCATCCTCCTCACCAATCTGTTGAAGGACGGAACTACCCACTTGCTTGACAAGGCGATCAAACAACGTCGGCAACGGCTCATCTGTTGCACCACCCCGATAGGGGCGCAGGGCCGCGAGGGCGGCGCTGAGGGAAGGGTCTTGCAAAGACCAGTTCAGGCGTCTGATAGCAAGCCGTATAAGAAAGCCAAGCCCAGCTTGGACGCTGGAGGCAGCCCACTGGAGCGCCTGACCCTTCGCCCAACCCGCCGCACGAAGCCGGACTCCATTTAGCCCATCAATGTCATAGAGCTGTGCCACCAAAGAGTACCAATCCTTGTATCGCTCTCCAAGCTCCACAACAACAGGTTTACGGATGTCACGAGAAGGAAAGAGTGGAGCTCCTCGCCAGTCCCGTACACGATCTTTTGTACGGAAGATGACTCGACCGGCTGCACCTTTGATGTCTTTCCCGTCATCAGAGAGCAACCTCAGTATGTTGCGAAATCTGGTCTCGCTACCCTGATGTGGAGTACCGCTCATGAGGATGAGACGCCCTTCCTCCGGCTGACTCTTGATGAGCTGACTGACCAACTTGAAGGATTGGTTGGGCTTGCCTCCAGAGGGACTCCAGTCAGAAAGATGATGGCATTCATCAACAATGAGGACGTCCCAGGGGCCACCTTTAACCACTCTTTCCAGGTTGTCTCCGAAGACAGCTTTGTGGATACTTGCGATGACGACTCGGTCATTATCAATGCGGGCATCGGAGCTTGAGCCAGCTACCCACACGCGGGCGTCGATGTCGAGCTTTTGACGAAACTCGCGAGCAACATTACTGACCAACCTCGCTGGCGCTAGGTACAAAATCCTGGTTCGGGAGTCTCTTTCAAGCAGCTGTCGAACGATCAGTCCCGCCTCGATGGTCTTTCCGAGCCCAACCTCGTCACCAATAAGGACCTTCTTAAGCTCCGGACTCTGCAGAATGTGCTGTACCAGGCTGACCTGATGCATGAGTGTGGCTGCTTTACGGGCATCCAGTCGACGCTGGGGATCCTCCGCTACAAGGAATGCGGCGTACACTCGCGCCAGAGTCCTTGCAGAGAGTGACAGCCACCCATCTCCTTCTGCAAGCTCCAAGCGAGCTAGTTCAGCAGCTGGAGTGGGGAGCTGCTTCGTTCGACGCTTGTCGACGTTGGTCTCAACCAGTGGAGGAAGTGAATCCACTTCACAAAGCCGCCTTGGGATACCGACCAAGTCGTACGTTACAAAGCCAAAGTCTTCTACTGTTCTTAACAAGGCCCTTTGATGTCCTGCGTATTCAAAAAGCATCGATAACCTCTAATGAGTAGCCTCAGATTCCATTGTGCAGAGCGGTCTGCCAGGGAAGCTAACGATCACTGAGCGAACTTCAGTTAAAATGATTTTGCGCTTCTGAGAGTCGGACCGCCGGACTCGTGCCTCGTGGCTTTCAATGATTAGATCAGCCGTGTCTTGTAAAGGATCACCACCCTTCATTAACTCATGCTGTATTTCTATTCGGACACGAGTTGCATTCTCCTGAAGAATGCGAATGGCAGGATCTTTGGCAGCAGACGTTGCCACTTTAGCAAGATCTGAGAATAAGTCCAAGATGCGTACTTTTACACCCGGACCAATGTCATTGCCATTACTGACGAACTGCTCGCATGCGCTTTTGATCGGCTGTCTGATGGTTGTTGACAACTCTGACTTCACAGTCTGACGTAGCTCATCGACGGCTTCTTTGCCAACTGTCTTGATCTGTTTTGCCAGGGCGGCAATGCGATCTTGTTGGGCCTGTAAGAGTTGCTTTTTGATTGTCGCACCCCCTTGCTCAATGGCACAATTGCAAAGCTCCTGCACCAGCTGCACGGTATCGCTTGCGAGGTCAGCCGTCTTAGCACGAATGACTCGCAATAGTTTTTGTCCCCAAACTGCGGCCATAGGCTCCATAAAGTAGCCAGTGATATCGTCTGGAAGGTTAATATTCCGGCTTCCATAGAAGGTGCCCCCTCGACGAACAGCCGCCCGCAGCGTGCCCCAATGGGCACCTCGCAGACTAGTTAGGTAATCTTTGACGTCCTTCTCTGCAGCTATCTGAGCTTCTAGAACTAGGGCTTCAATCTTCGCTGGAACAGTTTCGTCCAGAAAGTTACGAAAGCCAGCCGCGCGAACGCGGTATTCCTCCTTTTTTTCAGTAAGAATAGGTGTTATGGCTTTTTCGAGTTTTTCAGATTCTTCTGCCGCACGATTCTCGTGTTGCCACTTGGCCTCGATCAGTTGCATTTCGCTGATCAGCGTTGACGCTAAGCGCTCAGTTAACTCCTCGATTGCTAAACGTTGTCTCTCGGTCTCCTGTTGCGCGAGACCGGCTAGTGATGCCTGCAGCTGCGGGATACCCGTCTGCTCGGGGCTCGCCAGAAAGGGGCGATCATCTTCATCATCCAGCAGGATTTTACGCAACTCAGGCGCCGAGACCGGATGAATTTCTAGTGAATCCATGATGGTGGCGCGGGCTTGATCTCGTGCCAAATTGACTGAGTCGTTGGACGAGTCGCCAATATTGCCAAGCTGTTCGACAATCTGAGCCTTCATGCGCGGCTTGAATTCTTCTACTAATTGCGCGAAAACCTCCCTCTTCTTTGGCTTCGGTGCACCCTCTTCGAGGATAAAGGTTTGATTTTGCCACTCCGTTTGGGTAACGTCATCCACACGTGTGACAGCAATCAGCATTGAGCAAGCATCGCTTGCTGGATCGTCCGCAGCACCAACCAGCCGTTGCCAATATCCGCTGGTGCGAAGCAGGTCCATTGTGGACTCCGTGGGACCAGCTCGGTCCACGGTGACGATCACGGCTCTCGCCTTGTCACGAACATAAGACTTGGTCACATCTCGGTAAGAGTCTTGGGCAATGCCTACACCGGGCAAATCCACGAGTACTACTCCAGACTTTAGTAAGTCCGATGGCCAGCCCACCTCGATACGTTCAATCAGCGGTGAGAGAAAACCTGCTGCGTGTGCTGTCATATCCTCCTGAAAGCCTCGAGGGTCACAGCCCTCCCTTCGCTCATAGCGTCGATCATCCTTAGGGGAATGCATGATCTGGCGGATACGCTCTATTCGCACCTGATCTACAGCATCGATTACTGATCCCCATTTGGGATCGTAACTGCAGGCCAGCCTGAGTCCGTCTACCAGATACTCCATTGGTCGTTCGGCAAATTGCTTACCACAAACGATATTCTTAGCCTGTTTGATGAATCCTTCTAGTGCATCTTCTTGTTCAGGTGCTCCCTCTTCTATTGAAACTAATGGATCGATATTTGCCTGCTGAAGAGCCTCTGCAAGCTCGTCCTGTGTGAGTTCACTTGCAAACTCTAACAGTGCACCATCTGCATCTGTGTCATGGACTTCGATAGAAGCCGAGTCAGTCTCTTTCTTGGCTTTGCGACGTTCAGCTTGCAGCCGAGTTTCCAGCGCGAACGCAAGCCGCCACAGATTCTTTTTTGGGTGGTATGTGACGAGAAAGCGCTTTTCTTCGCTGTAGCGGACCTCTGTGGCCTGCGCCGTTAGCGGACCAATGCCACCGGCCGGAAGAATCTGGCTCGCGCCAGCAGCTAGCGCGTTTAGCAGCGTGCTCTTGCCGACACCTGAGTTACCAAGGAAGCAAATTGTGACTTCGTCCTTAGTTTTCAACAGGCGGCTGAGTCTCTGCTGATCGGCCTGCACAGCCTCAAGTCTTTCAGGTGCATGCTTTTCAAGAAACGGCTGAGCCGACTTCTCGTACCAATTTAAAAGCTCTTGGGGATTCATTCTTGCCTTTTAAAAGACTGGGATCTGCTGTCTTCCAGTGGAATGTTTGCTTACCCTATAGTGAATTTCCTTTTTTGGGCGGTCGAGGTTGGCCAATTTGGGATGGTCTGCAACTTCAGGACAGCACCTCGAGAGTCCCAGCAACGAACCCAGGTAGAGGCTGTGAGGATCCTGGATCTCTCACCCGAGCTACAGACTCGTGGGCTCTGGCCCAGTCGTAGCTCTGCTTTGGCGAAAGCGTCATCGACCACGTCATCGCCGCACCAGCGGCTGTAGGCAGCTAGGTGGGTCTGTACGCTCTGGCCCATTGCCGTGGCCACCACTTTGGGCGACAGGTCGCAGATCACTTGGGCCCGATGGGCGTAGCCGTGCCGGCACGAGTAGGGCACGAGTGTTTGCCCCAGGCCTCTTAATTCCGCTACAGCTGCTTCCAGCGGGCCCTGTTCAACAAGTTGTGGCTCTATGGCCCCCAACCGAGGCCCCGCTTCGGCGGAGGAAGACCTGAGTTCAACACGCCAGCCATCAGGCCATTCATCACAGGGCAGCAGTTGCAGCACCCTGGGCTTGGACTTGCCGCGAGCAGCAACCTTCTCGTACAGGCACCAGAGGTGACCCTGGCGTAGCTGAAGGTGCTGCAGCTCCTCGGGGCGGAGGCCGTAGGCGCTCATCAATGAACTAACCATCGTTCTACCGGCAGGGGCCATCGGGGTTTGTCCGGAGTCAGCCAGCCCCGAGCACGGGCCAGCCGGCCTGCTTCCTGGACCGCCTCGACGCAGCGCTTGGCACGGCGTTTGAGGTCGTCCTGGCCCTGGGCGCGCAGCAGGTAGGCCTCCATCGCTTCTGGGGTTTCGATCACCGCCAGCAGCCCGCTGGTGCGCTCACCGATGGTGGGATCGCTCAGCAGGCGGGTCACCAAGCTCAGCTCCCAGAGTTGGGCTCCCATGCCGCCGGCCTGGAACAGCTGTTGGTGCAGCAGATTCAGGCAGCTCGCCTTGAGCGCATCCAGCTGGCCCGGCCTGAGGCGACGGCTGTTCGGCAGACCTTCTGCGGGGCCAGCGGGGATGGCTGCGCGTCGGCCGATGGGCTCCTCCCCTCCCTGCTCGACACTCCAGCTCAGGCCGGTGCCGGGCAACCCCACCGTGGTGCGCGCGCCACCGGAGCGAGCCACGGGAATGTTGAAGGAGGCCCCAGGGCCACCGAGCGAGATCGAGCTGAGGCCTGTTTTGGCGAAGTTGAAGCGCAGAGGCCCCAGGCGGGTGCTGCGACGGAAGCGAAGGGGCATGGCATCAGGAGAAGGGTTGGTACTGCTGCTTGGTGGCAATGCCCATGGCCGCTCATTGGTTGCGGTGAGTAGCTCCTTCCATGATTCCCTCCCTTGTGACGGAGTAGTGAGGATCCCGTGCGAAGAACCAACTGATCAATCGCGACGGAAGCGGTTGGGGAAGTAGGTCACTGCCGGTTCCACCTCTTTCTCAGGGCCTGACTGGCTGCCTTCATGAGGGAGTCCGTAGGCAGCAAGGATTGAGCGGGCCTTGGCCTGGTGCTCTTCCCGCATCGATTCAGGTGCTTCGATACGGATGCCGCCGACGAATCCCAGCAGCCAATTGCGTAGGTCTACATCCCGCTGCACCGTCCAGGTCGGCAGGTCGAGTTCCACCGGGTAGGGGTGGCTGTCGCCGGCGGGGTTGGGCTCCAGCACATGGGGAGCTTTGGGGTGGCACCACCAGGTGTCGCCGGCCAGGGGCTGTGAGAAGCGGGTGCGCTCGATTGGGAAGCGCAACACGCCCTCGCGGATGAAGGCGAAGGCCCAGCCCTGACAGGAGAAGCGCAGGGTTACAAGGTGCTGGTTCCGAGCCTTCGCTGAGGTGCTGGTGACGGCCAGTTGCTCGCTGAGATCGTCGCCGCAGTAGATGCCGCCGCTGAGATGGAGCAATCGCCCGGCCCGTTCGACGGATTGCTGATGAACGTCATCGCCGCGGCGGTTGCGGCTCTCACTGCGGCGCAGTGCGAGGCGATCGAGCCGTTCGGTGCGGATCAAGCCCTGCAGCTGGGCGACGGCATCCTCCTCAAACAGGAGATACCAGCCGATGTTGTGGAAGATTAGCTGGAGCGGCCAGACCCGCAGTTCACCCGATGGACTGCCCGGGAAGCTGGCCACCGAGGGGAAACGCTCCAGCACCACACGCCGGTGCTCGAGGATCGCCGTTTCGATCGCCTCTGCCTGTTGGTAACCATGGCGATCAGCTGCGAGCGAATCCGGGCGCACCAGGGCTGCATCCACCACGGAGTGGTTGGCGTAGGTGCGCACGGGTGCGGAGGTAGTGGGGTTAATCCCGCCCCAGTGCAGCCGTTCCTCCAGCTCAGCGAGCAGATCCTGGGCCGATGGATCACCGAGGCGAGCGGCCGCCTGACGCACCACCCCATGGATTTCCCGTAGGCGGGGCGCCGAAAGCAGGGCCGTGCCCAGGGCATAGCCGTGGCGAACGTTGTCGTTGCGAGCGCGGAAGCCATAGGGCGTGAGCAGCTTTTCCAGGTCCTTGCGCAGGGTGGCGGCCTCTCCTGGCAAGTAGGCACCGGGGACGTTTTCCATTGCTGCGATCAGGTGTGCGGGTAGATCGCTGCCACGTTCCCGATCGAACGGCTGCTGCAACACATGGCGCAGCAGGGTGAAGACCCGGATGAACACCTGAGCATCCCCCAAGGGAGGGTGGCCGCCATTCACACCACCCGCAGTCGGCAGCGCCGAACGCTGCCCGGGCGATAAGAGCGGCCCCACTTTGGGGAGTTGGATTGGGGCGTTAACGGGTAGGGCGGAGGTGAACCCCTGCTGTTCCAGCCAGGCGAGATCACTGCGGAGAGCCAATGCATCGCCGTAGCAATCACCGTGCAGGCGTCGCAGCAGGGCAGCAGCCCGATCGGCCAGATCGCCCTCGGGCAATGGTGAAACGATGGCCTCCAGGTCGGAGGCTGTGGCGGAATCGTTGCCGGCCAGGTCGGGGAAGCAGCTCAGCAGGCGCAGCAGATAGAGCAGCCGTTCGAGATCCAGCAGACGGGAATAGCCATGCCGCACGACCTGCTTTTCACGGTTGGTGGCTGAACGGATGCGGCGTTCGAGCCGGGCCAGCTCCTCGCGCAGGACAGGCTCCAATTCGCTGTGATGGGTGGGCACAAGGGACACAACGGCGGCAAACCCTTCGGCGCGGCTGGGCCCGAAGCTCTGATCGGCGAGGGCCGCCGCCAGCTCCTTGATCACGGGCTCGGGCACCAGGCGCTGGCGACGCTGGTTCCACTCCAGGCAGGTGGCCAGGGGGGTGAACAACCACCAGCCGATCCACTCCACTGGGACGGGAAGCTCAAGGGCCTGGGTGATGGCCAGGCGCCAGGGCCGCCTGGCATGGGTGGCATCGATGATCACCGGGATACCGCTGGTCACGGCCGCCTGCAGGCGCTGGTGCAGGTGCTGCTGAATGGTGCTCCAGGGCCCCTGCACCGCGGCATCCCCGAAGACCTCAGCGCGGATCGCGTCGGTGGAGAGCACCAGAGCCGGAGGCTCACCAGGCTCAGAGATCAAGGGAGCCAGTACCCGGGCCAGGGTGGTCTTGCCGCTGGCCGGAGGACCGATCAGGAGGTGGCAGCGCAATCTAGTTACCTGCGAAGGACTATCGGGCCTCCAGTGTCGAGCCAAGCATGGCTCTTGCTACTGGTCTTTCGCACAAAGAAATTCTTGGCCTGTGCCTTGGCTTCTTTCCCCGGCCTGGTCAGATTGTGCTTTTGAAGGAGCTCAACTCACAGCCCTTAACAAGGCGTGCCTCCTGGAGTGTGGCGGCAGCGCTCAACTGCGAGTATTCGAACCACTGGAAGATGTCAAGGCCTCGATCGAGGCTGATTTTCCAGCCGGTGTCTGTCGTGATGCTGCGGGCATGGAAGTTGGGGCTGGCTTCAATCTCCCAGCTAAAGGGAGTGGCCGTGCCGCTGAATGACTCCGCGACCTGGGTGAGGTTGTCCTTCTGCTTCTCCAGTGTTTCAGGATCGGAAGAGGTGATCAGGTGTACGCGCACCTCATCCCCGAGTGGGGTGATCTCGTTGACCATGCGCAGGAACTCCACAAGGTTGCGGATCTGGTGAAAGGCCCGGATATAGGGGTCCTTGATCACGATCTTCTGCGCCCCCACCAAGTAGTCGCCGAAGAGGCGCCGATAGCTCCATCCCTTGGCGTTCTCAGGCACCACAAGGTGTTGCTGTTTCGCTTCTGGAGTGGTTGGTGCTCCAGCGGGGGGTGCTGATTCGGGAACGCCAGGTGCGGCAGGGGAATCGTCGTCAGTCGCCGGTTCAGGCCTGGGCCCAGCAAACGCCGGAAACTGCTTCTCCTCCGGCGTCAGCACCGTGACCGTGGTGCCGCCATTGAGCGAGCGGTAGACAAAGTCGTTCGTTCGGAAGGTGTCGTCGATGCGCAGGATCTGCTCGCGCACGCGGCGGCGGCATTCCATGGCGAACTCCAGCAGTTCGGCGATCTCCTCGGGGGTGGCCTTGCCGTTGGGGTGGAGGATCTTCATCAGGCCGGAGAAGGTCTTCTCGAAGCCGGTCTGGTCGCGGGTCGAGACTTCCGAGCTGATCTCGAAATGCTGCTTGTAGAGGCCGGTGTAGTCCTCGGTGCGCAGGTGCTTGAGTACCTCGGCGATGTAGTCGACCACGAAGCCATAACCGGTGCAGAACAACTCATGCCGCACTGGGGCCACCTCCCAGCCGGGGTTGAAGGCATGGATGCGATCGAGAAAGGCCGAGTCGATGTATTTATCGGGCAGCGGCTCATAGAAGTGAGAGTGCTTCAGCATGTAAGCCACCGACTTCTGGGTGTTGCCCATGAACACCATCGAGGCTTCTGCGGTGAGCTGCTCGATTCCCCGCGAGAAGGTGCGGTTGGCCATGTAGTTTTTCATGATGTCCACCAATGTCTTATCCACCTTCTTGTCCTTACCTGCGAACTCGTCGAAGCAGATGCAATCCCAGTAGCCCACCAGGCCAATCTTGCCGTTGGCGTTGCTCACGAACAGCTTCGGTGCGGTGACCTCCGAGCCTGAAATCAGCATGCCGTGGGGGGAGAACTCGGCAAAGATGTGGGATTTACCCGTTCCCTTGGGACCCAGCTCCAACAGGTTGTAGTTGCGCTCGCAGTAGGGGATCAGCCGGATCAGGGTGAGAAGCTTGGCGCGGCGGCTGAAGTGCTCGGGGTTGAATCCCACGCTCTGCATCAGCACGTCCATCCACTCGTCGGTGCTGAACTGGGCGCGAGCGGCGAGGAATTCGTCGTGATTGACCCCCGCCACCTGGATCGGTTTCACCGAGGAGATCTGCCAGGGGCTGGCTTTGGGGTCGGCGGGGAGTTCGTATTCCACATCGGTGATCGCCCAGATGCCGCCCACCAACAGCTTGGGGTAGCGCTTGATGAAGTCCACAGCAATGGGGACCTTCTTGAGACCGAGGTTGGTGAACTCCACCTCGTAGAAGCCGCCCTTGTCGTTGAGCTCCACGGTGAGTTTGTCGATCACCTTGTGGGTACCGCGCTCCTTGATCGTGGATTTCACAAGTTCCGCCTGGTTGCGGTGCACGTAGTGCTTGGCGAGGATGCGCCGGACCGTTTCCAGCCCCTCTGCGATCAGGGTGGGATCGTCAGTGGCGCAGTGCTGGCCGAGCAGGTACTCGAGCACGTAGGTGGGAACCACCGCGTTCTGCTTGAGCTCGGTGGTGAGGTCCTTGCGGACCACCAAGCCGGGGAAGTGCTCGAGGATTTTCTGGTCCAGGGGGCTGGGCGTCCGTCCGGAGGCTTCGTCAACGCTGCCTGTGCTCTCGGCGTTGGTGGTGGTCATGGGCTCAGAAATCATCGAAGTCGTTTCCGAAGGCCCATTGCAGCTTCAGCTCCACAGTCTTGCTCGGATCCGGCACCGGGTCGTTCACGCCCGCCACCCAGCGTTCGAAGCGCAGCTCGATGGGCTGGTTGTTGTAGGCCTCGGCCGCATTGGAGAGCAGCAACTCCAGCCGCTGTTCACGCTCGCGCGGCTCGGCGGCTGTGGAATCGAAGACCAGAGTCTTGGGTTCGCACAACAGCGTGCCATCGGCCTTGGCGTAGAGGGCCAGCCGCAGGCTGATCGGCAGCACCTTGGGGCCGGCGGGCTCCCGCTGGAACAGGGACACCGGCACCTTCCCCGTGGTGACCTTGGCGGGCACCCGCAACACCTCCACTTCCACCAGGCGGGAGTCGTCCTTGCGCTCGCGCTTGAGCTTGATCACCGGCACCACCACCTCCTGCAGGGAGGGGCCGCCATGCACGAAGCGTGAACCCGAGCCCTTGATCGGAAAACGCCCCAGGGACAGGGGGAACACAGCACTCCATGTGCCCATGAAGCCGAGAGCCTGGGCTGTGAAGACCTTCAGCCCTTTGGCTGGATCGATTTCTTCCCCGAAGGCAAAGCGGCGGCTCTTGTAGGTCAGGGCATCGGCTTTCGGGAAGACGGCCTTGTCGCCCTCATCAACCGCCGTCTGCTGGAAGAGGAAGCCGTGATCCGCCGTGATCACCACGTTGCTGCCGTTGAGGTTGGCGATCTTGCGCAGGATCGCCTGCAGTTCCTCGAAGGCCTGCTCCACCGCCTCGAAGGTGTTTGCCTCGGTGTCGCGCTTGTCGCCCACCCGATCGATGCGGTTGTGGTAAATCACGATCAGGTCGTGATCCTTGGTGAGCGCCCGGCCATCGGTGCGGCTGTTGAGACCAAGGAATTCCTCCGCCTGGATCGCCTTGGCGCGGCCATTGGTGTGGGCCTTGAGGATCTTGTCGCGGTTGTCGGTGCCACTGGCGCTTTGGCCATCGATCGCCACGGTGGCATCCGCGGGGTTGATGGTGATCTGGGCACCGGGCAACAAGGAGGCCATCCCCAGCTGGGTATAGCTGGGCAAGGAACCAAAGAGAGCCTCCACCTGGGTGCTCCAGCCCTTGCCCTGGGTGAACTGCTGGGCCAGCTCACAGGCAGCTTCATAGCGAAGGGCATCGGAGATCACCACGAACATCCGCTGGCCTTTGCTCAGCAGGGGATTCACGAAGCGGGCATGGAACTCCTGCTGCCGCGGCAGGGCTTCTGCGCTCCAGGTGGTGAGCTTGGCCACCTGATCACTCCAGCGATCGGAAAGCGGCAGCAGAAAGTTGTTGACGTAATGGCTTTCCACCCAACTCTTGAGCCCTTCCATCAACCCGGGCTGGCCGTAGGTGCGCAAGTTGGCGATGCAGAGGCGGTAGGCCTGATCGATCCGCCACCAACGCTCGGTGTAGAGCTGAAGGCCATGGTCAAGCGAGGAAACGTTGAGATCGGCTACCGCGAGGAGGCTGCGGAGCTGAATCGCCTGCTCGATCGCCTGATAGCCGCGGCGGTGTTTCTCGAACCAGGTGGAGCTGCGGCGCGAGCGGATCAACTCCAGCAGGCTGCCTGCAGGTTCCTCGCCCTCGAAGCCCTGCACCAGGCGGTGAAGGGTGTAGCGATCAAACAACTCGAAAGTGTCGTCATCACCAAGCTGAGGATCGGGAGCATCAGCGAGCTGGGCCTCGATCTGGAGGGTCTCGGCCAGCAGGGCAGACCAGGTCTCAAAGGCAGGGCGGCTGCTGAGGCTGTCTTTCCAGAAGCTGAGGAAGACGCGGGCGTGGGGTTGCAACAGGGGCTGCTTCTCCAGTGGATTAACACTGCGAAAGAAGGTGGTGACAAAATCCCGCAGAGAGGAGAAGGTTGGTTCGTCAGGCTTGCGGAACTTTTTGTTGACTGCCTGCCAGAACGGATGAACCAACTGCAGACTATCTTTCCCTTTGGCATCGATGTCACTCAGTAGCTCAACCAGTGGGTCGTTGAGATCGAGGGCGCCAGTCTCCAATTGGCTGAGGAAATGGAGCAGCAGCTTGTCGATATCGGCGGGAACCCCTGCCAATACCGCCATCATCTTGAGCCGAATCGAGTCGGCGTCATCGGTGGAGCGCAGCTGCTCCTTGAGCTTCTGCGTGCGCACCATTGAGCGGAAGAAGGCGCTGTGCTGCTTGGCCAGGTCGCGGAACTCCAGGGTGAGGCCCGCGTCCTGGATGTCGAGGGAGGCGCGGTCGGCCTTGAACTCATGGCCAGCAAGGAGCAGATCCAGCAGCCAGTTGTCTTTTTCATCGGGCTTCTCACTGGGGATGTAAAGAAGGAAGCGCTGATGGCTGGGGCTGCGGGCGATCATCACCTTGCTGGCGAATTCATCACCCTCCACCCGCCGTTTTTCAACGCCGTTGCCGGTGTAGCTGTCGAAGGACTCGCTCCATTCACCAGCGGCGTCGTACCAGAGCACGACCCTTTTGCGGGCCAGGGCCACATCAAGGCTGTCGTGGATGCGGGTGGTGGCGGGAAAGGCTGTCATGGCGTGGGCCAGGGGTTGATCAACGGAAGGCCCACACCTGCGAAATCAGCTGTGTTGCGGGTGGCCAGGGTGGCGCCAAGAGCCAGGGCGGTGGCGGCGATCACCGCATCGGCGGTGGCCATCGGCCGACCGATGACACCACGTTGATGAAGCAGTTGGGCATACCAGTGGGCAGCCATGCGATCGAAGCTGAACACCCTGCCTGAGAAAAAGGCTGGCACCAATTGCTCCCAGCGCTCCTCAAGGCTTTGGCGGCGCCGACCTCGCGGCAGACGGGCCAGGCCATGCAGGATCTCGGCCTCGTTCATTGCCGTGATGCCGACGGCTTCGGGGTCGAGCTGATCGCTCCAGGCGAGCACGGCTGGGTGGGGGTCTGGGCGCATCAGCTCAGAAAGGACGTTGGTGTCGAGCAGGACCATCGGTGCCGATCAGGTGAGCTCAGCCGGTTCGGGGCTGGAGATCCGCGGCGGCAGGTCAAGCTCCACACCACCCAGCTCGGCGAAGTGGGCGCGGATGCGGCTGCCCAGACCCACTGCGGCGTCTGCGGATGGTGACGGGACTGTGAGTGCTTCAGCCAGGATGACGCGAACCTCTTCCTCCATCGATCGTCCATGGCGCGCGGCCTGGAGTCGCAGCTGTGCCTTGAGGCCGTCGTCGAGGTTGCGGATGGTGAGAGAGGCCATCAGCTACTGCCTGAGAAGGGTGATAGCAATGCTATCTACGCAATCATTGATGGGCAGGCTCGTCCTCCCTCCGTTAGATTTCTTCTAGTCCAACAGGGGTGCAGGTGTGGGCACACGGCTTCTGCGCGGTGTGAACCAAGGCGGAAGGGGCCTTAGGTCCGGGATTCGGTGGTCCATTCGCCGGCTAGGTCCTGCTGCCCTCAAACAATCCTCGAGCATTCGCTTTCAGGTTATTGGGTTTTCTGAATTTGGCACTGCTCGCCTCATACGCCGACTTAAAATAGTGCCGCAGACAAATAACAAACGAGCGATACGCCCAGAGATCGTTGACATCGGCATGGCTTTCGTGCGGAGATACGACCAGGCACTCCAACGCCTGGCTGAGTGAGCGTTGATCCGGCGATCGTGCATTGGCCGACGGAAGCCGAGATCCTCTACTTCCATAACGTCACAATCGAGCTTCATGGTGGGTTGCAGGGCTTTGCACTGGGTGGCAAAGGCAGACTTACATCCACACTCCAACGTCCCAAAAACCTTCTGTGGTATCAGCCTGATGTGACCCTCATCCATCTAGCCGCGACCTTGATCTATGGTTTTGCCAAAAACCACTGCTTCAATGATGGAAACAAGAGGGTGTCCGCTATTTCAGGTGGTCTTTTTCTTGGAGCCAATGGAATCAACTGGCGTCCTTCCAATGATGATCTTGTTACCCAGATTCTCACCATTTCCGCTAGTGTACCAGCCGACCAAGAGGAACAGATGAGTAAGTTGACGAGTTGGATCCGAGCCTCAGTGATCACCAGGTAGTGATTGGTCGTTGAACGCTCGAATCCGCGCTAGTCCTCCTTCGCCGCCAGCCCCGGGATCGGCGCCAGCACGCCAGTTAGCTTGAGATAGTTCACCTTAACACCATCATCGAGATCGAGTTCGATGCGTTGCTGGGCCAAGGGAAGGAGTGCATCACGTTCCCAGTCCTGGCATTCGCGCAGCACAGCACCTTGACAATCTTGTCGAGCTCCTTGCGGGAGGCGGCGCGTTCCTTGTTGGGCAGGGAATCGTCGGCATGATCGAGTTCAAGCTGACGCTGGCGAGCCTCCAGCTTGAGCAGGTAGGGCCGCAAGTAATTATTGAGCACCAGGTTGAGCGTGTCTTTGGTGTAGCGGTGCAGGTAGATCAGGCAGCTGAAGCCTTTGTTGGGGCTCTGCACAAGCCAGTAGATCGGCCGCTTCTTGTAGGTCTGCAGGTGGTCTTTGTAGAAGTCTGAGCAAAAGTATTTGCGCAAGTCTTTTCCGAGAGAAGTTTCGATGAAACGCAGGTTCTCGGTCAGGGAACTCTCTGGGAAGGTGACGGACAGGAACTCGCGGCTGCGGGCGATGATGTCGTCATCAAACCACTCGCCATCGAGCACAGGGAGGATCCCGTCTGGGTCGGGCTTGAACTGAATTTCCGTGACGGGCTTGCCGACCTTGCCTTCGTAAGCAGCGAGGTGGTCAGCCTGGCTTTCGCGGGAATCAGCCAGGATCAGGCCGTTCTGATCGAGGCTGTAGCGGCCCATCATGCAGCCGACGGCATAGGAGAGGAAGGCAGCCATATCCGCGCGGGCATCGGCACGGGCGAGGGTGATTTGCTCCTCAGGGACTTCAGGCGACAGCTCACCGTCAAGGCCATAGGCAGTGATAAGGAGCCGGTTGTTCTCTGTCTCCAGCTCCTGCATCCGGCGGATGGCTGCGGTGCACAGCGCTTCCCAATTCCGCCATCTCGCCTCCAGGGTCGCGCTGTTCAACCGCGGGCGCAGCAACGGTAGGCCCGAAAAATCCCAGGAAGTCTCAAAGCTGTCCCAGTCGGTGCGGGCTTCGGTAACCGCATCCTGAACAATAGTGGGTATTCTTTCAGGGATTTCCGGTGGTAAAGGAATTTCCGAAAAATCTCCACTTTTGAAGTGCAAAGTTGGATTGAGGACGTCCGCAAACGTGTGGCCAACGCTTGAATTCAAAAGTGATAATCCAATAAGAATATGATTTTGGAGGTCCGAGAATGCGCTTAACCCTGTCGCATCAAAAAGATAGCCGGGTCCGAAGAATCTACCCGAAAGCCCTCTCGTGGTGATATCACCCCACGAGACAGATGGACGAAAGATATACGAGAGATTGAAGTTGTGCGCCCAAATACGGGTTCCACTTGGGTCTAGGCCTGTTTGGAGTCTAATGCCATCGTTCTCCCAGTTCACAATGTGCTCGGAATTTCCATACCAACGACGTTGCGGCCCGCCTTTGTTATATGGAAACCATTTCTTCTCTGTCTTCATTGCATTTTCACGAGATGCGCATCCGAACCCGATCTGACTAATGCACGGCTCCCACCACAAGCGAACGTGAGTAGCGTTACTACCCGTAGACATGCCCTCCCGGGCGTCTAAAATATCGGCTAATGTTTTACTGGACCGGAAAGCATTCAGAATCCTCTCCGATATCCAATAGGCAATAGGCTTGCCAGGGATATCCGCGAATGAGTCTTGTGCAACTCCATACGATGCCTCACCACTAACAAGACGCTGTTCAAGAAGCACTCGTTTGTCTGCTGCTGCCGGGGCGTCAGAGAGGTTGATATAAACCCCCCTTGACGCAACGGGCTTGGATTTACGCATGATAAAACCCACGCCGCGGTTATACGTATGTCCGTCTGGGAAGCAATTCCACCCGACGTGGACTAAGGAAGCTCTGGTCAACAAGCCTTTGGCGGCGCCTTACGCCGGCAAAATGTTCAAACCAAACGACTTGTTGCGGAATTTTGACAAATTCAGCCTATTTCGCTGATTTTGAACCCATTATCCCCTCTTTGTGGTGCCCCTCAT